>JACPPM010000002.1 GCA_016191015.1 Acidobacteriota bacterium | reverse complement strand
GATCACGGCGAGATTCCCGGCGCCGTCCCGGCGGAACCCCTGCATCATTTCCCAGGCCATGGAGCTGACTTCGTCCTGCAGATCGAGGTCGATCGATGTGCGCACGATCGGGCGCCGGGCGGGTTGATTCCACGCGGCCGGATGCGATTCGAGGTACTCCCGGATCTGCAGGATCGCATGCAGGCACGCAGGCGGTCGCGTCTCCTTCACCGACGGCCGCAATTGCGGCAGGAGCATGATCGCCTCGGTGTACTCGCGATCGTCGATCACGTCGAGCTGCCAGAGGTGGTCGACCGAAGACAACATTCGATCTCCGCACTCCGACCAAGGAGTTGGCCGACAGATTTGACATCATGACCTCCGCGTCCTATGTTTTCGGCATGATTGTGAGGCGGAAGATACTATTCCCGCATTCTCCCCCTTCTTCTCGCACCACCGGGGGTGCGAGAAGAAGTGGAACGGTGGTCGTTGGAGTACTCCACCTGTCAGGAGTCGCACTGCCTGGTGCCACCTGAAAAAGCAACTTCTTACGCCCTAGCCAGCTCGGCCACCCTTCCCATTTCAACGAGGGATGTATGGGCATTCATCTGTGGTTCTTGCTAGCATGCGCCGGACTAGGTCTGTGCACCATGAGCTCACCGAGCTGGTCCGCACGCCTCGGGCTCTTGATGATGGTGCTGTGTGCTCTGTCGATTCCAGCCCGGCTCACGTCCACGGCCGATCGCAAGAGTTCACCTTGGGTCTGTATCCTCACCATCCTCGCCACCTTGGGCTTCTTCCTGGAAATAATGCGTATTGCGGACACGGCCGCGGATGGCAAGTGGTTCGAGTGGCTCGAGAAAGCGCAGCCCGTTCTCAGGATTGCGTTGGGTCTCGTGATGCTCGCCTGCGTCATTGCCGCGTATGTGGAGATGCTCCGGCGTCGGAAAAGTTCCAATGTTTAGGATGCGAATGCACCTGACTCACCTCGAAATGCGTCAGCTTCTTGCTGCCACGAAGGGCCAGCGGCACGAGCCCCGGGGCTACGCCCTTTTGCTGCTGGTGTGCCGTCACGGCCTCCGCGCATCCGAGGCCTGCGGGATGCGTCTCGACCAGGTGAGTCTCGAAAGCCCCCAGCTCGAAGTCCTCTGCCTGAAGAACGACCTCTCGACCACTCACCCGTTCCGAGCAGACGAACCGAAGGCCTCAAGCGCTGGCTCGTCGGGCGGCCCGAGAGAGACGATCCACTCTCTTCCTGGGCAAGCGCGGCCGCCCTGTCTGGCGCCGGGGCGTCCACCACCTCATGCGGGACTACGGCGAGCTCGCCGCGATGGGTGTCCCGGTCCACCGCCACATGGTGCGGGCAGGCGTGCGGCTTCGTCCTGTCCGACCAGGGCGGGGATGCGTTCCTTGAGCGGGACTATGCTGGACACAGGAACATCGTCAACAGCTCGATCTAAGTCCCCACGTCACCGGCGCTGTTCAGCCGGATCAGGTGGTAAACTTGTTTCTGCCTTACCACCCCGCTTGGGGGGAGGAGAATCATGACCAAAAAGCCCACACAGCTTGCTGTTATGTTCTCGATTCTGATCGTTGCTTCAGCTTCCATTCTGATTGGCGCAGAGACGAGCAGCGACCAGACGCTAGAGAGAGTTCGGGCCGCTGCCCTCAAGGGTGACGCGACGGCCCAGATCAAGCTCGGTGAACTGTACGAGAACGGAGACGGGGTTCCCCAGGACTACGGGGAGGCGGCGAAGTGGTATCAAAAGGCTGCGGAGCAGGGGGACGATACGGGCCAATTGAGCCTTGGATTCCTGTATTGCAGTGGGCAGGGGGTTGCTCAGGATTACGGGGAGGCCGCGAAGTGGTACCGATTGGCTGCGGAGCAGGAGAATGATGAAGGTCAATGGAGGCTCGGGGATCTCTATGACTACGGACTGGGAGTTGAGCAGGACTATCCAGAGGCGGCGAAGTGGTATCGAAAGGCCGCGGAGCAAGGGAACGCCGCAGGTCAGTGGCGACTCGGATCTCTGTACGAGGACGGGGACGGTGTTCTTCAGAATTACACGGAGGCGGCGAAGTGGTATCGAAAGGCTGCGGAGCAGGGGGACGATGCGGGCCAATGGCGGCTTGGATTCCTGTATTACAGCGGCCAGGGAGTTCCTCAGGATTATGAGCAGGCCGCGAAGTGGTACCGATTGGCCGCGGAGCAGGGGAATGCAGAAGGCCAATGGAGGCTCGGGGACCTGTATGACAACGGGCAAGGAGTTCCCCAGGACTACGCGGAGGCGATGAAGTGGGTTCGGAAGGCCGCGGAGCAGGGCGACGCCACAGCGCAGTGGCGACTCGGATACAGGTACGAGGATGGGCAGCGAGTTCCCCGGGACTACGCGGAGGCTGCGAAGTGGTACCGATTCGCCGCGGAGCAGGGCGACGCTGCAGGTCAATGGTGCCTCGGATCTCTGTACGAGGACGGGGACGGTGTTCTTCAGAATTACACGGAGGCGGCGAAGTGGTATCGAAAAGCGGCGGAGCAGGGGGACGATGCGGGCCAATGGAGCCTTGGATTCCTGTATTACGGTGGGCAGGGGGTTGCTCAGGATTACGGGGAGGCCGCGAAGTGGTACGGATTGGCTGCGGAGCAGCAGAATGATGAAGGTCAATGGAGGCTCGGGGATCTCTATGACAACGGACTGGGAGTTCAGCAGGATTATGCAGAGGCGGCGAAGTTGTATCGAAAGGCCGCAGAGCAAGGGAACGCCGCAGGTCAGTGGCGACTCGGATCTCTGTACGAGGAGGGAGACGGTGTTCTTCAGAATTACACGGAGGCGGCGAAGTGGTACGGGAAGGCTGCTGAGCAAGGGGACGCCACCGGTCTCTTATTGCTCGGATACATGTATGAGGATGGGCAGGGCGTTCCCCAGGATTACGTAGAAGCCCACAAGTGCTATAACTTGGCGGCAGCGAACGGAGAGGACGACGCCGCCGAAGCTCGCGATGCACTCGCGCTGCGGATGACACCGGCCCAAATCGCGGAAGCCCAACAACGTGCTGCCAAATTCGTGGCCGCGGCAGAAACAGGCAACTATGCAAAGGACATGGATAGGCCCGTTCCCAGTCGAGACGCAGAGCCTTATGCCACCGGCACGGGCTTCTTCATCACTGCAGATGGATTTCTCCTAACTAGCCTTCACGTGGTTGAGGGAGCGAACACCGTGAAGGTGAAGACCAGGCAGGGTGAGCTACCAGCTCAGTTCGTGAAGGCCGACCCTTCGTGTGACGTGGCGATTCTGAAAGTAGCCGGATCATTCCCGGCGTTGGCTCTAGCCAACAGCGGTGCGGTCAAGCTCGGGGAAACCGTGTTCACGGTCGGATTCCCGAATCCAAGCCTGCAGGGATTCGATCCGAAAGTCACCAAGGGCGAGATCAACGGTCTCTCCGGACTACGAGATGTCCCACTGTTTTTCCAAATTAGCGTTCAAGTACAACCCGGAAACTCGGGGGGGCCTTTGGTAAATATGAACGGCAATGTCGTCGGGTTGATCGCCGCGCGTTTGGATGACGCGGCGACGGTGGAAGCAACAGGCGCCATACCACAAAACGTCAACTATGCCCTGAAGAGCACCTACCTAAAGGCCTTTCTCGAGAGCCTTCCGAGCGTGTCCGCCAAGATGCCGGTGCCCGTTTCTAGGTTCGATAGCGCTTTTACAGATTTGGTCAAGATCGTCGATGCGGCGACCGTTCTGGTCCTCGTGCACTGAAGTTCCATTCTGGCCGCATGCTGACAGGAGCAGAGATGACTATCCAGAAGGATCTTGGTCACAGTTTCAACGGAGGGGGCTCCATTCCGCACCCGCAATCGGGCACAACGCCATGATCTCATCCTCGTGTGGTCTCCTCACAACGCACTGAACGACTCTGGGAACAAGCCTGCCGCGAGAAGACTACGTTGTCCACGGTGATCACCGCCGGCCTGGTCACGTGGGTGGAGAGTGGTCGCCAGGACAAGATCGCTGATAGGTCCCCCATTGCATGGTACTGTGCGCACGAGAGGAGGCCATATGCGCAAGCAACGGACGGCCCAGGAACTCGCAGGCGCGTTGAAGGACCTCGCGTACGAGATCCGGATGTTTTTGGAGACGGCAGAGATGCTGGCGATACTCAAGGAGGGCACTGTCGGGCACGACGCCGTTCTCGAATCCTTCCTGGTACACGCGCGCAACCTGATCCTCTTTTTCTACGAAACTGAGCGGACACACCCCGACGACATTATTGTCAGTGACTACCCCAACTCATCGAGACCGAAACTGTCTGAAGGCGATCAATTGGAAGAGTGGCGCGGGCGGATCAATAAGCGTTTGAGCCACTTGAGTTACGACCGGTTGAAAGCTTCAAAGGAATGGTCAGTTCGGCAAATTGTTACCAAGCTCCGACCCGCGATCGAAGACTTCAATCAGAAGTTCACGACTCCTGATCTTACCGAATATCTTGAGTGGTTTTCGCTCAAGCAAGGACCTTCCCAAGGCGTTACGACCACTTCTTCGACAACGGTCACTATGACCCGCCTCGGAACTGCCCCCAACGCAATAGCGCTGAACATCTCGCTTGGCATCTTGGGAGGCTGCCAGTGGCCGGGACCCGCGGGTGGACTGTGCGGCCAGGTTGTGGCGGGCAACGACCAACACGGCCGTTTCGCGTGCCAGCACCACCTTGAGCAGGATCCGCCGCCTAGCCCGAACGATCCTTAGATTGGCTCACGATAGATCCTTGGCCCGAGCCTCCTACGGAATTGACGGCAACACTCGCATCACAGCGTCTCCTTCCCCGCCGCCCGTCTCACGATGAGCCCTTTGCCGTCGCCTCGCCCGAATGTCCCGCATGCCCCCTTCAATCTCGGCGGCTCAAGGACAAGTTGCGGAAGTGGGGTTAGGCGGTATGTCCACGGGATAGGATACATGATAGTGTTTCTTCTGCTCGTCAGTACCTTCGTCAACACCTTGGCGATGAGCGGCTTACTGATTGAGAACCGCGGACACATTCTACCGATGCTGCGAAATATCGTAGTGAACAAATTCGGATCCCTTCCTCAGCGGACACACCTTGACGCTCTAGCCGCTCAGTAACTGAGCAGGGTTCGCGTCTGGATAGCAGGGGTTTTGCTGGACTCACCAAGGTGGGACAGAAAATACCTCGAGCGACTGCTGCGGATTCTCGTGTGCAGCGGTGGCCTTACAGTTCTCATCGCGGCGTCCAAGAACCTGTACCACTCGTGGCCCAAGTACGGTGACTTCTTCCAGTTCCTGGGAATCGCTGCCATCGCACCGCAATTCCTCGGGGTCCATTTGGCCAGGAAGTTCGAGCTGCTTGATCGAATGGTATGGTGCCTCGAGAAGAGGGTACGCGAAAGTGGTCTTTTGAGCCTCTTTGATCCCCGCCAGCCACCGGCTAACCAACCTCGATCCTCGGCCCAGATCCATTCATAGCTCTGCGGGACCGTGTCTTGGTCCTTTGCTCCGCTTTCGGCACCGCTCACGGTCTCCATCTTCCGAAGGCCGCAAGCCACAGGTTTGTTCAGACGAGCCTCCGAGCCTCTGGCCTCCCCTGGCCATACGGCTCGGCGGCGAGTTGCGGACATCGGGGATGTCCTGCTGGACGCCACCTCGTGGTGCAATGTCGTGCAGATGCGGGGTTTGCACGGGATCGGCGCGGGTGGCTATTGCACCGTCACGCGGACCTTGCTGCTGGCTACTGGGGCGTAGGGGAGCTTGAACTGGGATGTGTGGTGGCCTGGGGTGAGCTTCCAGTGGGTGGAGTAGGGGTAGTCGACGACTTCGTAGGGTTTGCCGTCGACGTACCAGACGACCTGGCGCTGGCAGGGGTGACGGTCGCGTGGAGAGGGATCGTTGAGAGATCGGCTGGGGTCTCGGGGTCTGGCAGGAGGGTCGCTCCGTCCGGCGGCTCGTTGATGGCGATGCGGAGCGGTGGGCTTTGGCCGGGAAGGCTCGCGGTGTCGAGCATCTCGACCGGTGGAAGCTCGAGGCCCGATTGCTTCGCCCAGACAGCGAAGCGTTCGTCGAGTGCGACGTAGGTCTTTTCGCGAACCAACTCGGCGGGGCAATCCGCGAGTGCGGGGCGGCCCGTGCGCGCATCGATGGCGATCTTGCGATACGCGTCGCTCTTCTCGACCGGCTCGGTCCCGGGCCTGAACCCCTCGAGCGCCACGTGCTGGGTTTCCTCGGTGGCGAGCTTGCCGCTGAGCATGCAGATGCGGCGGGCGATGAATCCGGGCGCCGGCCAAAACGCGGTTTCGCTCATCCCGTCCATCCTCTCCGGGTGCAGCGTCTCCATGATGCGGTGAACAAGCTGCGCCGCGGAGTCGGCCCCGGTGCGTTTCTTCATCAGGTAGTTGTCCGGATGCCACACCCAGACACCGGCGATGTACGTGTCCGAGTACGCGGCGCACCAGGCATCCCGGAAGCCCTTCGAGGTTCCCGTCTTGACGGCGACGGGAAAGGGGCGGTGTTTTCGGGACGCCGTGAGATTCGACTCCCCCTTTTTGAAACACGAGAGGGGGGGACGTGACAACAGGGGGGCTGGTCTAACCGATCGGGCTACCCTCCGTGGCATTTCTTGAACTTGATCGTTCTCCCATCATCGCCTTTCTTCCCGCATGGACATGGATCGTTTCTACCGATTCCTGCAAAGAGAATTCGATTTGCCTGGCTTACGAAGTCGATCTCCTCAAATGGAGGGACTCGGAAAGTCATAGTCGTTTTTCCTGCGTGATTGGTGATAGCCATGTCGCCGCCGCCGATGATGTCCATCCCGACTATCGCTCCGAAGTCTCCAGCGATATCCTCGCATTCCGAGACAGACACCCCAGGCGCGCCGACGTTGTTGGGCAGGAAGAAGTTCACCACATAAGTCTGGTGATTGCTTGTCCCGCCCGCATGATTGACGCGGGTCATCCCCGTGGAAACAAGCCCAAGATCGCCGGCTGTCTTCTTGGTGATGACGCTTCGCGTCGCTCCCGTATCCCAAAGCGCCTTCGTCTCAAGGATCGCTGGGTGTTCGGGCGGAGCGGAAGGATCGAATGCCGCTGAGACGCCGACATCTGTGATTATGCGGGATGCCCGCCCGCTGTGTCTGATCGTGAAGGCGTGGAACGGCGCTTGTCTCGTGGCCAGAGACATCTTCCTAGAACGTCGCCACGTGCGATGTGATGGTCACGGTGTAAGCATCGGGACCAGGTTCGCAAGGCTGGATCATGAACGTGCCGAGTTCGTACTCCTTCTGCGCCTCCAGATACGCATCGAGCACTGTGTTGTGGACTCCGACGACCTTAGGGCCTACGAGCACAAGAATCTTGCCCCGATATTGGCTCACGAGCTCCTCCTGGTGTTCGATAAAGAAGCCCAACTCCTCATCGAATGATTTTAACATGTCGACTTCCACTGCGGCTGATTTACGGCTTGGGAGGCTTATCGGATGGAGGCTTGCGACGGTCGTCCACACGACGATCAGTCGCTGCGCCGGCGTCCGTGATGGACAAGCCGCAAGTCTCGCAGCGAATCGGCCTTGAGACAACAGGCATGGGACGTTCGACTGGTGCTGCTTCACGGGCTCCGTCGTCATCGATCTTCATCTGTGTGCTAACTCGGAGGCGCATCGCTTGACTCCTTGATAATTCCACCTGGAATACATGCAAAAAGCAGGTCTGGTGGATGAACCCACATGGCCCTGCTCCTTTAGAGAAGTCGAATCCTCTCGGGTACGTAACGGACTGGATCGAACCCATCCCAGGGAGGCCTCGTAAGGTCCCTCCAAACTGTGCAGAGAAGCCATAGGCTCCACAGGAACGCAAGGGGTCGCTCCGGGAGACCTGTTATCATCGCCAGTGCTGCTGGGGGCCCCAACATGATGATCGTCCAACTCAGAAGCCAGAGCGGCGTGTAGCCGATGGTCAGCTTGTACTGCCCCATGATGATCTCCATTGTTCCCTCCCTGTTCGGTCCGTACGCCTAGAATATACGCAAAAGGCATGATCCGCCGCAACTTTCAGAGGTTCCAGCTCGCGGGTGGGCGTTTATGACCATTCCTTGGTTTGGTCGAAGTGCATCTATGCCGTGCTGTAGTGACTCCGCTATTCTTCCTCGGATATCCCCACCTCCGACAATTGACGTGGAAACCGAACGCGTTGCTTGGCCGGCCGTTGACAGTGTCCGTGACGTCGTGCGTTTTGCCGCGCTTGCACCTGCTGGGGATCGTGACGGTGAGCTTGGACGAGCTGGCCTTCTTCACCGTCCCTTTGTACTTGCCAAATTTGACAGTATTCGAGGCGGGTTGAGTTACGAAGTCGGTGCCTGCTGTCGTTGCGGTGCTGCCTGGTGTTCCCTTCTAGGTGCTCACCGACGTGATCGTGGGAAAGGACGCCTTGGTGACCGAGATTGATTAGGCGGGCTATCGGAATTCGCTTTTTGGGATACCCCCTGACCGAACCGGTCAACCGACCGGCTAGCGCCGTGTCGGCCGGAGGGTTCGAGTCGAAAGAATACCGAGAGGATAGGACCAAAGGGCCGAGGCACCAAGTTTTTGTGGATTCTTCTCGGATTCGGAGTAGACGGACACGGGCATGAACGTAACGTCATCCTGAGGAGCCGGGCGAAGCCCGGTGACGAAGGATCTCGTCCGACCGTTTGGGAGCAGGCATGAGATTCTTCGTCGGCCGGCTGCGCCGGCCTGCTGAGGATGACACGCCAAGAGTGTGGCTATTGAACGGTGACGCGGACCTTGGTGCTGGCTGCTGGGGCGTAGGGGAGCTTGACCTGGAAGGTGTGGTGGCCTGGGGTGAGCTTCCAGCGCGTGGAGTAGGGGTAGTCGACGACTTCGTAGGGTTTGCCGTCGACATACCAGACGACCTGGGGGCTGGCCGGGGTGACGGTGGCGTGGAGAGGGATCGTCGAGAGATCGGCTGGGGTCTCTGGGTCGGGTAGGAGGGTCGCTCCGTCCGGGGGCTCGTTGATCGCGATGCGGAGCGGAGGGGCCTGACCTGGAAGGCTCGTCGCGTCGAGCGCTTCTACGGGAGGTAGCTCGAGGCCCGATTGCTTCGCCCAGGCCGCGAAGCGGTCGTCGAGCGCGACGTAGGTCTTTTCGCGAACCAACTCGGCGGGGCAATCAGGGAGTGCCGCGCGGCCGGTGCGCGTGTCGATCGCGACCCTGCGATAGACATCGCTCTTTTCGACCGGCTCGGTCCCGGGCTTGAACCACTCGAGCGCCACGTGCTGCGTTTCGTCGGTCGCGAGCTTGCCGCTGAGCATGCAGATGCGGCGGGCGATGAATCCGGGCGGCGGCGGAAACGCGGTTTCGCTCATCCCGTCCATCCTCTCCGGATGCAGCGTTTCCATGATGCGGTGGACGAGCTGCGCCGCCGAGTCTGCGCCGGTGCGTTTCTTCATCGGGTAGTTGTCCGGATGCCCCACCCACACACCGGCGATGTAGGTGTCCGAGTACGCCACGCACCAGGCGTCCCGGTAGCCTTTCGATGTGCCCGTCTTGACCGCGACGGGGAACGGGTACTCGAGCGATCCCATGCGCGAGAATGAGGGCAGCCGTGCCATCGGGTCGGAGAGGAACAGTGTGATCTGTCGCGCGATGTCGGACTGGATGAGCGGCGTATGATGTGCGGGCCGCTGCCCGGGGAACCACTGAAGCTGGAACGAGCGGCCGTCGTTGGCGAGGATGCCATAGGCCCTCACCAGATCCGCGAGAGTCACGTAGAGCCCACCGATCGACATGCCGAGCCCGTAGCG
>JACPPM010000045.1 GCA_016191015.1 Acidobacteriota bacterium | reverse complement strand
GATTCAGGAATCAAAAATGCAAAAGCGGGGGAAGCCTGAGTGACGGGCCTAGCGCAGATGCAACGCTCGTCGTGGCACCGAAGCGGTCGAGATTTCTTTCTCTCAAGAGATGCTTGACCTTGTTGACTCGTGTGTGGGACGGCTTTCATAAGCGACCCGAGCACGCCGCGCCCGACGATTGACCGAACAGTTTCCGGTTTTTTAATTTTGCATTTTGAATTTTGAATTGCCCAAATCCGCGGATTAGCCGCGGATTTGGGCCATCCCCAGATCCCGCGTCCGCTACGCCGAGGTCGTGTGTCGTGGTAAGCTGGCCTGCGAGATGACGACCGAGCGATGCCCGATTTCCATCCAGGATTATCCGCACGTGCTGATGGCGCACGGCGGAGGCGGGCGTCTGATGCATCAGCTCATCGAGCGGATGTTCGCGAGCGCTTTCCGGAACCCGATCCTTGAACAGATGGGTGATGGGGCGGTCGCGACTCTTGGCGGGACCCGTCTGGCCTTCACGACCGATTCGTACGTCGTGCGGCCGCTGTTTTTCCCGGGCGGGGACATCGGGAGCATGGCGGTTCACGGGACAGTCAACGATCTGGCGATGTGCGGCGCGAGGCCGGTTCTGATGAGCTCGGCCTTCATCATCGAGGAGGGCCTCCCCATGGAGACTCTCTGGCGCGTCGTGGAGTCGATGGCGGGCGCGGCGCGGAAAGCCGGCGTCGAGATCGTGACCGGCGACACGAAGGTCGTCGATCGTGGCAAGGGGGATGGGATCTTCATCAACACCGCGGGGGTGGGGGTCGTCGCGCATACGCTCGAAATCGGCCCGAAACAGGTGCGCTCCGGCGATGCCATCCTGCTCAGCGGCGACATCGGACGCCACGGGATCGCCGTGCTGTCGGTCAGGGAGGGGCTGCCATTCGCCAGCCGGATCGAGAGCGATTCGGCTCCTCTTGCCTCCCTCGTGATGACGCTACTCGACGCAGGTCTCGAGATCCACTGCATGCGCGACCTGACCCGCGGAGGGCTCGGCAGCGCTCTTGTCGAGATCGCCGAATCAGCTCGCATCCCGATCGCGGTGGAGGAGGTGACGATCGCCGTCCACGAAGAGGTCCAGGGGGCGTGCGAGATCCTTGGCTACGACCCGCTCTATGTCGCCAACGAAGGACGGTTCATCTGCTTCGTTCCCGCGAGCGAGGCCAGTCGCGCGCTCCAGCTGATGCGCTCGCATCGCGACGGCTCCGCAGCATCGATCATCGGCGCGGTGCACGAAGGCGCTCGCGGGATGGTGACGATGACCAGCCGCCTCGGGACAAGAAGGATCGTGGATATGCTGAGCGGTGAGCAGCTGCCACGGATCTGCTGAGAGCCGGAGGCCGTCGGTTCCGATGGCGCTCAGCGCGCGTACGAGTCAATGACTCGAGCGATTGCCGCTTCGCACACCTTGCAGAAGGGCTTCACACCCTTGCTGAACATGATGCAGTCGACCGACGGCCGGTAGAGCCCCTTCGATGTGTACCCCGCTCCCTCGCACGCACCAACCTTCCCCGCGAACGCGCTCGCGGCGAGGAACTGGTCCACCTTTCGGGCATGCTCCTCCGCCATGCGGTCGCTCTCAGCTTGCAACTCCCCCGCCTCCCCTCCCTCGCGCTTCGTTTTCGCGATCTTCTGGTTCAGCTCTTCGCGCCGTGCCTGATACTCGGAATCCATCTTGTCGTAGTCGGCCTTTTCCCAGGGTGTCGGTATGGCGGTACCCTGAGTCACGACCTGCTGCCATTTCACGCGCGGCGCATCGAGGAGAGCGGTGATGTTCGGCTCGAGCGGTTCCGATCCTGTTGGATAGAAATCATTGTACGCCGTCGTCGAGGAGTAGTACTCGTCAGCCAGGCCCGCGAACGAGTGTCCGAACTCATGGAGAAACACATAGTCAGAGAAGGCGTTGTCCGCGGTCGTCGTGCAGTACAGATTGTAAATCCCACCTCCGCCGTATCGCTTGGTGTTCACGAGGATGTACAACGCGTCATATGGAGCGTGGGCGGCGATGTCCCTGATCGCCCGGTTGTCTTCGACGAGAAGATATCGATACACCCCAAGCGAATCGAACGACGCGCCGAGCGACGTCCTTCTGTAACTGCCATGGCTGGGCTCGTCGCACCCGCTCTCGGTCGAGGCCTTGAATGCTCCGCGCACGTTGAACATGTCCCTGCGGCTGGCATACGGCTCCTGGCTGAACATCAATGTGACGAACCGTTTCACATCCGATTCGAACTTCGCCCTCTCCGTCGACGTGTAGCCTTCGGCGAGGAACAGCACGTCGACCTTCCTGTGGGGATCTCCGCTTTGGTGAAACGTGATCACTCCCGTGTCTCCGCGAGGTCCCTCACGATTGATATCGATCCCATCAGGATCGATGACCGCATCGAAGACCCTGTGCAGGATGCCCGCCTTGTCTCGCGACTCGATGGTGAACTGGATCTTGCGGATCGGCATCGGCATCAGAACGGATTCGTGGTAGGCGCGCTTGACCGCTTGTTCTGCTGCGTCAGTCGTCCGATACTCGCCGAAATAGGTGTCGAAGCTTTTTGAGAAAATGAGCCGGTTGGTGGCGAGGTCGAAAACCCGGACCATGCAGCGTCCGAGATTGAGCTCGTCAATCAGCGCCGTCGTGCTCCCCGCCCATGCACCCTGCTCGTAAACCTGGTCCAGCGTGTAGAGCTCTGTGGCCGAATCACCGACATGATAGTAGTCGATCCTCATCGTGCGGTTACGAAAAAGCTGCTCAAACGATGATTGCTCGGCACACACGCCGCTGGAAGCAGCGCTCACCGCGATGGCTACCATGAAGGCACGCATACATCCTCCTCTCGAAGCTCAGTAGCCGGCAGTCGTCCCCCACCGGCGTGAATCGCTTGCACCAACCCAGATCCCCAGCTCCCTGTCGAACCAGATCGCCTGGACGTCCCCCCAGACTTCGTCATCGATCACAACCTTGTGGCCCATCGACTCGAGTGCCGCGATCACATCGGCCGCGACACAATTCGTCTCGACACTGATCTGGTCGGGAAGATACTGATGGTGGTATCGGGGAGCATCGACGGACTCCTGGATGTCGAGGCCGAAGTCGATCAGGTTCGTGAGTACCTGGACGACCGTCGTCGGGATCGTCGATCCGCCAGGGGTGCCGAGCACCCCCTGGAGCTTCCCATCCTGGACAACAATCGTCGGCGCCATCGAGCTCAGCATCCTCTTCCGCGGCTCGATCGCGTTCGCCTCCGATCCGACCAATCCATACATGTTCGGGTGGCCGGGCTTGGCCGAGAAGTCGTCCATCTCATTGTTCAACAGAAACCCGGCGGCCATTCGGCCGCATCCGTAGCTGCCATTCAGAGTGTAGGTGGTCGCCACTGCGTTCCCCTGCGCGTCGACAACACAGTAGTGCGTCGTCTGCGCAGCTTCGGGGATCGTCACCCCGACCGTGCCGCTTGGTGTCGCCTGCGCGGCGTTGATGTTACGGGCGACCTCCGCTGCGTACTCCTTCGAGATCAGCTTCTCCGTATCGACCCGGACGAAGTCAGGATCTCCCAGAAGGATCGCGCGGTCGCGGAAAGACCGGCGCATGGCTTCGGCCATAAAGTGGATCGCGCGTGAGGAGTGAAACCCCATGGATGTGAGATTCTGGGTCTCGGCCATGTTGAGCACTTGAGCCAGAATGATCCCGCCCGAGCTCGGCGGCGGCATGGAGTAGATCTCCCGCCCACGATACGTGAATCTGACGGGATCGCGCCAGACAGGCTTGTAAGTTTTGAGGTCCTCCAATGTGATGATCCCGCCCCCGGCCGCCACGGCCCGGACGATCTCGCGCGAGACGTCGCCATCGTAAAACGAGACAGGCCCATCTCGCTGTATCCTCGCAAGGGTAGCGGCAAGGGCCGGCTGGCGCAAAAGCTCGCCCTCCCCATATCCCTCGCCACCCCGATAGAACAGCGATCGCGACTCCGGAAACTTCCCGAGGAGCGGCCTCTCTTCCTCGAGCGAGCTCTTCAACGAGTAGGCCACCGCGAATCCATCCGCGGCGAGCTTGAGGGCCGGGGCGATGAGCTGCGCGAAGGGGAGCTTCCCCAGCTTCCTGTGAAGCTCGAAAAGCCCGGCTACCGTGCCCGGGACACCCGCCGCACGATACCCCTCGCGCGAAAGAGAGTCGTCGGCATCGCCATGCGCGTCCAGGTACATGTCGCGCGAAGCAGACAGCGGCGCAGTTTCCCTGTAGTCGATCGCATAGACGCTCCCATCGGCAGTGCGGACGACCGAAAACCCGCCTCCGCCGAGGTTGCCGGCTTGAGGATATGTCACCGCAAGCGTGAAACCGACGGCGCATGCGGCATCGACGGCATTCCCCCCGGCCTTGAGCGTCTCGACGCCCACCTGCGTTGCCACCCGCTCTGCGCTGGCAACCATGGCGTGGCCGGCACGCACCGGGTGAGGCGATGCAGCGGGCGCCGGAACGGGAGCGTGGAGGAAAATTGCCGTGAGAACCCACGAGGAGTGCCCGCGCATGACATTCGCCACTGGCTTTGTGAGCAAGGCTCTTCCTCCCACCACAGACGTGCTCGATTGAACTGACTGGCGCGCCTGGCAGGACTCGAACCTGCAGCCTACGGCTTCGGAGGCCGGCGCTCTATCCATTGAGCTACAGGCGCACAATATTTCATGCTACCCGAAACCGCCGTTTCGACGCAAACATGAAACAGGACCTGACAGGGCCGTGGCAAAGTCGAGGCGCCGATTCGGGCGAGTCCGTCCCGTACGTAACCGCAGATGGCGCAGATTTGCGCGCAGATTACGCAGATTCTTCCAGCATTCAACCGACGAGCAACTTGCTCCTCACTCTCGGGTCGGCGCGAAGCAATCGGCGACATCTGCGAGTCAATCTGCGAAATCTGCGGTTTCCGGGACTTTGCCGTAGCCTTGGGTCCCCATTTCTTGCAAAGAACCGATATCTTAGGCACTATAGCGCGGCGCTGGATGATTGCGGGGCGCGATGGTCTGATTGGAGAGATGAAGAATGACACGAAACGGCTGCTACGACAGTATCACGGACGTGATCGGGAATACGCCTCTGGTGCGGCTCGACCGCCTCACCCAGGGGCTGCCGTGCGAGGTTTTTGCGAAGCTCGAGTATTTGAATCCGATGGGGAGCGCCAAGGATCGGATCGCGCGGTATATGATCGAGAAAGCGGAGAAGGACGGGCGGATCCGGAAAGGCGACCTCATCCTCGAGAGCTCTTCCGGGAACACGGCGATGGGACTTGCCCTCATCGCCGTCCGCAAAGGCTACCGCCTGAAGGTAGTCGTCAAGGAGAAGGTGAGCAGGGAGAAGCTGGACCAGCTCCGGGCGTTGGGCGCCGAGATCCATGTCGTCGACGACTCGTTGCCCCCCGAATCCCCTTACAGCTACAACAATATCACGCCCCTCATCGCCAAGGAGACCCCGAACTGCTACTTTCCGGACCAGCATAACAACCGGGAGAACAACGAAGCGCACTACATGACGACCGGTCCTGAGATCTGGGAGCAGATGGAGGGGCGCATCGACTATTTCGTCGCGGGCATGGGCACGGGCGGGACAGTCGGAGGTGTGGGGAGGTACCTGAAGGAGAAGGACCCGAACATCCGCGTCGTCGCGGTCGATCCGGTGGGCTCGGTTTTCTGCGACTACTTCCATACGGGGAAGCGCACAGAACCCGGGCGGTACCTCCTCGAGGGGATCGGCGATGAATTCATCATCGGGTGCGCAGATTTCGATGTGATCGACGACGTCTGTCAAGTGCCGGATGCGGATGCGTTCAGGACAACGCGAGCGCTCGTGCGCAAGGAAGGGATCCTGGCAGGCGGATCGAGCGGCGCGGCGATGTGGGCGATTCTCAAACTGGCTCGCACTTTGTCGCGCACGGCCAGGATTGTCACGGTATTTCCTGACGGCGCGGGCCGCTACCTCAGCACGATTTTCAACGACGAGTGGCTGCGGGAGAAGGGAATCCTCGACCTGGTCGGTCCCATGGGATCGTAGCGCGGCGGTGCCGCGCGGCGGAGCCGCGCGTGGAGCGTAGAGCGTGGAGCGTGGAGCGTGGGAGCGTTCCGTGCCAACCAGAGCAGCCGGCAAAACCGGCCCGTTCCCGCATTCCTCCCATGCTGCTTGCCTGATAGGCGGCTGCGGTTATCTCCCGAAAACGTGACTGCTCAGGTGGGGGTTGCGCCGAGGTGAGATTCACCGCAGAGACGCAGAGAGCGCAGAGGGGGGACGATCCAGGGCCATCTCTGCGTCCTCTGCGTCTCTGCGGTGAGAGGATTGGTCCCTATAGCGCACTACCTGAGTAGTTTCCCGAAACCTAGGCGCGCTTTCGCCCTGCGATCGTGAAACAGTTCAGGCGGATGCCGACGCAGACCCAGACCATCTGTACCAGAAACATCGACAGCCAGCTCGGGCGCGGGAACGTCTTGTGCTCGTCGGGACGCGTCCGGAACAGCAGGGTTGAGATCTTATTCATGGTCCAGCTGAAGAGGCGGATCAGCGGAAAGCCTGAGAAGGTGCGCTTGAACGATTGATACTCGGGCAGCGAATAGGCATAGAAATAGTCTCGAAACCGGAGAGGCGCGAATGAGCCCGTGTATTCGATGTTGTTCGCGTCGAACCACTTCAGCACCTCGGCGCCCGTGTGGAACGTCGCGTGAGGGAACGCAAAGATGTCATAGCTGATCAGCTCGTAGTTCGTCTCATGATACCGCTTGTTCATCGAGTACATCGTGAACGGGAATAGCTTTCGTCCGATGCGCGCCCGTTTGTCGAGGTCCTTGCCGCCGAGCAGCCGGCAGATCGCCTGCTTGACCCTGAGGGTGAAGCAGCTATAGGAGTTGTAAAGACTGACGACGACGACACCGCCGGGCTTCGCGATCCGGCAGAGGTGCTGGAATCCCTTGTAAGTATCGCCCGTGTGATGGAGGACTCCGACCGAGTAGGCATAGTCGTATGTGTTGTCGGGCAGGTCGAGTTTCAGGATATCTTTCTCGAGAAACCGCACGTTTTGCACATCCCCGGACGTTCGCTTCTGTTCGGCGAGCGCGAGCGATCCCTTCGAAAGATCGACGCCCGTCATGTCTGCCGCACCATGGGTCGCATACCAGAGCGAATACTCGCCTGTCCCACAGCCGAGCTCGACGACCTTCTTGCCTTCGTAGTCGGATTTCCGGATCCCGAGCATCCGCAGGCGCCATCCCATCTCTTCGTCGGCCTCACGCGTGCTCGGCCACGGATGCTTCGAATACATCCCCGTGACCCGCTCCCGAATCTCGTCGATCTCCGCCTGTGTTCGCACTGTCTGCGTCGCCATCCCTGACACCTCTCTTGCGGTCTCGTTCCCATAACCGGCACCAAACCGGCCCGGACAAAGCGCTGATCATACATGGATTCGGGGTCCTTCGCAAACCGCGTGGACACGGCCCAGATCCGGCGATAAGGGCGCATCTGCGGCGTCGCCTTCGTCGCTGCCGTGCTCACGTCTAAGTACCCCACGGCGCAAATACGGCCACGGATGATTATTGGAAAGGTCCGTTTTCCATTCTGAACCGGTAGGGCTTCAGCCCGCGTTCGCCCGGGAGCGCAGGCTAAAGCCTGCGGCTACCGGCCCGAAATGCGATCCGTGGTTCTTTGACATCCAGCGATCTCCGCTCCGTTGCGCTCTCAGAATACGCGGCTGGATTTGCGAACCGAAGCACCAAGGACGAGATACTCGTCGAGACTCGTAGAGATTTCGCAGCGATCGGTCGAGCCCTGGTTGAACGGAATCCGCCCACACAGTGTCACTCTGCCACGGTTCTCATCATCCTGCAGTTCCCTCTGGTCCCGGCTTCGGTGCTGTAGGTCCCCTCGATGGCATCGCCCTGCAACGATCCGGTCAGGCGCGTCACCCTGAAGGGCTGATTGTGCGGGAAGGTGATTTCGATGCGCGCCTGGCTGCCCAGGATCATGCGCCCGCTGATTGTCGGGATCGCCGGAGGAGACCACCGAATGCCCTCCGGGCGCACCTCCTCGACCGACGCCGAACCGCTGAGCGCCATCCCCCTCTGCCGTATGTGCAGCCTCAACACCCTTTTCACATCCTCGGCCGCGTCGCCCGGTGAGAAGTTCGCCAGGACTCCTTCCCACGTTCCCGCGACACTGCCGAAATCGCGCGGGATATTCCAGCAGGCCTGCTGGAACTGGTCCCGCTCAGCCGGTGTCAACGTCTGAACCTCATCGGGGCCCGGGCACCCGGTCCCACCGGCCTCAACACTACGATCGTAGAGTTTCTGCAGGACCGAGCGCAATGTCGAGTCCGCTGGCAGAAGCGATGGAGTCTGCGCCTTGCCAAAAACGTTCAGCATGTCGTTCAGGACCATGACATTCCAATACGGAATGAACGTCGCGTCGCCCTCAAACCGCGATCGCGCCTTCACCATCGTCAGAACCGTGTTCGTCCATCGCGCGACTTCCAGCGAACGCGGGAGCGATGAGCCGGTGGCGACAACCGTCAGCGGCATCCCGTCGCGAATTTCGAAGCTCACCGTCGGGTCTTTCGCCGCCTTCTCGAACGCGGTCGTGAGATTCTGCATCGCGGTCCTGACCGAGCCGGGGGATGCCCCAGCCTCCCCGGCGGGCGGCGCCCCCTCGGCGTAGGTCGCGACGCCGAGCACATGGCGCACCTCCCAGACCTTTTCTGCGGCGTAGCCCGTCGTGAACGCCAGCGGGTAGCACTGAGTGTCGCGAGGCCGCACCCGCAAGCTCACGATCGGCGCCGTCCAATCACCGATCTTCACCTCGAGCGGCACCTCGACGACGCCGCTTCGCGTGAGCACCGGCACGCGGAGCTGGATCTCGCGCGGATTCGCGCTCAGCACTTGAGCCTGCATCTGCCCGATCTTCGCCTTTACACGCGACACTTCGCGGACGAAGCCCGTCCCCTGCACGCTCACTGTTCCGCCGACAGCGGCCTCAGGCGGGTTCACCGCCTTGACCTCGGGAACCACTTCGTACTGGAGCGCCTGGCGGAACAGCACGATCCCGTTCCTGTCAACCTGCAGGGTTACGGTGCTCATGCCGCTCTCGCCGTCCCCCCCGAGATCCGGCGCCAGGAAATGGATCTCCCCGTGGGTCATCCCTTCGACCTTCGCCTCGCGGCTCTGAACCCAGACCTTGATGTCGTCGGAAGGAACGATATCCGGGCCGCGCAGGGCCACGCGCCAGCCCGCGCGGATATTGACCGGTTCGACGCGCACCGATTGCCACGGCCGTTGAGTCGTCTGCCCGCCGATGACCAGCCAGAGCCCGATGGCGAGCGCGATCATCAGAACCCCGCCGACCGGGATCCAGACGACAGGCTGTGCGATCAAGCGGAGCGCGGAGGGCACGCCCGAAGGTTTCTTCTGTTGCACAGCCGCGGATCGCCCGGCCTGAGCGAGCGCGGCGCGGTCGCCCTCGTCTGTCACGGTCGGCCCTTCATCGCCGACCGGCCGTGGCGGGGCCGGTGCAGACGCGGCCTGGCGGGGAATGATTCCTGGATCCGAGTGTTGTTCGGCGAGAGCGTCGAGCAGCTGGGAGCTCGGGTCCTCAAACTTCACGAGAATCGGCTCGGGGTTCTTGAGCTGGCCGAGGCGGATGAGGTCGCCCGAGCGCAGCGGGACGGCGCCCTCAACCTTCTTGTTGTTCACATACGTGCCGTTGGCCGTGCTGAGATCTTCGATCCTGACCCCGGACGCATCGCACAAGATGCGCGCGTGGAATCGCGAAACCGACGGGTGCTGGACAACGACCGGGCACTGCGGGTGCCGGCCGATCTTCCAGTCCTGTCCGGGTTCGATTTCGCGAACCGAGACCACCTGCTCGCCCTGGAGGAGGAGGAAGCGGGGCTTAAGGCTTTCCGCCGTCATGAGAGGAGGACGATGACGAGCAGGACGATGGCGCCGAAGAGGGTGAATAGCCCGAGAGCCTGGAAGGCGAAACCCCACAGCTGCAACCTGCTGTTGCGGGCATCATCCTGAGCATCGAGCAGGACACGCGCCGGCGTGACGGCGGCAGGTTGCTGAAAGGCCGGTCGGGGTGCTATCGGCACGTTTCCCCCAGCGTCGCCCACATTGTGGTCATCGATGTGCATGGACGAGGCGCTAAACACGCCCGTCTGGATCTCCCACATCGTAGCAGGAGCGTCGGTTAGAGGCGGGGCGGCCGTGGCGGGGCGAGGCGCGGTGACGGGAGCCGTCTGGGTCCGTGCCGCCTGGCCGTGAGCGGCCGGCGACGCCTCGATATCCTCGTACATCGTCTTCTCCGGCGCCGCAATCACCTCAGCCTCCTCGATCCACTCCGCCCGGATTTCGACCTTGCCGATCTGCACGACATCGGTCTTCTGCAGGGCGTGTGGGATCTGCGCCGCAACACTCTCACCGTTGACCAGGATCCCGTTCGTGCTCCCGACGTCCTCGACATAGAGCTTCGTCCCGTGCCTGAATACCCTGCAGTGTCGAGCCGAAACGAACGGATACGGCAGCACCACGTCGTTGCCTTCGCGCCGGCCGACGAATACCAGATTCTTGTCCGCCGTCAGGGTCTGGTACTGACCCTCGGGACCACGAATGCTCAGTTGCAGTGCCACGCTTGCTCCAAGGCGCCTTAGCGCTCGACTCTTACCAACATGTTGTCAGCCGCGTGGATGATGAAATGGCCGTCCAAACCACCAAGACTCCAAGGCACCAAGCCGCACCAAGGGGTCAGAGGAGGCTCTTGGTGGATTCTTGGTGTCTTGGTGACTTGGTGGTATTGGGGATTTCGGCTGCGAGCGGAGCGAGCCTCTCATTCG
>JACPPM010000044.1 GCA_016191015.1 Acidobacteriota bacterium | reverse complement strand
GCGAAACCGCAGATGGCGCAGATTTCCGCGCAGATTATGCAGATTCTTCCAGCATTCAACCGACGAGCAACTTGCTCCTCACTCTCGGGTCGGCGCGAAGCAATCGGCGACATCTGCGATTCAATCTGTGAAATCCGCGGTTTCCGGGGCATTGCCCTAGCCTTGTCCAACCCTCGGTGTCGCCGCCTGGCGAGAGCGTGTGCAGGGCCGCGACGAGCGCCGGTTCTCATCCCAATTTGTTATCCATGTGTGCGATATTAAGAGATATTATATGAATGAGAGGAAGGTTGGGCAAGATTGACACTGTATCGGAGGGCCTGATAGAGTACGCCGATGCGCTGTGGGGGTACGGTGCGGGTGCAGGAGGAGGGTTTGACGGCAGCTCGTGTAGCTGCCGGGCGATTTCGATGAAGCCAGGGACCGCATGGATACTATCTGCCACGACGCTTCTGATCGGGATTGGTTGCGGAGGGATTAGCACCGCCCGTCGGTCGCCTTTGACGGTCAAGGTGCATTCGCCCGGGGAGGTCATCGACAGCTACAACCGCCAGTGTCCTCCGCCGGATCGGCTTCGCGCCCAGGCGACGATCGAATACAAATCGGGCGAGGTCAAGAAGAGCTTCGACGGGGTGATCTACATGGAATCGGGCGGGGAGAAGGTTCGGCTTCGAGGGGACGCCTATTTCGTGACGATTTTCGACATGACTTTTGTTGAAGACCACTTCACTGTTCTGGTACCGAGCAAGAACACATGCTACCGAGGCGAGGGCGATAGTTTCCGTGGCTTTGCGATGCAGGACTTGCGGGAGGCTCTCGCACCCCGCCCGCTGGTCGAGTCTCACCGGGTCGTTTTCGAAGAGGACCGGAGGCAGGTTGTGCTGACCGAGCTGGCCGCCGGCGACTCGGACCCGATGCATCCGGTCCAGAGGGTATATCTTTCACGATCCGACCTCAGCCTGGGCCGGCGAACTCTCTACTACCCGACAGGGGTCGTGAAGAGCGACATTTATTACGGCAGGGCAGCGGACTTCAAGGCTGGTCGGTTCCCTTCGAAGATCACGGTGAATCGCCCGTGGCAGGAGATCACAGTGACGTTGAACCTGCAGAAATTCGAGATCCCGCCTGCATTCAAGCCGGATCTGTTTGCACTCTCCCTCCCGGAGGGTACGAAAACAGTTGACCTTGAGTCCGATGTGAGTGAGGATATCCTTTTCGGGACGAGTGATGGGAGTGATAACTAGACTCGCGGCATCGAACCTGTTTTACAGGAAGACCAAGGCGACTGTGTCGATCCTTGCCGTGGCGCTCGGGATCATTCTCGTGACGGTCCTCGTGGGCCTTGCCGACGGGACGATCAACGAACACTCGAAGCGCATCGAGCGGATCGGCGCCGACATCATTCTGCAGCCACCGGGATCGTCGGCTCTGTTTGCGTTCAACAGCGGAGTGATCCCGATCAAGCTGAAGGAGAAGATCCTCCAGTTCCCCGGTGTGAGGTCCGTTTCGCCAGTGCTCATGACCGCGGGCACGAAGGTCAAGGACTCGATTGTGCTTCTCTGGGGCATCGACGCGGACACGTACCCGCAGGTAGGTGCGGGTATCAAGATTGTCGAGGGGCGGATGTTCTCTGCCCCGTATGAAGTTGTGATGGACACGGTCTGGGCCTCCAGCAAGCAGCAGGAGGTCGGCGATTCGCTGATGCTGATGAACCAGGAATTCAAGATCGTCGGCATCCGTCAGGCGGGTGATGGCGGAAGACTCCTGCTGCCGATCGGCACGTTGCAGGAGATCATGTCGGCTGAGGGGAAGGCGTCGTTCTTCCTGATCTCAGCGATCTCAGCTTCAGCGGTCGAGCCCTTGGCCGCTGTGTTGCGCAAGGAGCTTCCCGGATACAACCCGATCTTCTCGTCGACTTATAGTCAGGCCTTCAGGGAAAACGCCATCGCGTTCAAACAGTTCGTTCGCGTGGTCACGGCGCTGGCGATCATCGTGAGCTTTCTCGTGATCCTGCTCGCGATGTACACGTCGGTGGTCGAGCGGACCAAGGAGATTGGCATCCTGAAGGCGATCGGCGCCAGTAGGCTCTTCATCGTCGGGGCGATCCTGCTGGAATCGGTGTTTCTCTGTCTGATTGGGATTGCGAGCGGGTACGGGCTCTCGTTTCTCACGAAGGCATGGCTCCTGCATCTTTACCCTTCGCTGACGGTCGACATCAGCTGGCACCGGCTGTGGACGGCGGGAGCGTGGGCCATGGCGGGAGGCATCGTCGGTTCCTTGTACCCGGCCTATCGCGCCAGCCGGCTTGACCCGGTCGAGACGCTGGTTTTTGAATGAGCGCTGGCGATCCGATTCTGCAGACCATCGATCTGGTGAAGGTCTACCGCTCGGGGAAGGTCGACGTGCCGGCGCTCCTCGGTGTTGATATCGCCATCGAGCGTGGCGAGTTCGTTGCGATTATGGGTCCGTCGGGCTGCGGGAAATCGACACTGTTGCATCTGCTGGGCGGGCTGGATCGTCCCACGTCCGGTCGCGTGCTCCTCGATGGCGTCGACCTGTCGATCAGCTCGGACGGGCAGCGCACCCGGCTTCGACGCGACCTCGTCGGCTTCGTCTTTCAACGGTTCAATCTGCTGCCGACACTGACGGTACTCGGCAACCTCGAGGTCGCCCGCGCCATCCACTCTAACGGCCGGAAGATCGTTCCGGCCCAGCAGTTGACCGATACCCTCGAACTGGTGGGCCTCGGCTCGAAGATGCACCGAAGGCCGATGGAGCTCAGTCTCGGAGAGCAGCAGCGGGTGGCCATCGCCCGCGCGCTCATTCACAAGCCCTCGATCGTGCTGGCCGACGAACCGACCGGTAATCTCGATAGCGTCAATTCGGACAATATCCTGCGACTGCTGCAGGATCTCAACGGCAACCTCAAGCAGACGATCGTCATGATCACTCACAACCCCGAGGCCGCGGCCACCGGGCACCGGACGATTGAGATGCGCGACGGCAAGGTGGTCCGTGGCGGCGCCGCCTCACGGCACCCTGCCGAATGAATCGCAACCCCCTCCTCCGATTCTGGTTCAGTGTCCTGTTCTGGTCCTACGGACGCGGAACCTGGCAGTACGATGTGCTCTGCGGCGCGATCATCGCGTTCCTGTTGCTCGCGCCCACCCATGCCTTCTTTTCCGGTATCGAAAAGGACCCTGGCCGGCCCGAGCAGAAGGTTGTCGGCCTGCAGAAGATCAACTCGAATCTGTATCTGCTCGTGGTATTGGACAGGAGCGCGCCGCAGGTGATGAAGGAGCTGGATCGGCGGTGGGAGGATTTCGACAAGCAGACAGGTCACAGGTTCACAAAGAGGGCGTTTTACGATGAAGACGATCGCACGATGGGCTATATCCTCTCTTCTCCTTGAGTTGTTGCTGGCGGCGGCCGCAGTGGCGGCCGCACCGCCGGCCCCAGCGGCGGCGCCGGTCGACGACGTGATGGCCGGCATGGAGAAAGCGGGAGCGGCGCTGAAGACGTACGCAGCGGATTTCACGAAGGAGCGCGTGTTCGTGATCGCCGAGGACCGCGAGGAGACCGGCGGCAAGTTCTTCTACGCGAAGCCGGGGAAGATCCTGTGGGAGTTCGAGCGACCGGCCTCGCGCAGCGTGCTGATCGAACCTGGCCAGGTCACGACCTTTGATCCCAGGATCAAACAGCTCCAGCGACTGAAGCTGCCTCAGGCGAAAAGCGAATTCCAGGTGATCGGCTTCGGCACCAGCAAGAAGGCGATGACGGATACCTATGTCGTCGAGCTGCTCGGCCAGGACTCCGACGCCTACCACCTCCGGTTGATCCCGAGGAAGATCGAAGAATCGATGTTCGCGAGATTCGAGCTGTGGATCGATCGGAAGACCTTTGTCCCGTCCAAGATCAAGCTTTACGAGAAGTCGACCGACGAGACCACGATCACGTTCACAAATGCGGTCGTCAATCCTGCGATCTCGTCGTCCCGGTTCAAGATCTCGCCGCCTCCCGGGACCGACATCATCGAGTGATTTGCGTGGCGGCAGTTGACCCGGCGACCGCGGTTTTCGTATCATGCTCAGCGTGGTGGCGAGCGCGGTGATGGCGACCGGCACATCGCCATCACGATCGGCGTTCGCTGGCGCAGTCACTGCCGCTGGTTTGTAATCCCGAACGCGATTTCATCACATAAGGAGAATGCAATCATGAGGAACAAGATTAGTGTGGTTGGGGCGGGAAACGTTGGAGCGACCGCGGCGCAGAAGCTGGCTGAGCGCGGCCTTGGCGACGTGGTGCTGGTTGACATCGTCGAGGGCATTCCGCAGGGCAAGGCCCTGGACCTTCTCGAGACGGGACCGATCGAGCACTACGATTCGCGAGTCATCGGCGCGCAGGATTACGCTCCGACGGCCGATTCCAACATCGTGGTGATCACCGCGGGACTTCCGCGGAAGCCCGGGATGAGCCGGGACGACCTGTTGTTCAAGAACTACGAGATCGTGAAGGGCGTGACCGAGCAGGTGGTGAAGTATTCGCCTCATGCCATTCTGATCGTCGTGAGCAATCCGCTCGATGCGATGACGCAGGTGGCGCTGAAGGTGAGTCGTTTTCCGAAGAATCGCGTGATGGGAATGGCCGGCGTGCTCGACTCCGCGCGATTCCGCACGTTCATCGCGATGGAGATGCAGTGCTCGGTGGAGAACACCCACGCCTTCGTGCTCGGCGGACACGGCGACACGATGGTGCCTCTCCCGCGGTATTCGACTGTCGCCGGGATTCCGATTACCGAGCTGATGCCCAAAGAGACGATCGATAGGATTGTTCAGAGGACACGCGATGGTGGCGCGGAGATCGTGAGTCTTCTCAAGACCGGATCGGCCTACTACGCACCGGCAGCCTCTGCGGTCGAGATGGTCGAGGCGATCCTGTTTGACAAGAAGAAGATCTTGCCGATCGCGGCGTATCTCGAAGGCGAGTATGGCGTGAACGGGTATTATCTCGGCGTGCCCGCAAAGCTGGGTTCGAAGGGTGTGGAGGACATCGTGCAGATCAAGCTGCAGCCTGAAGAGAAGGCGGCGCTGGAGAAGTCGGCTGCGTCGGTGAAGGAGCTCGTCGACAAACTGAGTCTCTAGGATCCGGGAACGACGGGCTGAGGACAGGGGCGAGGGTTGGTCCGCATCGCGGGGCAGGGGCTACCTCGCCCACTCGACTCCCTCGCGGTTTTCACATCGCGTGTCGGGGCCGCCGGGCGTCCATTTCGGGCGTCGCACAGAGTTTGTGTTCAGCGCATACTCATGTAAAATGGCAGGTCGCTCGGAACGGAAGATCGGTCATAAGGAGCTGGAATGAAGGTTCACGAATATCAGGCGAAGGCGATCCTCAGGCGCTATGGCGTGGCGTGTCCGAGGGGTGAAGTAGCGTTTACGCCGGCCGAAGCGCGCGGGGTAGCTGAGAAGCTTCGGAGCAAGGTGGTCGTCAAAGCTCAGATCCACGCAGGTGGGCGAGGCAAGGGCGGCGGAGTTCGACTGGCTGCGACCCCGTCGGACGTGGAGCTGGTCGCGAAAGAGATCATTGGCATGTGCCTCAAGACGCATCAGACCGGGCCTCAAGGTCGCATCGTGCGTCGCGTGCTGGTTGAAGAGGCGTCCAACATAAAAAAGGAGCTATACCTGGGGATCGTGATCGACAGGCGCACGGGCGCACCCGTCGTGATGGCCTCGAGGGCCGGCGGGGTCGACATCGAGAAGGTGGCGGAAGAGACTCCTGAGCTGATTTTCAAGGAATACGTGGACATTACGGCGGGGTTCCAGCCGTATCAGGCGCGCAAGCTGGCTTTCGCCCTCAAATTGCCGCCGCCTCTGCTGTCGAAGGCCATCGCCTTCATGCAGTGTGTATACCGGGCCTTCGAAGAAACGGACGCGTCCCTGGTCGAGATCAACCCGCTGATTCTGACCGAAGATGAGAATCTGCTGGCGCTGGACGCCAAGATCAACTTCGACGACAACGCGCTGAGTCGACACGCGGACATTCGTGAAATGCGCGACCTCGAAGAGGAGGATCCCCTCGAAGTCGAGGCCTCCAAGTACAGCCTCAACTACATCAAGCTCGACGGGACGATCGGGTGCATGGTCAACGGCGCGGGCCTCGCGATGGCGACCATGGACATCATCAAGCTCGCCGGCGGGATGCCCGCCAACTTCCTGGATGTCGGCGGCGGGGCCAACGAAGAGCAGGTGAAGAACGCTTTCCGCATTCTGCTCTCGGACAAGAATGTGAAGGCCGTGCTGATCAACATCTTCGGCGGCATCATGCGCTGCGATATCGTGGCGCAAGGGATTGTGAAGGCGGCCACTGAGCTGGGACTGCATGTGCCGATGGTCGTGCGGTTGGAAGGCACGAACGTCGAGCAGGGGAGTCAGATTCTGCGTGGCTCCGGGCTGAACTTCACGGTGGCGAACGGGATGAGGGACGCGGCTGAGAAGGTCGTTGCGCTGAGCAGGGGATGATGGAATGAGTATTTTGATTGACGGAAAAACGAGAGTCGTCGTTCAGGGGATCACGGGGAAGGAGGGCGGATTCCACGCGCGCCAGTGCGTTGCCTACGGAACCAAGATCGTGGCAGGCGTCACCCCGGGCAAGGGCGGGACATCCGTGGACGGGATACCGGTGTTCAATACGGTGGCAGAGGCTGTCGAGAAAGAAGGCGTCACCGCCACTCTCATCTTCGTGCCCCCGCTCTTCGCTGCCGACGCGATCCTGGAATCCGTCGATGCAGGACTGGACCTGGCCGTCTGCATCTCAGAAGGCATTCCGACCGCGGACATGCTCAAGGTGAAGGCCGTGATCACCCGCCGCAAGACCCGACTCATCGGGCCTAACTGCCCCGGCGTGATATCTCCGGGGCGGGCGAAGATGGGGATCATGCCGGCACACATCCACAAGGAAGGCCCCGTCGGCGTCATTTCGAGATCGGGAACGCTCACATACGAGGCCGTCCATCAGCTCACCTCCCTCGGCATAGGCCAGTCCACCTGTGTCGGTATCGGCGGCGACCCGATCATCGGGTCCACGTTCATGGATCTTCTGCCGCTTTTCGCGGCCGACTCGGACACGCGCGCGATCGTCATGATCGGCGAGATCGGCGGTTCGGCCGAGCAGGAGGCGGCGCAGTTCATCAAGGAGAACGTGAAGATCCCCGTCGTCGGCTTCATCGCGGGCCAGACGGCTCCGCCGGGAAGGCGGATGGGCCATGCCGGCGCCATTATCTCGGGAGGGAAGGAAACGGCTGCGGAAAAGATGCGAATCATGGAGGAAGCCGGCCTGATCGTTGCGACCAGCCCCGCCGACATCGGTGACAAGATCAAAGAGGCGATGGGCGCCTGAGAAAGCTTGAGTTCTGATCCTACACGAATCTACCGACTCAGCCAGGATAACCACAGAAGGCACAGAACGCACAAAAGGTGGAAGAGGAATGGATGAAAAAGAGGTATTGAACGTCTGTGATTTCTGCGCATTTTGTGCGTTTTGTGGTGGGTTCTACCTGACTTGAGCACGTACGCGCAAAGAATACGAGAGGGAGATATCATGCTTGAACGGACGCTCGCGATCCTGAAACCAGATACGGTCGCAGCCGGCGATGCCGGGAAGATACTCGCTATGATCGAAGCCGCGGGCTTCAGGATCGCGGGGATGAAGATGCTGTCATTGTCCGAAAAGAAGGCGGGACAGTTTTATGCCGTCCACCGGGAACGGCCGTTTTACGGCAGCCTCGTGAAGTTCATGTCCGAAGGGCCTGTGATTCCCATGGTTCTCGAGCGCGAGAATGCAATCCCACAGCTCCGCCAGGTCATGGGCGCGACCGATCCGGCCAAGGCCTCGGACGGTACGATCCGAAAGCTCCATGGGACGTCGATCGAGCGGAATTCGATCCATGGCTCGGATGCTCCCGACACCGCAAGATTTGAGATCGGATTCTTCTTCTCGGAATACGAGCTGGTCTGAATCCGTCTGCCCGATGTCATTCTGAGGGTGCCGCAGGCGCCCGAAGAATCTCATCCTCATGACCGCGGCGATGGATGAGATCCTTCGTCGCCGGGCTGCGCCCGGCTCCTCAGGATGACGTCACGTGCGTGCTTGCGTGCAGTCCATTCCGAATTTCAGCGGTGGAGAAAAACGTTGACATCGATGATCTCATTCCCTATATTCACACTTGTGGCCCCGAGATGATGCACTACAGCATCTTGTACCACAAGGGATATGGTCCTAGGGAAGGAGAAACATGGAACCCTCGAAACGGCACCCGCGGTGGGCTGAGGTCGCTCCGGAGCAGTGGAACGACTGGCGCTGGCAGGTCAGCCATTCGCTCAAGAACGCCGATGACCTTGCAGATTTCATGCAGTGCAGCGAAGGGCAGCGCGAGGAGGTGCGGAGGCTCTCCAGGAACTTTCGCTTCGCGCTGACTCCGTACTACGCGTCGCTCATCGACCTCAACGACCCAGATGATCCGGTCGGGTTACAGGCGTTTCCGCAGTCCATGGAGCTTGTCAGCGCGCCGGAGGAGGAGCAAGACCACATCGGGGAGGAACACTACTCACCGGTCAAGCGGATCGTCCATCGGTACCCTGACCGGGTGCTGTTCATTCTCACCGAGCAGTGCTCGTTCTACTGCCGATTCTGCACCCGGCGCAGGATTGTTGGCGGTGGTATGCATGGTGAGTATCTGGACGAGATCCAGGAAGCGATCACCTACATCGCGGAGACGCCGCAGATCCGGGACGTTCTGATTTCCGGAGGCGACCCGTTCGTCTACGCAGACGAGAAGCTGGAAGGGGTGCTGGCGAAGCTGAGAGCCATCGAGCATGTCGAGATCATCCGATTCGGGACGCGGGTCCCGGTTGTGATTCCGATGAGGATCACGAGCGAGCTCTGCTCGATGCTGCGCAAATACCACCCCATTTACGTCAACACACACTTCAACCACCCACGCGAGATCACGCCGGAATCGGCGGCTGCCTGCGCGCGCCTGGCCGATGCTGGCATGCCTCTCGGCAACCAGACCGTTCTCATGCGGGGCGTCAACGATTGTCCGGTTGTGATGAAGAAGCTCGTGCACGAGCTCCTCAAGATCCGTGTTCGTCCCTACTATCTCTACCAGGCTGATCTCGCACCGGGGACAAAACATTTCCGAGCTCCGATCAGCAAGGGGATCGAGATCATCGAGTCGCTGCGTGGGCACACCACCGGCTTCGCCGTTCCGAATTTCGTGGTGGACATGGTGGGAGGTGGAGGCAAGGTGCCGATCGCTCCGAACTACGTGGTCTCGCAGGCGCCGGGAAAGTGGGTATTGCGGAATTTCGAGGGGTTCATGTCGACCTACACCGAGCCGGATGACTATGAGGATCGCTGCCCGGAGAAATGTGGTGCGTCCCATGCAACTCCGTCGACAAATGGCAAGGTTCAGAGCGTCGCATCGCTGTTGCGCTCTCGTGCTCCCGCCATGAAGGCCAAAGGGAGACAGCAGACAGCGGCTGCGGCCAGGGTGCGCGCCGTCAGACAGGGGACCTGATTCCGGCTCTGTCGCGGAGCGGGATTGCGCGGTCTGCCGGGGGAGTGCAAAATGCAAGGTGCAAAATGCAAAATGCAAGATGAAGAAGTGCTACATGAGTTTTGCAATTGGCACTTCACACCTAGCGTCCTGCATTTCCTCAGTTCTCGCGGATGGCACCATGGACCTGATCGGTTGCGTCTTCGCCGCGGCGGGTCGTGAGGCAACCCCTTGGATTACATCCGACGCGTTCTTCTGGAAGACGAGCAGATCCTTGTCCGCACCCGGCTGCACTGGCTCTCGCTTCTTGGCGGGCTGGGTAAGGAGATCCTGGTCCTCGTGGCCCTGGTCGCCGGGTACCTGGCTGTGCGGTTTCTTGCCGACGAGAAGGGTGTGTATGTGGCGGTCGGGTTTGGTGCGATCGCCATCGTCGTGCTTCTCTCGGCTTCGGTCGATGTTGTGCGCTGGAGAAGCACGCAGTTCATTGTCACCGATCGCCGGGTGGTGAGTTGCCGCGGCATCATGAGCAAGGAGGTGTTGGACTCGTCACTGAGCAAGATCAACGACGTTCTGTTGCGGCAGAGCTGGGTCGGGCGGGTTTTCGATTTCGGCACGATCGAGATTCTCACGGCCAGCGACACAGGGATCAACCTGATGAGCGGCATTGCACGTCCGATCGAGTTTAAACAGGCGCTCTTGAAGGCGAAGGCCGCTTTCGAACCCGGGCCGGCGGCCGGCGCCGCCGCGCCAGGAGCCCCTACGGCCACGCAGTTGCTCGAGGAGCTGGCGGCGCTGAAGTCCCGAGGCATGATCTCCGATGCCGAGTATCAGCAGAAACGCTCCGAAATCCTCCGTCGCATGTGAGCGGAAGGAGCGGCAGGCTTCCAGCCTGCAGGGCGCACATGGGTCACGATAGATTCGGGAGGGGGAGTGGGTGTTGACGCGGGAATCTCACGTTGGTGCGCGGCTTCGAATCCTCGTCACGGCGCTTCTCTTCTCGACGGGCGGGGCTGGTGTGAAGGCCTGTGCGATGACGAGTTGGCAGGTGGCGAGCCTGCGATCAGGGATCGCCGCCGTCGCCGTGCTTCTGATGATGCGCGAAGCGCGGCGAGGGTGGAGTATCCGATCGTTCCTGGTTGGGGCCGTCTACGCGGCCACGATGATCCTCTTTGTGACGGCGAACAAGCTGACGACGGCCGCGAGCACGATCTTCCTGCAAGCCACGGCCCCGCTCTACATCCTTCTCCTGGGTCCACTCCTACTCAAGGAACCGATCAGGCGCAGCGACGTCGGGTTCATGGCGGCCCTCGTGGCGGGACTCGTGATGCTCCTCCTGGGGGTGGAGGCGCCGGCCGCGACCGCGCCGCATCCGTTTGCCGGCAACGTCTGCGCGGCGGCCAGCGGGCTCTGCTGGGCGTTGACGGTCACTGGCCTGCGATGGATGGGAAAGGGGGGCGGCGGCGCTGCCGGCGGCTCTGCCGGTCCGGCCGTCGCGATCGGGAACATCATCGCCTTCACTGCCTGTCTGCCGTGGGCTCTGCCGCTCGGCGGCTTCTCGGCACCTGATTGGGCGATCGTCCTCTACCTTGGGATCTTCCAGATCGGCCTGGCGTACGCACTGCTGACCTCGAGCATCCAGCACGTGCCCGCGCTCGAAACGTCGCTCCTGCTCTATCTGGAGCCCGTTCTGAATCCGGTATGGGCGTGGGTGTTTCAGGGCGAGCGGCCGGGGCGGTGGTGCGTGATCGGCGGCGCGCTCATCATCACGGCCACGGCACTCAAGACATGGCGGGATTACAGCGCGGGTAGCCATTAGCGATTGGTCGTTAGCCATTAGCCATTCGGCATTGCCGAGACAACGGGATTAGGCTTCCGGCCGCTATGGGCTAACGGCCAATGGCTAAAAGCTCACTCCTGCCAAACGATTTTGCCTGCGACAATCGTCGCTGCCGGGGCGCCCTTCAGTTTCCACCCGTTGAAGGGCGTATTGCGCCCCTTTGATCGGAATCGGTCCGCGTCCACGGTTATCTTTCGTTGAGGGTTCAGGAGGGTGACATCGGCGTCCGAGCCGATGCGCAGCGATCCTTTACCTTTGAGTCCGAGGATTCGCGCGGGATTGGTGGAGAGAAGGCCCACGAGGCGGGTCATGGAGATCAGCCCCGAGTGCACGAGGCGGTCGAGTGACAACGAGACGGCTGTTTCGAGACCGACAATGCCGAAGGGGGCGTAGTCGTACTCGACGTTTTTCTCATCATACGTGTGCGGGGCGTGGTCTGTTGCGATGCAGTCGACGGTGCCATCCTTCAGGGCGGCGAGCAACGCCTGCCGGTCCTCTTCGCTCCTCAAGGGTGGCTTCATCTTGGTGGACGTGTCGTAGGAGGACACATCCTTGTCGGTGAGAGCGAAGTGATGCGGCGCCACCTCACAGGTTATGTGCACCCCCCTCCGCTTCGCCTCGCGCACGGCGGCGATCGCGCCGGCGGTCGAGAGATGCGCGATGTGAACATGCTGGCCCGTGGCCGATGCGATGAGGATATTCCGCTGAACCATGACGTCCTCGGACATGCCCGGGATGCCCTTCAGCCCGAGCACCGTCGAGTAATACCCCTCGTGCATCACACCGTTCTCTGCCAGGTTCAGATCCTCGCAGTGGTCGATGACCGGCATCTTCCACATGCCGGCATACTCGAGCGCGCGGCGCATGATCAAAGCGTTCGATACCGGCTTCCCGTCGTCCGAGATGGCAACGCAACCGCCGGCGCGCAGGTCGCCGATCTCGGAGAGCAGATCGCCCTGTGAGCCCCGCGTGATGGCGCCGATCGCGTACACATTGACGGCTCCTTCCTCGCGCGCCCGCGCCAGGATGTACTCGGTCACTGCCCGGCTGTCGTTGACAGGATTCGTGTTCGGCATGCAACAGATCGACGTGAAGCCGCCTGCCGCGGCGGCGGCACAGCCCGTGCGAATCGTCTCCTTGTCTTCGTAACCGGGCTCTCGCAGATGCACGTGCATGTCGATGAACCCCGGGGCGATGACGCGTCCCACGGCCTGCAGCACCTGAGCTCCTGCCTCAGGAATCGATGCATCGATCTTCGCGATTTTCCCTTCGACGATCAGAACATCGCGCGTGTCGTCCAGATCCTGCGATGGGTCGACGACCCGGCCATTCTTGATCAGAAGCTTCAATGCGCACCTCCCGTCGGGGTGCCCGCGCCGCCGGCCGCGCCGGCCGCGGCCTGGCTGATGAGGTAGAGGACCGCCATCCTGACCGCAACACCATTGGCGGTCTGGTCGAGGATCACCGATCGTTCGAAATCCGCCAGATCATGGTCGATCTCGACGCCCCTGTTGATAGGACCCGGGTGCATGACGATCGCATCCGGGCTGGCTCGTTTCATCCTTTCGCGATTCAGCCCGTAGAGCTTTGCGAACTCCCGCAGACTCGGGAAGAAGGACCTGTCCATCCGTTCCTGCTGGATCCGCAACATCATCACGACATCGGCCCCGGTGATCGCTTCGTCGGCGTCGGTGGTCACGGTGGCGCCGAGCTTTCCGATCCCGGTGGGGAGGAGCGTGCCCGGGCCTGCCACGCGAACCTCGGCACCCATCTTCGTGAGGAGATGGATGTTCGACCGCGCGACGCGTGAGTGACGGATGTCACCGATAATCGCCACGCGCAGCCCCTCGATCTGGCCCTTGCGCTCTCGAATCGTCATGGCATCGAGCAATGCCTGTGTGGGGTGCTCGTGCGATCCGTCGCCGGCGTTGACGATACTGGCACGGCACGCCCGCGTGAGGAGCAGGGGAGCGCCCGAGCAGGAATGACGGACGATGAAACAGTCTGCTGCCATCGACTCGATATTCCGGACGGTGTCGATGAGTGTCTCCCCCTTCTGCACGCTGCTGGCGGTTGTGGAGATGGAAACAGTGTCGGCGCTGAGGCGCTTGGCAGCCAGCTCGAACGAAGTGCGAGTCCTTGTGGAGGCCTCGTAGAAAAGCGTGACGATCGTCTTTCCACGCAGGGTGGGGACTTTCTTGATCTCGCGCGTCGACACCTCTTTGAAGGAGTCGGCGGTGTCGAGTATGAGCTGGATCTCGTCCCTGGTGAGAGGCTCGATTCCAATCAGGTGTTTGCTTCTCAGTTGCACGGCGGATTGCCTCCCGGGTCACCGGGGTGTGGATGGACTGGAAAATCGGAAGCCAGCCTGACCTTGCCCGGCTGGCGAGGCATTAGGCCTCTCCTTCGACGATCAGGACCTCATCCTGACCGTCGATCTCTTCCAGTTGGACTTGTACGACCTCTTTGCGAGACGTCGGCAGGACCTTGCCGGCGTAGTCGGCGCGAATGGGCAGCTCACGATGACCGCGGTCGATCAGGACCGCGAGCTGGATCGTGCGCGGCCGGCCGAAGTCGATCAGGCTGTCCATAGCGGCTCGGATCGTCCGACCGGTAAAGAGGACGTCGTCCACCAGGATGACGTCCTTGTCGTTGACAGAGAACGCAATGTCCGTTCTGTGGACCTCGGCCCGCTCCTGCGAGCTCGACAAATCGTCCCGATACATCGTGATGTCGAGAGTGCCGATCGGAACCTTCAGGCCCTCCTCCGACTCGATTCCGGACGCAATCCGTTCGGCGATCGGCACCCCACGCGTCCGGATTCCGACAAGCGCCAGATCTTCAGGCGATTTATTCCGCTCGAGAATCTCCTGCGCGATCCGAGCAATGGCCCGCTGGATCTTCTTCCTGTCCATGATCCGGGCCTTGATCTTCACCGGCGGCAGTATATTCAGGGCACCCCCGCGCCGTCAAGCGCCATCGCCAAGGTCTGGTAATGCCACGGTTTGATGGGGCTACTCGCAAGGGTGGTGACGAGGAGGGAATATCGGCCCCGATCGAGACCCTTTCAAACGCAAAGGCGCAAAGGCGCAAAGCACCAAAGAAGCTCTCGGCCGAACTGGGTGGCGTTGCGGCTTTGCGTCTCTGCGTTGGACCGGAAGCGGACATGCCCGCGTCTGGTTCAAACATGGACACACGCCCCAATGCCCGGGCCCGGGTCGGATCCGATCAGCGGCCCATGAGAGGATCTTTAAAGACCGGTCCCGCCATGACGATCTTCAGGAAGGCCTCGCGCATCGGCGGTGGCATCTTCTGAAAGGTGGGGTTGCGGTCGAGCGCGGCCTGGCGTTCTTCGGGGCCCATGCGGCGGAGAATCTCGAACTTGAGTGCGAGCTGTCGCTGGCGATCCGGTGGGAGCTTCAGAAAACGGGTCATGATCATCTTGGCCGCCCTCTGTTCCTCCGGCGGCATGCTCTGGAACGTCTGCCAGCGGCTCTGTATGAACCCCCTCTGGCTCGGGGTGAGCTTCTGAAACGTCTCGAACCTCTTCCGGATCGCGTCCTGCTGTGCCTGGGGCATCGCTTTGAACCGATCGTATCTCTGGATGAGCTCCGCCCGTTCGGCCTCGGGCATGGCCATCCACCTTCGGACCAGCTCATCCTTCTCGGTGAACTGCGGGGTGGGGGATTGGGCACCCAGAGGCCCGGCGGTCGCTGTCCAGAGGGCCGCTGCGAGCAGAAGGCAGCTCAGACAATTCCCCATCTCAGATACCGTTCTCGCCCGGGAGGACCACCTGGCCGGTCGCCTCGCCCTCCTCAATCATCTCCATGTACTGCATATAGCGAAGAAGCTCCATGTCCTGAAGAACCTCGTCGCTGGGCTTTGGCGGGGAATCCGCCTGCTGAACGGGTGTGACGGCAGGTTGGGGCGAGGCCGGCGGCGGCGCGGGTGTCGATGGCGGTGGTGGCTGGGGAGGCGCGGCAGGGACAGCCACGACAGGTGGGTGCCCCGGCGGCTCAGGCGCCGGTGTCGGTGGGGCGTGACGGTGGACGATCCAGCCCACGGCAAGAACGACGGCGATGGTCGTCGCGGGCGCGGCCCACCGGAGCAGGCCGGGCATCTGCCACCACCTTCGCCTGACTTTTTGTCGCTCGACTTCGCTCCAAAACCGGACTCTGAAATCCGAACCAAGCTTTTGAACCGGAACGGAATCCGTCCTTAGAAGCGCCAGCTCATCCCGGAGTCTCGCAAGCGCCTCTTGACACGCCGGACACCCCGCAAGATGCTCCTGGATCGACCTTGACCGGGCCTGGTCGCCCGTGCTCAGGGCGTACTCGAGCAATTGGTTTTGAACCCGTCGGCAACCGTCCATCATCCTGGCTCTCTCAATTTGTTAGAGGACATGCGACTCTGAAAGGTTTATCCGGCGGGTGCCGGGCCTGTCTACGACGCCAGCAGCTTCTTGAATTCCTCCGTGAGTTTAGGAACTATTTCGAACAGGTCCCCCACGATCCCATAGTCGGCGACCTTGAAAATCGGCGCCTCCGGGTCCTTGTTGACCGCCACAATGCACTTGCTGGAGCTCATCCCGGCCAGATGCTGGATGGCCCCGGAGATGCCGCATGCGATGTAGAGCTGAGGCGAGACAACTTTGCCCGTCTGCCCGACCTGGTAGTGGTGGTCGATCCACCCCGAATCCACTGCCGCGCGACTCGCTCCCAATGCCGCATTTGGGATGACGGAAACGAGCTTTCGCAAGATCTCGAAGTTATCCGGCCCCTTCATGGCTCGACCCCCTGAGACGACCACCTGGGCTTCGCTCGCGTCGAGCTCGGCGGTGTCGGGCTTGAGCACCTCGACCAGAGTGACCGATGCGGTGCCCGCTTGGATCGCCATCTCCACGGCCGAGACCTCGCACGAGCGCGACACATCGGGGGAGTCGGCCGGGAACACATTCGGCCGAAGCGTGAACAGGGACGGGGGGTCCCCGCGGAAAGAGACGGTCGAGCGTGCCTTGCCGGAATAGACAGGGCGGACCAGCTTGATCTCGCCGTTGTTCCAGTGCATCTCGACGCAGTCGCTGGCAGGGGTTCGGCCGAGTTTGGCGGCGAGACGGCCAAAGAGCTCACGCCCGAAGATCGTCGCCGAGCCGGCGATGTAGTCTGGCTTCACCATTTCCACGATTGCATTCAAGCCGGCGGAATACATGTCTGCGGAGAAGGAAGCCAATGACCCGGAGTTGACGGTGTAGACCTGGCCGGCCCCGTAATGAGCCAGTGTCGCGGCGTCGTCGCAGGGCCCCAGAACGGCGGCGGCGAGCGTGTTCTCGGGGGCGAGTCGTCGGGCGGCACTGAGCGCCTCGATCGAGCTCTTCCTGATTTTCGATTCGCGTGTTTCGATGAAAACGAGTATCGTCTTTGCCACGTGAGTGCTCCTATATGACCTTGGCTTCGTTTCGGAGGATCTGGACGAGCTGGCGGGCGGTGTCGGCGGGATCGCCCTGCAGCAGCCTGGCAGCCGTGCGTGGCGCGGGCAGCTCATACGATTCGTGAACCAGTCTCACATCCTGGAGATCGGGAGCGGCCAGGCCCAGATCGGCAGCGGTCAGCAGGTCGAGCGGTTTCTTCTTGGCGGCCATGATGCCCTTGAGGTTGGCGATGCGAGGCTCGTTGAGCCCCTTCTGGGCCGTGACGACGGCCGGCAGAGCCATCTCGACGACTTCACTGCCTCCATCGATCTCACGCACACATCGCACTTTCTCCGCATCGACGGTGATCTTCACGACGAGTCCGGCCATCGGTGCCCCCAGCAGCTCGGCCACCATCGCCGGTATCACCCCCTGATCCATGCCGACGCCCATCCTTCCGAAGAGCACCATATCGCAAGGGTTGCGCCTGATGGCAGCAGCGAGAGCACGAGCCACGCCGAGTGCGTCGACGCTGTCGAACATCGGGTCTTTCAGGTGCAGAGCGCGGTCCGCCCCGAGAGCGAGCGCGGAGCGCAGCATCGGCGTGCAGCGGTCGGGGCCAATCGAGATCGCTATGATGGTGCCCGCACCCGTGGCCTCCTTGATGCGGATGGCCTCTTCGAGGGCGTATTCGTCGTATGGGCTCATCACCCATTCCACACCCTCGTCCGAGACAGCCCTACCGTCGGGCGAAATTCTGATCTTCGCTTCGGTGCTGAAGACCTGTTTGAGGCAGACGACGAGATTCATGATACCTCCGTGAATGAATTGATTAGGGCCTGAGCGCCCATTCCTTGTCACCAATCGTAGACGTAGTCGTAGACGTGGACGTGGACGATGGATCCCGATCGACCATGTCTACGACTACGTTTACGTCCGCGTAGTTTGCGAGCATAGCGAGCTCTTGGGTAAGACAGAATCTCCGGTCGATCGCTGTGGCGATAGGGGAGTGAGGATGGCGGGAATGTCCGTTCTACCCCTCGTATTTCCTGAAAAGGAGGCAAGCATTGGTGCCGCCGAAGCCGAATGAATTGCTGAGAGCGCAGCGCACGGCCGCCTTTCGCGCCACGTTGGGGACACAGTCGAGATCGCAGTCGGGATCGGGATGGAGGAGATTGGTGGTTGGCGGCAGGATGGACTCACGGATGGCGAGCGCCGAGATGCCGGCCTCGAGCCCTCCGGCCGCACCCAGAAGATGGCCGGTCATCGATTTGGTCGAGCTGACGGCCAGTTTCGCCGCGTGTTCCCCGAATACTTTCTTGATGGCCATCGTCTCGGTCTTGTCGTTGTACGGAGTCGATGTGCCGTGAGCGTTGATGTAATCCACCTCGGATGGATCGACCCCGGCGTCACGGATGGCCATCCGCATGACTCGCACAGCCCCGTCGCCGTCTTCTGAGGGGGCGGTGATGTGGAAAGCGTCGCCGGTCATGCCGTATCCGAGGACCTCACAATAGATCGGCGCGTTGCGGCGGATGGCGTGACCGAGCTCCTCGAGAATCACGATCCCCGATCCCTCGCCCATCACAAACCCGTCACGATCCGAATCGAACGGGCAGGAGGCTCGCTCGGGTTGATCGTTGCGTGTCGACATGGCCTTCATCGAGCAGAAGCCGCCGATGCCGAGCGGTGTGATGACAGATTCGGTTCCACCGGTGATCATGATGTCAGCGTCGCCGCGCTGGATGATCTTGAAGCTGTCGCCGATGGCGTGGGAGCCGGTCGAGCAAGCAGTGGCCGGGGCGGAGTTGGGGCCTTTGGCGCCGAACTTGATCGACACGTGACCCGAGGCAAGATTCACGATCAGGGAGGGGATAAAGAACGGTGAGATCTTGCGGGGGCCGCCTTCGAGCAGGGCGCGGTGAGTGGACTCGATGACGACGAGCCCGCCGATGCCCGAGCCGATGATGACACCCGCCCTCTCGGCCTCACCCGGATCAATCTTCAATCCTGAATCGGCCACCGCGAACTGCGCAGCCGTGAGCGCATACTGGATGAAGATGTCCATCTTCTTGATCTCTTTCCGTTCGATGTACGCCGATGGATCGTAGCCCCGAACCTCTCCGGCGATCTTGGTGGCGTAATCCTTGGCGTCGAAACGGGTGATGGGGCCGATGCCGTTCTTGCCGGCGATCAGTGCCGCCCAATTCTCTTTTGTCCCGATGCCGAGGGGGGAGATCAGGCCCACCCCGGTGAGAACCACTCGTCGCTTCTCCATCATGCCCACGGCACCCTCATTCCAGCTCCGGGCCTCGCGCGAACTAGCTGTGCGACCGGATGTATTCTACGGCGTGTGCCACAGTCCGGATCTTTTCGGCATCCGTGTCCGGGATCTCGATCTTGAAGGCGTCCTCGAACGCCATGACGAGCTCGACGACGTCCAGGGAGTCAGCGCCCAGATCCTCGACGAATGAGCTCTCGGGAGTCACTTCCTCTTCGTGCACTCCGAGCTTTTCGACCACGATGCTCTTCACTTTCTCTTCGATGTTCTCTGCTGCCATTGTTCGCTTCCTCCTCAAGTTGGCGAATTCTATTTGATTGCGGACCCGACATCAACGCCGGTCACATGTACATACCGCCGTTCACGCCGATGACCTGGCCGGTGATATAGGCTGCTGCATCCGAGACCAGGAATTTCACCGTACCGGCCACGTCGGCCGCGGTGCCCATGCGTGCGAGCGGGACGGTTTCGACAAAGGCCTTCTTCACCTCATCGGTCAGCTTGGATGTCATTTCGGTGTCGATGTATCCGGGTGCGACGGCGTTCACCGTGATCGACCTCGATCCCACCTCTCTCGCGACCGATTTCGTGAAGCCGATGATTCCGGCCTTTGCCGCGGCGTAGTTCGACTGACCCGCGTTGCCCATCTCTCCGACCACGGAGGTGATTGTGACAATGCGGCCGCCGCGCGCTCGGAGCATCGGCCGCAGGGCGGCCCGGGTGATGTAGAAGACCCCGGACAGATCCGTTGCGATGACCTCGTCCCAATCGTCGTTTTTCATGCGCAGGAGCAGGTTGTCGCGGGTGCACCCGGCGTTGTTCACGAGGAAGTCGATGCCGCCGGCCTTCTCGATGAACTGCTTGACCGCGGCATCGGCCGCCTCGGCCTTCGACACATCCACCTGGCAGCAGATCGCCTCAGGCCCACCCGCCGCCATGATATCGGAGGCCACGGCCTCGAGCTTCTGCAGATTGCGCGCAAAAAGCCCACATCGCACCCCTTCCGATGCGAGCACCAGCGCAATCTCGCGGCCGATTCCCTGTGACGCGCCGGTGATGATTGCGATTTTTCCCTTCATGACTGTCACCATTTGATGAGAGCGCCGCCCCAGGTCACCCCGGCGCCAAAAGAGACGAGTAGGAGGTTCATTCCTTCTTTCAGTCTGCCCTGGGTGTACAACTCGTCCAGAGCAATCGGGATCGATGCGGACGATGTGTTCCCGATCCGGTCGATGTTGGCATAGATCCTCTCGGTGGGCACACCAAGCCGTTCGCGAACAGCCTCGGAGATACGTTGATTCGCCTGGTGAGGAACCAGCAGATCGATGTCACCGGCTCGCATGCCGGCATCGTCGAGGACTTTTCGGGATATTTCATCCATGCTCCGCACGGCCACCTTGAACAGCTCGTTGCCCTTCATCTTGATGTAGTGCAGCCGGTCGTCGATCGAATGATGCGTGGCCGGGTAGTGCGTTCCGCCGCCGGGTATGTAGAGAAACTCTGCGAGCGATCCGTCGCTGCGGATCTGTGTTGAGTAGATCCCCGAGTCGGAATCGGCGGGCGTGACCACGGCCGCCCCGGCCCCGTCCCCGAATATCACGCAGGTCGCGCGGTCGGTGTAATCGACATACCGGCTCAGCACCTCCACCCCGATGACCAGGATGTTCTTCGCCTTGCCGGTCCGGATGAACTGGTCGGCGATCGAAAGCCCATAAAGGAATCCGGAACACGCGGCGGCGATATCGAAGGCAACGGCCTTTGTAGCCTTCAAGTTCGACTGGACGATGCATCCGGTGGCGGGCAGGGGCTGGTCGGGCGAAATCGTGCAGCATACGATCATGTCCAGATCGGCGCCGGTCATCCCCGCCCGATGGAGCGCCAGCTCGGCCGCGCGCGTCGCGAGTACCGACGAATACTCGTCCGGTCCCGAGATGTGCCGCTCCCGGATGCCCGTCCGCGTCCTGATCCATTCATCCGACGTTTCGACAATCTTCTCGAGCTCAGCATTGGTCAAAACCTTCGGGGGGAGGCAGGAACCGAGTGAGCGTATGCGTGAGGCTGGTTTCATTTGGTGGTTTCCTTCTTGAACGTCTTTTCGATCTCGGTCCGGATCCGGTCCGCGATTCGCATCTGAGCGAACTCGCCAGCGACGCGCACGGCGTTCTTGATAGCCTTCGCGGGTGAGCGGCCGTGGCAGATGAGGCAGACGCCTTTGATGCCCAACAGAGGGGCGCCGCCGTACTCCGAATAGTCGAGCCGCTTCTTGAACTGCCGGAAGGCGGGGCGGGCCATGATGTACCCGATTCGGTACAGAAGCCCCTTCTCAATCTCGCCCCTCAGCAGATTCACAGCCGCATCGATCAGGCTCTCACTCACCTTCAGGATCACATTGCCGGTGAACCCGTCACAGACGATGACGTCCATCTTGCCGGCATACACATCGCGCCCTTCGGCGTTGCCAACGAAGTTGAGGTCCGCATCCTTCAGGACCTTGAAGACCTCCTTAGTCAGCTCGTTGCCCTTCCCCTCTTCCTCCCCGACGCTCATCAGGCCCACTCTCGGGTTCTTCACGGCGAGAATCTCGCGCGCGTAGATGCTGCCCATGATCGCGAACTGCTCGAGGTGATGCGGCTTGCAGTTCACATTGGCTCCGACATCAATCAGAACGGCGTGGCCGGTGAGCGTTGGGACAATCGTGGCGAGGGCAGGGCGATCCACTCCGTCGATCGTGCCGGCCACCATCTTGGCTGTGGCCATGACCGCGCCGGTATTACCGGCGCTGACGAAGCCGTCGACCTTGCCTTCCTTCAGGAGAGTCGTGCCCACACGAATCGAGGAGCACCTTTTCTTGCGGAGCGCCGAAATCACATCCTCGTCCATCTCGACGACCTCGGGTGCGTGAACGACGTCGATGGGAAGGCCGTCCCCACCACCATCCCTGAGCCGCTTCCGGATCTCATCCTCGAGACCGACCAATGTCACATGGATTCCGAGCTCCCTGGCGGCGGCGATGGCTCCATCTACCGGTATGCCGGGAGCATGGTCGCCCCCCATCGCATCCACGCAGATCCGCACTTGACTCATCTTCTCACGGCTCCCTGCATCCACCTGGCATGCGAACGCGTCACCCGTCTCCAGGAGGAGGGACTAGATCCCCTTGACCGGCAGCACGGGCTTCCCCTTGTACGCCCCGCAGTGAGGACAGGCCCGATGGGGCATCTTCTGTTGGTGGCATTGCGGGCAGACAGAGAGAGAAGCGGCGGAGAGGGCGTCGTGTGCCCGGCGCCGGTCTCGGCGTGCTTTGGAATGGCGTCGCTTTGGATTAGGCATGGTTGAAAACTCCTTTCAGTTCTGGGTGCACGAGGACGACCGGGCGGCGGCCCCTTAGCGGCACGTGCAGGAACCGCGGTTCAAGTCGGTTCCGCAAGTGAGGCAGAGCCCCTTGCAGTCCGGACTGCACAGAGGGCGCATGGGGAGAGCCAGGTTGATCTGTTCGCTGACGAGGTCCTCGAGCACCACTTTTTCCTCTGAGTAGAACGAGGTATCCAGGTCGTCGTCGTTGAGCTCGAGCTCGACAAAGCCGGGATAGCTCGGCCGCGGAAGCAGCACCAGATGCAGCGGGTGGGAGATCGGCAACTCGAACGGCTCGAGACATCGGGCGCACGGAATCATCACCTTGGTAGAGATATTGCCTTCTATCTCGTAGTGATCCTTCATCCGTGCCAGGGTCGCATCGATGTGTGGTACGGCTGCAAACGAGGCATGACCCTCCACCAGCCGCGAGCTCTCCAGCTCGACGTCCGATGTGATTCTGTACGGCTCTTCCTGAGCCCACTCGAACAGTATCTCCATAACCTCAACAACAAATCGCGAGAAGGTATCATATGGCTCGCGGGGGAGTCAAGGAACCGCCCGTCGCCAGCAGGGCTGCGGCAAAGTCGAGGCGCCGACTCGGGCGAGGCCGTTCCGTGTGAAACCGCAGATGGCGCAGATTTCCGCGCAGATTACGCAGATTCTTCCAGCATTCAACCGACGAGCAACTTGCTCCTCACTCTCGGGTCGGCGCGAAGCAATCGGCGACATCTGCGAGTCAATCGGTGAAATCTCCGGTTTCCGGGACTTCGCCGTAGCCTTGGCGAGCACCTCCCCGCACCACAGGGGCTTCCATCAGTAGCGTCCGTAGACAGAAGGGCGCCGGTCGGGCAGCGCCGGGATCAGCTTCCTCACGCGATCCACCTCGGCCATGTCGATGTCGGCGACAAGCAGGCCTTCGCCGCGCCCCTTTTTGGCGAGGATGTCACCGAGCGGCGTGACGATCTGGGTCGAACCGAAGTAGTCGAGCGTGCCCGCCTGCCCCACGCGATTGGTACCGCACACGTAGCACTGGTTCTCGATGGCCCGTGCCCTCAGCAGCAGATCCCAGGCGGATTGCCGTGGCATCGGCCAGGCCGACTGGATGAAAATCACCTCCGCCGCGTGGGCATAGGTCAACCTGCGAAAAAGCTCAGGAAACCGGAGATCGTAGCAGGTCGCGACGCCGGCTCGCCAGCCATCGAGCGAAAACGACGAGGTCCGGTTCCCCGCCGCGAAGGCTCGGTCTTCTCCCAGAAGACCGAACAGATGCACCTTTCGATAGGTCGCCAGCCTCCGCCCCTCTTTGTTTACTACAATTGTGGTATTGTGGAGCTTCCCCCCGTGATTCTCGGCAAAGCTTCCCCCAACCACCGCGATCCCGGCGGCCAGCGATCGTATCAGGTGCGCAGTCTGCCGGGTCGATGACGGCGTCATTTGCTTGATCGCCCGCCAATCGTAGCCAGTCAAGAAGAGCTCAGGAAACGCGACGATGTCGGCTCCTGCGCCCATCGCTTTCCGGGCGAGGCGGCGCGCTTTCTCGAGATTGCCGGCGACATCGCCCTCGCGGACAGTCATCTGCGCCAGTGCCACTCTCATCTGGGCATTCTCTCCAGCAGGTATTGGAAGTCGACGGCCCCCGCCCTGACGAGTGCCGGCGCTGCCCGGGAGAGGTCGATGATCGTCGAGGGGAGCGACGACGGCAAGCGCCCGCCGTCGATCGCCGCCTCGATTCCGCCGGCGATCGGATCGAGGCCGGCGACATCCCGAGCCGGCTCTTCGCCTGTCCGGTTGGCACTCGTCCCAGTGATGGCATGACCGAGCGTCTCACACAGAGATGTGACGGTCGGTGCCAGCGGCATGCGCAATCCGATCCGGCCGCTTGATCCGGTCAACACAGGCATCAGCTCGCCCCTGGCCCTGAACAGAAAGGTCACGGCTCCAGGCCATACCCCCCACCGCTCGAACCCTTCAGGTATCGATTCGGCGTACCGGTGAATCATCTGGAAGCTCGACACCAGCAACAGGATGCCCTTGCCCTCATCTCTCTGCTTGATCTCGATGAGCCGTTGGACTGCCTCACGGCTCAGCGGGTCGGCAGCAAGGCCGTAAAATGTGTCCGTGGGGATGGCAACGACCTTCCCATCGCGAATCATCTCAACCGCCTCGGCGATGGCGGCGGGGTCGCCGGCTGCCAGTACCTTCATGGCTTGAAGTTATGCGCCCCGGCTCCGCATGTCAACCGAGGCTACGGCAAAGTCCCGGAAACCGCAGATTTCACAGATTGACTCGCAGATGTCGCCGATTGCTTCGCGCCGACCCAAGAGTGAGGAGCAAGTTGCCCGTCGGTTGAATGCTGGAAGAATCTGCGTAATCTGCGCGGAAATCTGCGCCATCTGCGGTTTCGCACGGAACGGCCTCGCCCGAGTCGGCGCCCCGACTTTGCCGCAGCCCTGGCATGTCAACCGCCCGGATCCCGCTCATGTGATACCATCAGTATCAGGAATGCTCTCATGCGCATGTTCGTAGCGCGCCAGCCCATTTTTGACAGGCAAAAGAAGGTGTTTGCCTACGAGCTGCTTTTCCGTTCAGGGTTTCTGAACTTCTTTACCGAGCGGGATTTCGATCATGCCTCCTCGAAAGTGATCGCGGACAGCGCGCTGCAGTTCGGCCTCTCAACGCTCACGGGCAGCCGGCGCGCCTTCATCAACGTCAGCCGCGATGTGCTCCTCCGCGACCTCGCGTCGGTCCTGCCGCCTGAGGAAGTGGTCATCGAGCTGCTCGAGACGATCGACATCGACCAGGATGTGCTGGCAGCCTGCCGGCAGCTAAAAAGAGCGCACTACTGGCTGGCACTCGACGATTTCGTCGACCGCCCGGAAATGGCGCCCCTGGTCGAGCTGGCAGACATTCTCAAGATCGATTTCCGCGCCACTCCCCCGGACCAGCGGCGAGCTCTCGCCCGAAAATACGGATCCGGGCGCCTGTCTCTGCTCGCTGAAAAGGTCGAGACTATCGAGGAGCTGGGGCAGGGCAGCGATCTGGGATACCGGTACTTCCAGGGGTACTTCTTCAGCAAGCCCGTCATCGTCACCGGCAAGGCCATCCCCTCGATCAAGATCAACTATCTACGATTGCTGCGCGAGATCAACAGATCGGACGTGGACTTCGCCGAGCTGGAGCGCATCATCAAGCAGGATGTCTCGATCGTCTACCAGCTCCTGCGCTATATCAACTCAGCGGCCTTCGGCCTCCGCCGCGAGATCAAGTCGATCTTGGATGCGTTGGTCCTGCTGGGCGAATATGAGATTCGCAAGCTGGCGTCGCTCTGGGCCCTGGCGAGGTTGGGTGAGGACAAGCCACCCGAGCTGGTCGTCACCTCGATTGTCAGAGGGAGGTATTGCGAAAGCCTGGCAGCCCCTGCCGGTATGCATGCCCAGAAGCTCGATCTCTTCCTGATGGGAATGTTCTCGCTGATCGACGTCATCACGGACCGCACGATGCAGGAGGCGTTGCAGCATGTCTATATTTCGGATGAGGCCCGGATGGCACTGCTGGGCGATTCGAATCGCCACCGACGTGTGCTCGACACGATCCTCGCGTATGAAAAGGGCGAATGGCGGTCCGTCGGGGAACACGCCGCGGCGCTCGGAATCGAAGAGGACCTGATTGCGGCGGAGTACCTCAGCGCCATCGAATGGTCGAACCAGGCCTATCCGGGGAATTGAATCATTGAACCATTGACGATTGGTTCATTGACCAGAACGGGATGATCCCGTCGCTTCGGAAATGACTCAATGACTCAATCCCGGAACAGTCGCCGTTGAAGCCTTGCCTGTTCGAGGAGAATCCGCTTGCCGTCGACCACGACACAGCTACGGGCACGCGCGGCACGCACCAGGTCGGTCTCACGGGGACCGTAGGGAAAATCAATGACAAGCTGCCCGGTCCTCAGGGCGGTGTCCGGCAGCGGAGCTCCGGGCCTGCCGCCGTGTCCGACCGACGTTGCGTTGACGATGGCGCTGGCCCGGACGCTCCCGCGCTCACCCCACGGGACGAACCATATCCGCAGATCAGCGGCCGCCTGGCGCGCGGCCCGGTCGCGGCGCGCGGAGAGCATCACAGAGTAGCCGGCGGCCGACAGCGCCCGGCAGGCAGCCTTAGCCGTGCTTCCACTCCCCAAGACCAACACTGGCGACCGCCCGCGGGCACGGCGGATCAGACTGACTAATGCGCGGACGTCGGTGTTGTATCCGACCATTTTTCCCTTTCGGCAGACAACGGTATTGACACATCCGGCGAGGCGCGCGGATCTGGAGAGGCGATCGAGCTTCGTTGAGATCGCCTCTTTGAATGGAGCCGTGACGCTCCAGCCCGACAGCGGCAGCGTCCGCGCGAAGGCCATGAAATCATCCAGGTCCGTGGTGTCGAACGGCAGGTAGACGCATCGTTCTGCACGCCGCGCGAACCATCCGTTGTGGAGGCGGGGAGAGAGACTGTGGGCGATCCCGGTCCCGAGCAGGCCATAGATCGAAGGGCGGCGTCCCAGATGGCGGACGCGATAGTGGTGGAGCATCTCGCTGGCACTGACCTGCCCCGGCGCCGTCTCGGCACCGTCCCTGGCTGCGCAGAAGGTCAGGAACGATCCGCGCGACTCCGCGAGCACGCGAGTGATCAGCCCCGCCGGCCCCATCGCCATGCATGCGAATCCTCCGCGATGCCGCTCGAGGCAGGCCAGGACCTTCATCGAGTCGCTGAGGTCCCGGGCAGTCACGGCGAGCTTCCAGGCCTCACCTCGGCGCCGCCGAAGCTCGGTGGCCACTCGATCCAGGTCAGGCGGCGTCCCGGTCACGTCATGGAACGATCTGATGACGCCTCGCGCATCGCCTGCCATCCTGTCATCCGCGTCCATCTCCAGGTCGATGAACCTCGCCCCCGCACTCCGCGCGCGCGCGAGAAACCCAAGCCGCTCCTCTTCACTTCCGTCGAAATGTCCGCCGTCGCGCGGCCGTCGGCAGGTGACGACGAGCCGGTCCGCGGCCTCGGCACAAAACGGCTCGGGAGACGGGTCGTCGAGGAGATCCAGACGGATCTCGGCGAAGGTGACCTCCATCGGCAGAGATCGAAGCAGCGCGAGGGCGGCCACCCTCGTCTTCTCGCCGATACAGGCGCAGAGCATGGATGCAATAATAGCGTATTCGCACTGTAGGGGCACGGCGCGCCGTGCCCCAACGCGCGCCGTGCTCCTACGACGATCCGACTGGCAGATACACGCTGAAGCTGGTGCCCTCACCGGGCTTGGATTCCGCCCTGATCCAGCCGCCATGCTCCTGCACGATGTTGTAGCTGACGGACAACCCCAGCCCTGTTCCCTTGCCTGGCGGTTTGGTCGTGAAGAACGGGTCGAAGATCCGGCCGATGTTCTCGGGGCTGATCCCTGTGCCGTTGTCGGTGAATGTCGTGACCACGTAGCCGCGTTGGCTGATCTGTTCTCGTTTGACCGAGAGGCGATCGAGGGCGGTGCGGATGCGGGCCGGGTCGGTGACGTACTCGGTCCGCACGCTGAGGACTGCGTCCCGGCGTCCATGCAGGGCATCGCGGGCGTTGAGGAGGATGTTGAGGAACACCTGCTCGATCTGGGTTCGATTGGCCGGCACCGGGGGCAGCGCATCGGCGAGATCCATCTTCACGGAAACCGTGTGGTTGGTCAGCTGCTGGCCGACGAAGGTGAATGCATCTTTGATGACGCCATTGACGTCGACCGGCCTTCGTTCCTGGTTCGCCTGGCGCGAGAAGTCGGTCAGGTGGTTGATGATGCGCATCATGCGGCCGGTCTGGAGCTCGATCCCGCGGAGATCTTCCCTGCACCCGTCGCTGCGGGGCATGTCCTGGAGCATCATCTGGACCGTGCCGCGGACGACCATGAGGGGTTGGTTGAGCTCGTGCGCGACACCGGCGGCGAGGGTGCCGATGGCGGCGAGCTTCGCGCTCTGAATCAGGTGGGCTTCCTTCTGCTGCAGATTCTGCAGAGCGCGGCGCAGATCCATGTTGCTGCGTATGAGCTGCTCCTCGAGCTCCCTCTTTCTCAGGACCGACTTGATCCTCACCAGCAGCTCGCTGATCACGTACGGCTTGATGAGGTAGTCGTCAACACCGATCTCGAAAGCCCTGGTGAGCGGTTCTCGATCGGTCACGCCTGTGACCACGACGACGGGTATCGATCGAGTCATCACGTCCTCACGAAGCCTGCCAAGAAGCGTCAGGCCGTCCATGCCCGGCAGGACGAGATCCAACAGCATCAGATCACACGGCTCGACCAGGGCACTCTCCATGGCCGCTTCCCCGTTCGCCACCGCAACCGCGATGTAGCCGTATCCTTCGAGCACGCCTCTGCAAAACCCCGCACTCCGCTCGTCGTCATCGACGATCAGGATCCTCCTCTGCCGCTCGGCGGCCATCGGGGGGATATCCGGCGCGTCGGCCTCGGGTGACGACAGCGGATCAGGCATGGTCTTTCAGCTCACAGGGTGGGGAAGTGTCCACGTCAGCCAGGACAACTCTCTCTCCCTCCCGCGACTCCGTCCAATGGTCCTGACCCACCACAGTGGTCGCCGAAATCGCGCGCGCGTTTCCGGCGACCCCTGCGGTGGGAGAAGATGTTCTCGTCTGATCTGAGGGTCCTAGGCCCGAGCCATGCCGCGGACAGCGTTGTTGACCGCCGTGACCACGTCGTTGATGTCGGTGAGCGGCTTCTGCAGATAGCTGGCGCAGCGCAGATTCACCGCGTCGATAGCCGTTTCCTGCGACGCGAACGCAGTGAGGACGACGCTCTGGAGGTCCGCGTGTATTTTCTGGGCCTCTTCAATCAGGTCGATACCGCTCATCCCCGGCATCTTCAAGTCAGTGAAGAGCACATGATAGTGATTCTTCTGAAGCAGCTCGAGCGCGCTCTCCCCATCGGATGCCACCTCGACCTCATACCCCGCCCTCGACAACGTCCGCGCAATCAGATTCCGAACATCCTCTTCGTCGTCGACAACCAGGATCTTCCTTTTCGTAATCTGAGCCTTGGCCGGCGTGACACGGTGATCGTCCAGCCACACGTCGATGTCCTTTTTCCTGAATCGCCATTCGCGGCCGATCTTGATCGCGGGTATCTTTTTGTTCTTGATAAACCCGTAGATCGTTCTCAAATCGAGATTGAGATACTTGACGAGGTCGTCGGTCGTCATGAGTTTGTCCAGCATTAGTCCTCCCTGCCTTGGTGTTCGGATCTCTTGTTTTTGCCTCGTATCTTGTCGGCAGCCTCAACCTACATAACCTTCACGCGTTTGTCAACCCCCTTTGTCGATTCGCCTCAATAACAATAAGACGTTGATTTATTTGTGCGTCTATCGCGATCTTCAGACCAGACCAGCCAGATTAATGTCCAGACACCCGGGAGCGAGTATGCTAACATCCCCGCGGATCATGGTCGAATCGACGATCCGGGTGAGATACAGCGAGACCGACGGCATGGGGATTGCCTACCATGCAAACCACCTGGTCTGGTTTGAGGTTGGGCGGAGCGATTACTGCCGGATGGCGGGTGTGCCGTACGCCGAGATGGAGCGGGCCGGTTTTTTTCTGGTCGTCACCGAGGTCTCCTGCCGGTATCTGAAGCCCGCTGTCTATGATCAGGTGCTGATTGTGAAAACGCGGCTCAGGGAGATCAACCGCCGATCGGTCAGGTTCGAGTATGAGCTCGTGGCGGCCTCCGAGGAGGAGCCGTTGGCAACGGGTCACACCCGTCACCTGGTCCTCAACCGCGCGGGCCGGCCGACAGCTCTCCCGGCGGCCTGGCTGGATGCCCTGAAGCGGGTCGAACCCCGTGCCTGAGTATCCATGCTCGTTGGGTGTCGCGCTCTCAGGTGGTGCCGCCCACGGCATCGCTCACGTCGGGGTCCTCAAGGTGCTGGAGCGGGAGCGTATCCCGATCAAGATGATCGCGGCATCGAGTGCCGGGAGCATCGCCGGAGCGTTATTCGCGGCGGGGCTGCCTGCCGAGGAGCTCACTCTTCTGGTGCGCGCGCTCAGGTGGAAGGACGTCTACCGGTTCTCCCCGGGACGCATGGGGCTACTCAGCTCCGAGCCCCTCGCCGCACTGCTCGGCCGCACTCTTCCGGTCAAGCGTTTCGAACGGCTCAAAATCGCGATGAAGGTCATCGCCACCGATCTGGCCAGCGGCAAGGCGATCGTGATCTCGAAGGGTGATCTGATCCCGGCCATTTGCGCAAGCTGTGCACTCCCAGGACTGCTCCCTCCTTCGCAGGTCTCAGGAAAGATGCTCGTGGACGGCGGGGTCACAAGCGGCGTACCGACTCAGGTTCTGAGGCGCGCAGGGGTCGATGTCGTGATGGCATCCGACGTGAATTACAAGGTGACCAGCTTCGCCGCGCCCGGTAATCTTTTCGAGGTGATCGTGAGATCGGTGTATCTAATGTCGCGACAGGCCGTGTCGGGGTACATCGAAGAAGCAGACATCGTCGTCGCTCCCGAGATCGGCGATATCTCGTGGCAGGACCTGGAGCGTGCCGATGAGCTGATGTCGCAGGGTCAGGCGGCGATGGAAGCGCAGATCCCGGCGCTCAAGCAGCTCCTCTCCTCTCGCCGGCTGCTGCGGCGCGTGGCGGGACAGTGGAATCGGGGCCGGAAGTGATCGCTGGGAGCTGAGAGCGTCGGGGCGAGGTACCGGCCGCACAACCTCGGAAGGCGATAGGCGCCGGATATGAGATTCGAAGACACCATTCGAGAGAGCTGGCAGCAGACGATGTTCGGGGCTTCTTCCGCGACGAACGGCTCCCGGTGGTATCGTTCCCGGAAGAACTGCTACGCTCTGACTGTAGACGGAGGACGAAAAAGAAGTGCGCGAACCATTCATGCCGGAAGTTGATGTGCCGGCCAACTTGACCGAGGTGTTCAATCAGGCGCGCGCGGCAGCGGCCGGCCAGCCTCCCTCGCCGCCGGGACCTCAGCGCCACGTCGTCATCGTAACGCCAGGGCGGATGCTGATGTTCCGGCCCTGCCCGCCGCCGGGCTCCATACCCGAGGCTCAGGTGTCGGGCATCCAGCGGGTGATCCCGCCCCAGCCGCCACGAAAAATCGTCGCAATCGCCTACACCGAGCTCCAGGCTCTGAAGACCGATCCAGCCAGGACAATTCCTTTCCTCGGCATGCTGATCGGGATTGCCTATGTCGGCCATGCAGTCTGGGTGTTTGAAGGTCACGCATCCGCACTTGCGGCCGGCTGTCGTGGAGCAGAAATCCTGTTCGTCGACGGTGGCATGCTGCCGCATCTGCAGGCAGACTGGGCCTCAGTGGCGGGAGGCGTCATGGCGAGGCCCGAGATCTACGTCCATGACCGCGCAACCTTCGGGCTCCGTCCCTTGCAGGTGAAGCCGAAGACCTAGCGCGCGGTGATGGGCTGCGCCTTGAATGAGGGGCTCGCTCCGCTCGCAGCCGAGATCCGCAATACCACCAAGTCACCAAGACACCAAGAATCCACCAAGAGCCTTCGCGCGGCCCTTGGTGCGGCTTGGTGCCTTGGAGTCTTGGTGGTTTGGACTGCCATTTCAGCATCCACGCGGCTGACAACATGTTGGTAAGAGTCGGGCGCTAACGCGCCTCGAGTGGAGGAAATGAAGACGCGGCCGCGGCGGTTGGTAGCGGCTGGGGCCCTTTCTCGACCCATCAGCGGAGCTTCGCGGGCGGTTCCACAGAAGTTCCTCCCGGAACAGCCTTGGTGCTGGCAGCAGACGGATCGGTTCTTCCAGCAGGCGGAGTGGTGGGCTTAGCCCGCAAAGAAACCCCCCAGCCCCTGCCATCGCAATTAGCACAGGGCATTTCTTGCTGAGTCCCCGCATACCAGACTCCTGTCCCGGCGCACATAAGGCACCGGCCGTCATCCTGGGTCTCGCGTGCAAGGGACGACTTCACCGTTTTCAGCCATTCCCAAATCCTCAAAAGCCAGCCGTGGTTCTTCATTGATCCATCGCTTCGATTCTTCCTGCGTGGGGTGAAGACGAGCCACCTTTTCAGTTGGAGCGATTGAGCCGCTCAGTCGCGATCTGCCCCGGGGCACGACGTGAACCTGCCGAGCCAAGAAGCGGCTGCCACTCGGAAAGGTCCTGGCCGCGGACCCCGCAGGCTACCGCCCCACCGAACGCCAGAGTATCTCCTTGTAGTCAAAGTTGTTCGACTCGTCAATTTCGGCCACCGCTTCCCCGAAATCAACCTGGAGAACGAGGTTTCTGAATTTCTTGCGTGCCGTGAACTTGACCTTCATGACAGAGCTGACAGATTTGCTCGCCAATCCGGGTACTTTCATGACCGAGACGATCTGGTCGCCTTTTCCATGACTCCGGTCCTTCGAGAGGAAAAGCCTGAGGCGGAAAGGGCCGGCATCTTTCGGACCCTCATTGTAGCACCAGAACGAAACGAGCAGCTTCCGACCCGGGACCCTCAGGTCAAGAATATCTCCGAGAAGATCGGGGAGGTACGGCTCGGAAACGAGCAATCGGTACATTGTGAAGCCGGAACACCCAGCCGAATCAGTTGTGAATACGGGGAACCCATAGGTGGCCGGAAAGGTCGGCGTCCCCGCGAGCAAGCCATCGGGACTGAGTGAGAGACCGAAGGGCAAGGATGACGTCGATGTGAACACATAGGGCGGCGTGCCTCCATCGGCCGAGATCATGGCGGAGTAGGGATCGCCCACAATGCCATCGGGCAGGGTGTCAGGATGAAGGGATATGGTTGTGCATCCCGCAGTTCCACTACTCGTGATGAGGACACCATCAGCGTTGTCACCAGGGAAAGCGAGAGCCGATCCTGAGACCTGCGCACATAGCATACAGCCGATGCAGATCAGCAGCCGAGCCCGAATAGAGCCGCCGTTGTACACAGGTGTCGCCATTTCTTTGCGAGGTCTTCTCGGCGTTTCTCTTACCATCATCTTTCTTTCCCCCTCTCACGAGCAAAGTGAGCTACATCATCTTCAATCTGGCACAATCGATCTCGATGCCGTACAGATCACCACCGGAGGTGGAGATCCTTATCCGGTGCTTGCCCGCCGCCAAGCTCCGAGACCCGATGTTTCCCGCCGTGCGGAAAGTATTCCACCCCACGCCTCCGTCTCCCGTATCCGCGGCAACGAAGCTCCCCAGTGGACTGCCATCGACCCTGATGGAGACGGTTTCGCACGGCGCTGAATTATCGTTGTCGTTGCTGTAGCGTATCGAAAACAGGAATCCTCCCGAGGAAGACAATGTGAAGCTCATCGTTCGTACCTCGCTTGCATTCAGCAAGACGGTCTTCTTTCCGGACGCTTTCGAACGCCACATGATCTTCCCCTGGCCGGAGCCTCTCTCGGCTTCGACGGTCATCGTTCTGACCTCGGTGGACCTGAAAGCGTTCGATGTCCCGTCCTCTCGCCCTCTGTCGCCGGTACCGACAAGAAGTTCAATCGCACTTGTCGCTCCCTGCAGCAGAACAAATATGACTGCAACTCTAACTGCCATCATTACCACGGCCCCCTCCCTTGATACTGAATTCGAGTCGATGCCCGGACCTACCACGAAGTCATTGGGATCTTCCTATCATCTTCTCGACACGGGCGCTAGTGACCCACATCGTCCATACGCTTCTCCGCCACAGTGGAATCTTGGGCCCACTACCCTTCCTTTCTCACCCGCTGGGAGAGGCGCTGGTCGAGAATCTCGAGAAGTTGCGCAAGGAGGAACCCAAACGGGGTCGCACCCGGCGCCTGCTCGCCGGTCGTCTGGTAGACGCTGAAGCGCATGTTCGCCGCGGAGGCCGCGACGGCTTCGGATACTTTCGGCAGCACATCGGAGATGAACAGGCGTTCGAGACTTGCCGGTCCTGCGCTGTTCTCAGCCGCCAGGCGTTCGCGAAGTGCGGTGGTCTCTTGCTCACAGGCGATTCTCTTGGCCTCGGATTCGATGAGAACACGTTCACGCCGGCCTTCGGCTGAGACGCGTTCGTTTTCGTTCGTCCTCCGCACACGGTCCAGGACGATCTCCCCGTTCTGCTCCACGCGAAACCGATCGAGGTTGAACTTCTCCGCCTCCTGATGCCGGAGATGTTCCAGGGCCGCCAGTTCCACCTCGGCTGCAAGGCGCGCCTTCTCCAGAGTCAGCCGCTGCCGCTCCGTTTCCAACTCCCGCTCCGCACTGATCTCTTTCCGCTTGATGTCCTCACGGACCCGGATCCGAGCGAGCTCGGCCTCACCCTCGCGGTCGGCCTTGAATTTCGCCTGCAGAGATGCGAACAGATCGTCGTCCTGCACGTAGATATCCTGGATGTCCACGGTCACGATTTCGACCCCCCAGCCCGCCGGGTCGCCGGCGCCCACGACGTGAGCCACCTCGGTCTTCAGGGCCGCCGCAATTTCCTCCTTGCGCCGTCGCATGCACTGCTCGACGGTCATGTTCGCAACGAGCCACTTGGCGTGTGATCGGCACGTGTCCGCGATGATGCGTCCCAACTTGGCTTCGGCCTGCTGTCGATGGGTGAAGTTGATGAGCCTGTAGATTCGCAGGGGATCGCAGATGCGATAGAGGACCATGCCGCGAAGCTGAACATCCACGTTGTCGACCGTGATCTGGTTGGCCTTGAACAGCACTTCTTTGAGGGTCGTCGGCACGATCGCCACGGTGTCGCCCGGCCACTTGAAGCAGCGGCCACCCTGCCCCCCTACGCTCCCGCGCAGTTTTCCACGCCGGTAGACGACGAGGAACTCGCTGGGGAGTGCCGAGATCACCCCCCATCGCTTCATCCGCTCGCGCCCTTCCGGCGTATTGGAAGCGACTTCGATGTCGTCCAGCATGACTTTCTCTGTGCCGTCGCGCATCACCTTGGACATGAGATCCTCCTTCATGACGAGCTGTCGCGAGTCTGCGGCCCCCGCTGAGGGCCAGAGCCTGAGATCTGTTCGTCGCCATCTGCTTGCGGGAGTTGCAAGCTCGATGCCAGAAGGTGCCTGTCACTCAGCATGCCCTCATCCCGTTGATTTTGGAGGATATATCGGAAGGGTCGGCGCGGGATGGTATGAATCTCAACCAAATGCTCGCCGCGAAGGGTGAACTAACTCAACTACTCAACGTCACTCTTGCCACAGCTCATGGCCGTCCGAGATAGGAGGACGCCGCTTGCGATGAGACTGTTGTGTCTGTCGCGGGGGGCATGTCAGATCGCGTCTTCTTGGTGCGACGCTGTCATCCTCCGGCACTCTCGCGCCAGCGTCCACGGGATCGACTGGCAAAGTGCTTGTCGATTCCCATCCTGGTAAGGTAGCATGGTCCCATCTGATCGTAAATCCAGTCAGGACTTCCAACCGGGGAGGAACGCTATGCCGGACGCTCGCGCGCAGAAGAAGATCGCCATCGTAACAGGCGACGTGACGATCGATTGGAACTTGAGGCGTTTTCGACAACGCCAGGACAGCGCATCGCAGTCGTGTGATCGAGTTGACACAGTGCGTGCCTCCTCTCAGTGTGGCGGGGCAGCGCTGGTGGCCGGGCTGATCGACGCGGTCGCCGAAACACTCCGCCGTGACGGCGGGCCGGATTTCGAAGTGAGACGGGCGGGCGCATCCTTCGGACCTGCGCAGCTCGACGACGAACGTATGAATCACTCGTATGCGCTCTGGTCGCAGTACAAGCGCACGGACGGAAAGGCGCTGGCGTGGCGGGTCGAAGAGTCCTTGGGGGTTGATCCCGGGAGTCGGGAGTGCCAAGTCGTCGCAGACGATACGTCCGAAACGGACCTCGTTGTGCTCGACGACGCCGACCTGGGATTTCGGAACCAGAAGGAGATGTGGCCGCGGGCACTGGTCCAATCCAGGCGTCGCCCGTGGATACTCCTCAAGATGGCCCGGCCGGTTGCGCAGGGAGAGCTGTGGGAGCACCTGTTGGAACAGTGGTCAGATCGGCTGATCGTTGTCATGACCGTCAACGACCTGCGGCGCACCGAGGTCAAGATCAGTCGGGAGCTCTCCTGGGAACGAACCGTGCAGGATCTGTTCTGGGAGCTGACGCATAACCCGCGCGTCAATTCGCTCTCTCGCATCGCGCACATCGTCGTATCGTTCGACACGGCCGGGGCATGGCTGCACTCGCGCGCGGATTCCACCTGCAAGCTCATCTATGACCCCACACTCCCCGAGGGCGCGTGGAATCAGAATCTGCCAGGAGGAATGATTGGCTACACATCGTGCCTCGCGGGCTCTCTGGCTCGCCAGGTCATGATCCGCCCCGAAGACCCCGATCTTGTCCAGGGCATCCAAGCCGGCATCGCAGCGATGCGCGTGCTCCATCAGCAAGGTTATGAAGAGCGAGCGATCGGCGGGAAGCGGGCAGGGTTGAGTTTCCCGCACGAAGCGATTGCGAAGGTGGTGGCGGCCGTGGCAAGACCCTTCGACGTGGTCGATGTGCAAGATCCCTCACGATTCATCAGCGGCTCCGCGTCAGATGGCAGCACCGCCCCTGAAAGCGCCTTCTGGACAATCCTCCAGGATCGTTGCGCGGGGTCGTTGGATAGTATCGCCGAAGACATTGTGCTGAAGGGGCCGGAGACGGCCCTCAGAGGAGTCCCCCTAGGTCAGTTCGAGGACTTGATCACTGCGGATCGCCATGAAATCGAGAGCTTCCGCTGCATCCGAAGTCTGTTCATCGAATATTGCGGGCAGAGCCAGCAGCGGCCGCTTTCGATCGGGGTCTTCGGACCTCCCGGATCAGGGAAATCGTTCGGAGTGAAGCAGGTCGCCCGCTCGGTGCGGTCCAGTGCCATCAAGCCGCTTGAATTCAACCTCTCCCAGTTTGATGGGCAAGAAGCACTCTTCGATGCTCTGCACCAGGTGCGAGACGTTGCACTGTCCGGTCAGATTCCGCTCGTGTTCTGGGACGAGTTTGACACGGCGCTGGCAGGAAGGCCTCTGGGGTGGCTTCGATATTTCCTCGCCCCCATGCAGGATGGTTTCTTCCAGCAGGGACAGATCGCGCACCCTATTGGCCGTGCCATCTTTGTCTTCGCCGGAGGTACGTGCGCTCGAATGGAGGACTTCGGTGGAGCGCTGAGCCGCGAAGAGCTCGTCAGGATGAAAGGCCCGGACTTCCTCAGCCGTTTGAAGGGCTACATCAACATACTGGGTCTCAACCCTCAGGTTCCCAGCGGCAAGCCGGTCGACTCACTCCACGTGATCCGCCGAGCCATGGTGCTGCGATCGGTGCTTTCCCGGACGGTCCGGCACATTTTCCAGAAGCAGGGCGGCGCGTTGGCCCCGAGCATAGACCCGGGCGTTCTCCGCGCGTTCCTTCATACCCGTGAATACAAGCACGGAGCCCGTTCGCTCGAAGCCGTTATTGGGATGAGCCTGCTCGCCGGAAGGAGCGCATTCGAGCGCTCGTGCCTGCCTTCCGAAGCCCAACTCGAACTGCACGTCGACGGGCGGGATTTCATGGCGCTGACCCAACAAATGAGGCTGGATGGACCCCTTCTCGAGAGACTCGCCGAAGCCGCTCATGAGGTCTTCTGTGACAACATGAAGTCCAACGGCTATCGCTATGGGCCGAAGAATGATGAAATCCTGAAGACCAACAGCGCGATCAAGCCCTATCAGCAATTGGCCGAGGACGAGAAGGAACAGAACCGCGGCAACGTGCGCGATATCCCAAACAAGCTCTCTGCCGTCAGCTACGTGATGATGCCGGCGCGGAGCAATGAGCGGCCATTCGAGTTTCCAGGTCCGGATCTCGATCTTCTGTCGAAGATGGAACACGACCGGTGGATGCAAGCCAAGATAGGAGCCGGGTGGAGCTACTCGTCCGACACCAATAAGGCGAACAAGCAGCACGAAGCATTGCTCCCGTGGGAGCAGCTGCCGGAAGGGCAGAAAGAGAGGGACCGATTCCTTGTGCGCGACATCCCGCGGATCCTGGCAAAAGCTGGCTACGCTGTGCTCAAGTCACACATCTGAGCATTCCACGAACCGCGTTGCGCGCGGGTCGCGCAGGACTACCGCTGTCGAAACGAGGGCAACAGTCATGTTGTGGAACTGGGCGTCGAGTTGAACGCGAGGCCCGGTTGAGGTGAAGACGAGTTGGGAATATGATGGCGAAACTCAACTCGGAAAGAGGTGGGGCCGATGAAGATTCCTGTGTTGCAGTTCCGAATTGATGGCGGGGAGTGCGAGGGGGCTCTCACCGAGCTGGAGGCAGAGTCGCCGCAAGAGCTTGTAAAGATAAAATCGCAGATGGCCCCGGCAGCCGTCGCCATCCGCAGCGATGATCTTCACGCGCTGCGCCAGCTGAGGGATGTGACGATCGACCGCGGCCGGAAACACAGAGCCAAGCAGCTCTCGAAGCTGCTTCTCGGCTGCTCAAAGATCCCACTGATAGACGGAGGCTTCACGTCGGCCGGGCAGTGCATGAGAAGCATCAGGACGCTCCTCGGGAATGCGAGTCGCATGCGGGATAGAAACGTCTATGTCATCGGTCTGACCCAGAAACTCTTCGATGAGATCGGGAAGCAGACGGATGTAGCCGCGCCCATCCCGGTCTCAGTGACGCCTACTATTTCATCCCGGACACCAGCGCAACAGCGGCCTGCCGATGGAGACAACGCGGTGTTCGCTCGGACGCTGCTGGATCTCCTGCACAGCGCCAAGGTGCCTTCGGAGCTCGAAACGCGCTATGTGGGCAGATCCGCGCAGGCACAACTGGTGAGGGCGCTCATCATGCACGCAGCCGCCAGTGGGGATCCAGTGTTGATCACCGGCGACACTGGCACGGGGAAGGAAGTCGTCGCGAAGTGCATCCACGAACAGAGCTGGCGCAAGAGCAGTCCCTTCACGCCGGTCAACTGCGGCGCCATACCCAGCGGGCTGCTCGAACCGATGCTCTTCGGACATCAAAAGATCTTTACGGGTGCCGACAGAGTCCGCGCGGGCCTTTGGCGGGATACCCAGGAGGGCACGATCTTCCTTGATGAGATCGGCGACCTGGAACCTCGCCACCAGGTCAAGATCCTGCGAGCGCTCCAGGAGAAGAAGGTGCTGATGCTGGGGAGCTCCGTGGAAACCGACGTTTCCGCGCGGGTCGTCGTGGCGACCAACCGCGATCTGTTCTCTTTGGTGCAGGCGGGCCTGTTCAGAGAAGATCTCTACTACCGTCTCCGAGGGTTCATGATTCGTACACCAACACTCAGAGAATGCCCCGAGGACATCCCACTGATCGCGGCGGCGCTGTGGAAGAGGGTCACAAAGGATGAGACCGCCGCGCTCCCGGAAGAGATCCTCCAAGAAATGCAGCACCATCGATGGCCGGGTAACTCACGGGATCTCAACTCGGTGCTCTCGGCCCTGCACTCCCTGTTTGGAAAGGGCAACCTGCGAGTCGAACAACTCAGGGCTGTCATGGCGCTGCAGGGCCGTGCCGCGCCGCAGACAGCTGGCACTGGAACCGCCGCTGTCGACATGCACCGGGCGGAATGCCTTCGTCATCTGAAGCGCGTCGACGAAGTAATTCAGGCAGGCCGAGTTGCCGCGCGCGCGCTCCTTGAGGAGAAGCTCGTCAATCGGCCTGCCGAGCTCGCTTTTCGCGATCGCCTTGCAGAGCTCGATTCGCTCTGTCGACATCCACTCCTCTTCCAGAGCGAAGTGACCTTCTCCGTGGTCCATCGCCTTCAGGGCAAGCTCGCCTACTTCCACAGCCTCCTGCCCGGCGGCACCAAGGCCGCGGCCCGGTACTGGAAGCGCGATGTTGTCGAGGATCTGAAGCTCGCCACGTCGACCATCTTTCAGGAGGTGGGACGGCTGATGAATCCCTGATCGGGTGCCAATAGCGCGCGAAGAGGTCCTCTTGCACCCAACTCGTTGCATGGGCATGACGGATGAATGGACTATTGGCTGCGCCCTAGCTCTCGGAGAAGCTGGCGTGCAGCGGCCGCTGGCGGCGAGCACGGCGGCCGGGCTGAGGATGAAGACGGCCACGCAGGTAATCGCGGTGGACACCGCGGTCCAAGGGATCGCAACCAGGAGCCTCTGATGACCCGCGAGCGCGGAACCGTCTTCAGGGTGTTCGTCAGCTCCACCTTTGCCGACTTCGTCGAGGAGCGCAACGCGCTTGATGAGCGCGTCTTCCCCCGACTCCGTCGACTTTGCCAGCGTCGTGGGGCCAGTTTCCAGGCCATTGACCTCCGTTGGGGCGTCAGCGCAGAGGCTTCGCTCGACCACCGCACTCTGAATGTCTGCTTCGAGGAGCTGGCCCGCTGCCAGCGCCTCTCTCCGCGCCCGAACTTCATCGTCCTCCTCGGCGATCGGTATGGTTGGCGACCCCTCCCCCCTTACATATCGGATGACGAGTGGGAGCTGATCGTATCGCGCTGTACGGAGCGTGAGATGGACGAGCTCCGCGAGTGGTACGTGCATGACGGGAACGCTGCGCGGCGGCGAGCAGGGAGGGTAGTCGCTGAGTGGATTCTGAGGTCCCGGGTGGGGTTGTGCGAGGATGACGTCGCCTGGCGCAAAGTCGAGTCCCGCCTCCTTCCGTTTCTCCACCGTGGGACGCGGGATCTCTCTTCGTCATCCGGGAGCCCGGAGGTCGCCCCAGGGTTGAAATACGGTGCTTCTGCCACAGAGCAGGAGATCCATCGGGGCGCGCTGGCGGTTCCCGACGCCTGCCAACATGTGTTCGGCTTCTTCCGGACGATTACCAATCTGGAACGCCTCGTCCTCGATGCAGAGTCGATTCCGAAGGCGCGCGATTACGCCGACTTCGATCCCGACCACGGGTGGGCGCACGATCGCTTCGCTCACGATCGAGTGCTGGCTCTCCGGCAGACGCTGATAGACCGGCTTCCAGGACAGATCAAGAGCTACTCGGCCGTCTGGGACGGGAAGGAAGCACAGCTACGTCGGCTGGAGGTCGATCGCCTCTGCAAGGATGTCTTCCGGAGACTCGCGGCCATCATCGTCTCCGAGTCCAAGAGTCATACGACTGTCACGCCTCTTCAGCGGGAATGCGATCGACACGGCGCCTTCGCCGTCCAGACGGCCTCCCCGTTCGTGGGCAGGGAGAAGACGCTTCGCCAAGTCGAGGAGTACCTCGGGAGCGATGCGAAGCATCCGCTCGTTCTCTGGGGGCCACCGGGAAGCGGCAAGTCTGCCCTAATGGCGCACGCGGCACGCTGTGCACGGGAGCGGCAGGGGAACGCGGTCATCGTTGCACGCTATCTAGGCGCCACGGCGGCGTCCACTCGATTGCAGCCACTCCTTGCTTCGATCTGCGACGAAATCGCGCGGGCGCTCGGCATCCAGGTGGACGTGAGCGCCGGCCCTGCGGAGATGGTGAGCGAGTTTGCCAGGTGCCTGGAAAGCGCTCGGCCGGAGACGCCCCTCATCCTCTTTGTCGACGGACTGGAGAGGCTGACAGAAGAAGCGGCGTCCAGAGGGCTCGCGTGGATCCCACCCGCGCCGCAGCTTCCGGCGCATGTACGTCTCGTCCTGTCGGTTGCGGCGGCCGAACCGCCGGCCCCCTTCTCCGAAAGATTCGGGGAAGCGGCCATTTGCGCGCTCCCGCGTATGACGGCCTCTGAGGGAGAGCTGCTCCTCGACCGCTGGCTCGACCAGGCCGGGCGGACTCTCTCACCGTCTCAGCGAGAGGCGGTCCTCACCGGCTTTCGTGCCTGTCCCTCTCCCCTCTATCTGCGGCTTGCGTTCGAAGAGGCCCGTGAGTGGCACTCGTTCTCGCCCGTGGAAGAGACGCGGCTCGCCCGCGACGAGCGCGAGTTGGTACTGCGGCGGCTCGAGCGCCTTTCGAGTCCGAGCCGACACGGGGCAAAGCTGGTCGACCGCTGCCTTGCCTACCTTGCCTCCGCTCGTTCCGGGCTCGCTGAAGACGAGCTGGTCGCCACTCTTTCCCTGGATCCGGAAGTGATCGCCGAGCTCCGTCACCTGGGCCGCAAGTCGCCTGAGTTCGCGCAGGTGCCTCCTGTCATCTGGGCCCGGCTCTACTCGGACATCGAGCCCTACCTCTTCGAGATGCGTGCGCCGGGAGCCCCTGTACTCGTACTTCGCGATCAGATGGTGGCGGATATCGTCCGCGAGATCTACCTGAGTGACTCTCAGCAACGCTGCCAGCGGCACGCCGCTCTCGCGTCGCTCTTCCTCTGGCCGAAACCGGTTCTTTCCAAGAACGATCCGCGATCGGTGCCGTCAGAGACGCGCCGCCTCTACGAGAGTGCGTTTCAGAGTGCGGCTGCAGGAGACTGGACTTCCCTCCACGATCGCCTCACCAGCCCAAGCTTCCTCTCCAGCACCTGCGTGTCGCCGGAGCTCGGGGTCGATCGAATGCTGGCCGATCTAAGGCACGCCGGCGGCGAATGGCAGCGGCAATCCGGCAGGGCCGGGCCGCCCGACCCGAACGTAGCCGACTACGATGCTCTCTTCTCGCTGCTCTGGGCGGAAGCTCCCAGTATCCGCCGACATGACACACTCGCCTTTCAGCAGCTCTGGCATCGCGTCCGCTGGAGCTCGCGTGTGGGACAGGAATGCAAGCGACGTTTCGACGTCCACGCCGAGAGCATTCGCCGGGCCGGTCAAACGCTGGTCCGCAGTCGCACCTCACCCAGCCACATCACGGGAACTCGTGTGCAGGAGATCCGGATCGGGGACCGTCCCGGACCGTTGACCGTCGCACTGTCGCCTCTCGGGCTTCTCGTGTTCGAGCAGTCGGGGCGCTGGATCGTACTGGATTCGGAAGGCGTCGTACGTCAAGAAGGACTCGGGGCTCCCGGTGGGCTTCGATATCTGGACGCAAACGATCGGCATGTCGTCGGCGTCGCCGGGCAGAATGTGGCCCTCTGGCGGGGACTCCCCACCGAGCCGCCGTTTCTGTTTCGTACGGGCTGGCCGATTGCCGGGCTGGCACTCGCTGCTGGCAGTTCGCGGCTCGTGGTCTCGGCTGAGTCGGGTGAGTGGGTCCTGTACGACCTCACCCAGGCCCGACCCACGCGCATGCGTCAGGGCACCATCAGCGGGAGACCGAGCGCCGTGACGATCGCGCCGGACGGACGGCAGTGGCTGTTGGGGACCGATGGAGGTCAGGTCTGGCGGGGCAGCTTGGACGGAGAGATTCTGCCGCTCTCGCGACACGCGGGGGAGGTACGCGCGCTGAGCCTCTCGTCCGACGGGCAACGGTATGCGGTTGTGCTCGGTACAGGCCACCTCGAGGTCATCGCGGTTTCCGGATGCGTCCGATTGCATGGCGAGACAGGCGTGGGCATCACCTGTGCAATCCTGGAGGAGGATGGCCGCGTCGTCATCTCCGTCGATGAGCGGGGGGCGTGCTCGCGCCGCTCGGAGTCGACGGCATGGCAAACCGAAGTTCTCGCAGAAGCCGGGTCATACGCTTCGTGGGTGGGAGTCTTCCCGGGCGTTGAGGCGATAGCGGTCCTGCACGAGCAGGGTGTGCTGCGAATCCTGCATCCCCCGGATCTCGGCTTCCCGGCGCAGCCCCATAATTCGATGCCGCGCGACGCCGTAGCCGGGATCGCTCCTCTGGCAGAGGGCAAGACGCTGCTTGCCGAAAGGAGGGGGATGCTCTGGGAAGTGCCCGCGGGAGACGTGACGACGGCGCTTCCGATTGGCGACGCGGGAGGGGCGTTGCGCGCTCTCCACGGAATCGGCTCGAGCGAGGGACTCCTCGTCTTCGAAGGTCGATCTCGTTCTTATCTGGCGAGGTGCTCGACGTCGGACCCTCCCATGAATCTCGGTCCCCCCGACGATCTCCCTGAGCACACCGTTCACCTCATGCTGTCGAGCGTCTCGCCCGACGGCCGGTATCTTCTTGTCGGCTGCCGAACAGTCGAGGGCGCTAAGCGGACCCGCCTCCAGGCATTCACGATCTCTCCCTGGAGGCGGATATGGGAGCGATGGATGGAGGGCTGGTGTACGGGCGCGCTGATCGCCGACTCCGGCCAGATCGCGGTCGACGCGGGATGGTACTCACGTCCTTTCTCGATCTCGATCCGGAGCGAGGAGACGATCGCTGGACCGTTCGAGTTGGGTGGTCCCCTAGCCGTGGACGGCACCGGCCAACGCGTGCTCCTCACCGACGGCGCGATGGGTGCGTGGCTTCTCCTGAATGGCATGGCGAGTCCGCCGGTGAAGCTGCTGCCCGGTATTCGCACCGCTGCACTGAGTCGCGACGGCCGAGTGGGGGTGCTCATAGACTCTGCCGGCTTTGTCCGGATGTTCGAGCCCCGGGAGGACGAGTCACCCCCGATTCGCTGGACGGGCTGCTTCCCGCTCGAGTGGGCACCGGAAGGATGTACAATCGTCGCGGAGCGCCGGGAGATTTGGGCGTGGGGCTCGCGTGGCTTCGCCGCCCTCGCGTGGGATATCCCAATCGTCAAGGAGGTTCAAGAATGAACGGGAGGGGCGCGCCGACAGCGAGAACCGTGAATGCACTCGGAACGTTGCTGGCATGGGTTGCGATCGGTTGGGGAGTCGGAGTCTGGCGGCACTGGTGGCTCCTGGGTCCCAAGAGCATCGGGATTGCTCTGGTCATCGCGCTCGCATTCGTGGTCGCTGCTCGCGCCCGACTCTCCTCGCCTCTTCCAACGGCCGAGAGGGTGCATGCCGAGATCCAAGGGCTCACAAACGCCGGGCAGCAGCGGCAGCTTCGTCACCTGTTCTATCAAGTGGCCGGGGCCTGGCCGAGCGAGCGGGGCGACGACGATCCGTGGACGGGGGTGAAGTTCTTCATCGACCCGGTCGGCCTCATATTACGGGTGGGAGTCAGTGCGATCCTCGACGAGGAGAACCGAACTCCCGCGCTTGTGCAGGCCTATGCCAAGCATCACTACGAGAACCAACTGGGTGCGAACGTCGTCAGGAACGAGATCACGAACTTCGCCGGCCACTGGTGCGTCGTTACGGATGCCATCCACCCCAACGGCGGCAGGGTCCGGAGGTATAGCTTCACGCTCCACTTGAGCGAGTACGTCGTGCAGTTCACCTGCGTCACGGAGGCGCACTTCGCAATCTGCGAGCCCCTGATGGACGCCGTTGTTCAGCTCTGTCGCCTGGAGATCCCCCGCGTGGTTGATCGTTCGGTTCTCGGAGGAAGGGTCCTGATCGGCGTGCCGGCTGACTGGACAGAGACGACGGATGAAGACCGCCGTGCCGCCTGGCGGGCCATGCCGGGACCTCTGGACGTAAGCCTCCACCTTCTGGACGAAGGGGGCCATCTGCAGGTGAACGAGACGGTCTTCGAGCGGGTCCCGGGCTATGAGCGGCGTCAGGGCAGCGTCTTCCGGAAGATCCGCATGGACGAAAACGGCGCATCGGGGCTCCGCCTCATCTGGTCGCCGCCGGCCCGTCCGAACAGCATGGAGCTCGTCATGGATGCGGTCCGGCTTCCGAGTGGCCTCGTAGTGGTGTTGGCCACTCGGAATCACGGGAGGGGCGACGAGAAGATGCAGGGCTTTCTCATCGACGCGATGCGGCTGGAACTCCTCGCAAGCCTCAGGCCCGGAGACGCGCCCATTCTGTAGTAGAGCAGCACCCGTGAAGTTACCGAGGCGCTTGACCGCGGCCTCAGCACTGAATAGTCTGACGGCACTTGATCGATCGCTGATGGCAGGACCGAAACCGGCCAGTACCGGCCGCGAAGAGGTCCCTTGGCGCTGAACTCGACGCAGGAGGCATGACGGATGGATAGGCCACTTGGGGTTGCGGGGAAATCAATCATCAGGCGCGACGGCAAGATCTTGCTCATCAGACGTGCGGCCATTTCGACTCATGATCCGGGACTCTGGGAGCTTCCCGGGGGCAAGCTCGAGTACGGCGAAGAGCTGGTCAAGGCGGTCGAGAGAGAGGTGAGCGAAGAGACAGGACTTGCCGTAGCCGTGGGACAACCCATCAAGATTTGGCATTTCAGCAAACAGCCTTTCTGGGTTACCGGCGTGACTTTCGTCTGTGACTACGCGGGAGGCGCCGTCTGCTTGAGCTCCGAGCACGACACCTACGCCTGGATCGATCCGGCCGAGTACGTGAACTATCCATTGAGCACATCGATGAAGGAACAGATCGAAGCGTACCTGCAGTGCCGGGGTTGATGAACGATCCGAGAGGCCCTCGATGCCTCACCCGGCGCTTCGTAGTTTCATCCTTTCAATTGTGAGGTGCTTCCATGGCAAAGGCGACATCTGACTCTGCGAATTCCGACCGCGATTGGGCTCGACGGCAGATTGCCAAATATCGGTCCCGAGCCGCGAACTACGAGATCTTCGCGCGGACGCTGAGAGACGTCCTGGAGCAGGTCAGCGGCAAGCTGGCGCCGCTCGCGATCGTCCAGACTCGCCCCAAGGCCCTCTCAAGCTTCGCCGACAAGATCTTTCGAAAGCGAGCGGGTCACAAGAATCCCGTTGACGAATTCACGGACCTCTGTGGCGGTCGCGTCATCGTCCATACGCCCGAGGAAGTGAAGGCTGTTTCGAAATTCATCGAAGACCACTTTCTCATCGATTGGGAAAACAGTGTCGACGTCAGCCAACGTCACAGGCCCGCCGAGTTTGGCTACCGCTCAGTTCATTACATTGTGAGCTTCAGGGAAGGCACGTTCCCGAATCCCATCGTGAGCACACACGTCCCGAAAGTCCTTTACAGGATGGAAAACCCGCGCGCCGAGGTTCAGGTCCGCACACTCCTCGAACACGCCTGGGCTGATATCTCGCATGATTTCGTCTACAAAGCCGGCTTCAAGGTTCCGGAAGCACTCGAGCGTGAGCTCGCTGCTGTCGCCGCCCTCCTGGAGAATGCTGATAACTCCTTCTCACGGGTCGTGGACGCCTTGCGAGCGTACTCCTCCTCTTTCGGTGTCTACATGACGCCGGAAAGAATGCAGCGAGAGATCGAGGTACTGGACTTCGTTCGCACGCTTGACCGGGGAAACGTCCAGGTCGCTGCGAAGCTCGGAAAGCTGGCGATCTCATTGGGAGATTGGGATCGCGCTATTGAGGTGCTTGGTGAACATGCCGGATCAGATTGCAATCCTCTCTTGCGGGATCTTGGGGTGGCCCTCTGCAAGGTCCACCAGAAGGATCCGAAGAGCCGGCACTATCGACGCGGCCAGTCGCTCCTGGAGAAGTCCATGAGCACGACGAAGCCGGACATCGATTCCATCGCGTCTCTGGCCGGAACCTGGAAAGGGGTCAATGACGAGAAATCGCGACAGCTCTACCGGCTGGCGTTCGAAGCGGACCCCACTGATCCGTATGCGCTCGGAAACTATCTCGACGCCGAGATCATCTTGCGGCGTGATCTCTCGGTCGTCCCGATGCTCAGGCCGACGATCATCGCGTCTCTCGATCGGTGCCGCCAACAGGCCCGCGTCGGCGTGAACCTACCCTGGGCCTTCTTCAGCATGGGCAAATTCATCCTTCACCTCGGGCGGCCCTCCGAGAGCTTGATATCATTCGCCAAGGCCATCCAGCTGAGCACTGCCGCATTCATGATCGAGTCCTCGATGAGATCGATCGAGCGGCTGGAGGCGACGCGCGACGGCATCGCCGGCTTCGGTTGGGCGCTCAGGCTGGAGGAAATCGGTCTGGCCGCGAAGTTTCCGACGGAATCTCGACGGAACACATTGCTCAAGCACTCATCCGAGGGATGCAAGCCGATCTCGGGGCGCGTGGTCATTGTCGCAGGCGGGTGCGATCGTTCCGTTCAGGAGCAGATGGATGAATATCGCAATCTCATGACTGCCGCATTCAAGGATTATCAAGGCGTCGTCATCTCCGGCGGAACAACCCAAGGCATCAGCGGACTGGCCGGGGACCTTGCCGAGAAGTACCGTGCCTCCATCCGGGGCATCGGCTACCTGCCGAAACTCATCCCTGCTGAGGCCACCGTCGACAAGCGCTACCGCGAGATTCGACGGACAGATGGAAGCGGATTCGGCCCCGCGGAGCCGCTCCAGAATTGGACGGACATTCTCAGCGCAGGAATCGATCCCGCCTCGGTGAGGCTCCTCGGAATCAACGGGGGCCCGATCGCGGCGTTCGAGTATCGCCTTGCCCTGGCGCTCGGTGCCACCGTGGGAATCATCGAAAACAGCGGGCGCGAAGCCGCCAAGCTGTGGTTCGACGAAGATTGGTCTAATTCTCCTGGTCTTGTCAGCTTGCCGAACGATCCCATGACAGTGCGTGCTTTCGTCGGCCCCGGGGAATCGCCGTGGCGAGCGGAAGAGCGCGAAAGGATGGCCCGGTCGATTCATGAGCGGTACCGCGAGGCGCACACGGAAAGCGTCATCCGGACAGAACCGGCGATGGTCGATTGGGACCGCCTCGACAAGGTCTTCAAGGACTCCAATTTGGATCAGGCGGACCACATACTTCAGAAGCTTCACGAAGTTGGATACGATGTGTCGACCGTTGTTGGGAGAAAACCGAAGCTCGTAAGATTCAGCAAAGCAGAAATCGAACGATTGGCACAGATGGAGCACGGGCGATGGAATGCAGAGCGGCTGCTGAGTGGTTTCAAGCGGGGCGAGAAGCGAGATCCCGTGAAGAAGACCAGTCCTTACCTTGTCAGCTGGAGTGAGCTGCCGGATGAAGTGAAGGAGTGGGATCGAGCAGCCGTGCGCGCGATCCCCGAGCTGCTCGCGAGTGCGGGCTACCAGATACGACGGCTTCGGCGGAGATAGGGAGACTGAGTCCGCTGGCGCCGGGGTCGGGGAATGACGGAAGGCTCCCGATGAGCTACAAGCGGCCAGGATTAAGGGAGCCCACAGGCGGCGCCCCATGACGGCGGACGAGAAACCACCACCACAGAGGGACTCGCCCTATCACGGCGATTCGGCAGGAATCAAACGTATCTCCGGCGTCGTCTGTCCGTCGTGCAGTGGGCGTGGCATCTGCATGACGTGCGATGGAAGTGGCCTCTGGTACGAGGGGAGCTTCCGAGAGCAGCGCTGCGATGTGTGTGAGGGACGGGGCGCTTGTCCTCGGTGCATGCCGTGATCCAAGGCCGCGAGCTGCAGCCACGGCGGTGCGCCATGAGCCGCGCGATCGCTATGTCATGCTCGGGACATCAAGCTGTTTGGCCAACTTCTCAGCCATGCTCACCATGAGCTTCGGTGTCTCAGGATCGCCAGCTACGCACAGCATTCGCTCCCTCGCCAATAGTCGGAGAGGACTTCTCGAGAGCAAACACAGCAATCTTTCCCGTCCTCTGAACGCTTCATCAATAGCCTGGATCATCATTCTTTCGAATTCGCCCCTTCCTTTTGGAAGCTCATCTTCCAGGATGAGCAAGGCACCGTTCGGATCAAGGTTAATCACCACGGTGAGCGCCGCGCGTCGGCCCAATTCCTCAATCTCTGGATTGCAGATGATGCCCTGCATACAGGTCAGAATGGCCCGGCGGCTTTCATCACTGAGAGTGTCCACGTTGTAGTGGCACTTCACCCAGTATGCAACGCTCCTGAGGATTTCTGGATCGTCAGCCTGCCGGCAGAGATCGGCAACGGCGAGTGATGCCTCACTGCTCTTCGACCCGGTAAGATAGTTAATCGCCAACTCCCAATCCTTGCCGCAGGCTGCGTCCCCGGGGGAGGGTTTCTTCTGCAGGATGATCTCAGTGATCACCTCAATAGCCTCCTTCGTGCCGACGCGGCACAACGCCTCGATCGCCATGTGTCGAACCTGTGGGCCGCCATGGTAGCGCGAAACATACTTGAGAGCACGGAGAACGAGGTCTTGAAGCTCCACTGACCAGCCGCGCAGGTTCTGTTGCCAGGCATTCCCCAGGTCGAGTGCGAGAAGCGGATGACCAGCACCCCTCACGATCCTTATGAGGCGCTCCACAGTCTGCACGGAAGGAACGGCCTGTTGCTTAATGAGGATCATTGCCGCCGCGTCAGCTGCCAACTGATTCTCGTCCTGGAGAAAGGACTCGATCTGCTCAAAAGCGAGCCGATCGTCGTCATTGCATCTCAACATGATCTCGTTGAACACCCCTGCACGATTATCCACATAGCCAATCCCGGCAGAGGCGATAGAAACGCTGCCAAGCAGAGACCGAATGACCTTATGAGTGTCGGAATTCATCTGATCCGTGGAAGTGGATCGGACTTGCGGCGACGGCGAAGGCAACGTTTTCCCGGCCACAGCCCCATCGTCTGAACCGGTTGCGATGGTCCCAGACTCGGTCGTCGGGTCGGGCTGAGACGCCTCAATCCCGTCACCCACTGTGTGATGGGAACGGCGCGCCGCCTCAGCAGATCGTCGGGGCTTCTCGTCGACCACGGGCCCAGACTGTTGGAGCCCGTTGGGAGCTCCCTCGCCACGAACGTCCCCCGGCGTCCCTGAGAAGGGGGTCGTCGGGTGGGCCATGAAATCCAGTATTTTCCTGATCGCAGCCTCCCGGCTATCATGGTCGTAGGAAACAGCGTTCACCGTTGGCAGCACACGCATGAGGTCGGGCAATTGCTTGAAGAATGACTCCGATGGAAACTGGAATCCCCTCAGCATGACAGGGATGACGCACTTATCGAGCTGAAGGGCATGCATGATTTCACGTTTCAGCCAATCACTCTTCTGAACACAGCGGTCCAAGCACCCGGGACTCAGGACAAGAATGAAACTATCCGAACGCTGTATCGCCTCCAGCAGCTTCTCATCAAAACGTCCGGTTTGAAGCTCGTCCACGTCCACAAACACAGTCTTGCTAAACTTCTCCAGACTAAGCCTGATGATCGTCGCCATGTCCTTGCCACCATCACGACGATAGCTGACGAAGGCATCGTACCGGGTCAACGCCTGCTTGAACTCCAGACCACAACGGTTACAGAACCGCGCCACGACCGGGTTGCGTGCGCCACAGGCGATGCAGACTTTGGAGCTCCCCCCTGATCCCGAAGACCCCGTGCTTCTGAACAAGCGAGACAAGTATTCCATGGACGCCTCCTGCTCCCAAGATCACGGATCTTACCTCATGTTTCCCGGGCAGGAGCAAACAAACTCAGCGCCTATTGAGTGCTGGTTCTCCAACCCCGGCTCATTCTTCGCCGCGCCGCTGAGCCCGGTGCAGACCGTACGTGACACCTGCCAGCCGTTTCTGCATAATGGGGAATCCAATGAGGGTTGCGCTTGATTTCCACTCTCGAACGGAGGGCCGCAGTGTTGCGATCATCGGTCTTGCTTGCCAAGTTTAAGTCCTTTTGGCGCCAGAACGAATGGCGGCTCCTGATCGTCGTCGGCCTGTTTTCCCTGGGAGTGGGAATTCTCGGCTTTGCGCGTCACTACGCAATGCTAGGCAGGTCGTATACCCTGAAGGGTATCATCTACCAGTCCATCCAGCTCTTCGTGATGGAATCCTCCGGGGATGTGGATCCATGCGTGCACATGCCGTGGACACTGGATCTCGCGAGGTTCCTCTCCCCCGCGATTGCCGCCTACGCGTTTGTTCAGGGGCTGCTCATTGTCTTCCGCGACCAGGTCCGCGCGGTCCGTCTGCGACGATTTCGCGGCCACGTGGTCATTTGCGGCCTCGGCCGAAAAGGAATGCGGCTCGTCAGAGAGTTCCGTCAACAAGGGCGACGCGTGGTTGTGGTCGAAAAGGACGCCGGTAATCCGCACGTCGAGACGAGTTGGGAGCTGGGGGCGTTCGTCATTATTGGAGACGCCCGGGAGGCGGCTGTGCTGCGAAAGGCCGGCGTGCAACGGGCGCAGCATCTGATTTCGGTCTGCGCCGACGATGGCGCGAATGCCGAAGTGGCAGTTCTGGCGCGTGACATGGCGAAGGGGCGGAAACGGGGGAAGCTGACCTGTGCGATTCACATCGTCGATCCACAGCTTTGGACTCTGCTCCGTGAGCGCGAATTCACTGCATCCGGCGGCGGCTCCTTCAGGCTAGAGTTCTTTAACATCTTCGATAGTGGAGCGCGAGAAGTGCTCCGCGAATTCCCACTCTTCGCAGAGCAGAACCCGAACGGAAATCCCCCCAGTGTGCTGATCGTCGGGCTCGGCAGATTCGGCGAGAGCCTTATCGTGCACATGGCTCGGAGGTGGAGCAGCGAATTCACACGCGCGCGCGTCACACTGCGAATTCTGGTGGTCGATCCCGAGGCGAGCCGTAAACTGGAAGCGATGCGCTCGCGCTTCCCGCTGGTCAACACCGTCTGCGCCCTCACCCCGCTCGACTTCGACACTCGGAAGCCCGAGTTCCGGAAGTCGAGTCTGCTGTGGGACGCTCGGAACCGGTGCGAAATGACTCATGTCTATGTCTGCGTGGATGATTCTTCCATGGCCCTGTGTGCCGGCCTCGAGGTTCTGCAGCGAGTTCGGACCGAGAAGATCCAAATCCTTGTCCGAATGACTGAGGACACAGGACTGGCCGCGTTGCTCCGCGAGGTCCGTTCGTGCCACGAGGAGCTGGCGACCCTGACGGCATTCGGACTGCTCGATAGGACTTGTAGGCCGGGTCTCCTCGACGATGGCACTCACGAGACCCTGGCTCGAGTCATACACGAGGCCTACCTCCGCGATGAGAGGCACACACTCGGTGCGGCCGCCCCCAATCCCAGCCTCGTGGAATGGGAGCATCTCCCCGAACAAGTGAGGGAAACGAATCGTCAACAGGCAGGGGATATCCTCAGGAAGCTGATCACGGTCGGATGCGGCATCACTCCATGGACCGATTACGGAGCCGATAACTTCTTATTTGCGGAAGCCGAGATTGAGAAGCTGGCACAAGAAGAGCATGGTCGGTGGGTCGAGGAAAAGAAGGCGCACGGGTGGAAACACGGACTCATCAGGGATCTCCAGAAGAAGTTGCACCCGGACCTCGTTCCCTGGACTGATCTCGCTGAAAGCGAGAAGGAGAAGAATCGGCGCACCGTCAGAAGCATTCCGAGCTGCATGGCGCGGGCCGGGTTTCAGATCTATCGCATTCACCCGTCGAGGCTGGCTCAGTGCACGACTGATCCCGCCTAGAGCGTTCTCTTCGCTCATCCGATGAGTGGAGCTCCAGGGAGGCCTAGATGCGACGATCTCGGAGGAAAAGGGACGCGTGGTCGAGGATGCTTAATCCAGTCGTGTTGGAGAACCCTCGTTTCTACGATCTCAATCAGCGCATGGCCCTCGCCATTTCGCTCGCCTTGGGAAGGAGCCTGCTCCTCGACAAGGAGCGATGCATGGTGCGAGAGCATCATGGGAAGGACACACCTGCAAAGGCTTCGTTTCACCTCGCCGGCACCGTCTTGATCATGGATACCAGGGCAAGCAAGGAGATGTGGATAGACTATCGCCGCTTCGTTCTGGACAGGATGCTCGGAAAGGTCGCAATCCTGCGCGAGGAGCCAAACGTCGAGAGGACCGTTGACATGATCGCCTGTGAAGCCGAAGACCTTTCTGATCCGGATTTCTTCGGATACGTGAGAGGTCACGCCGGGCTGAATGGAAGGTTGGTGCAAGCGACCGGCCTTCTGATGAACGGCCTGAGATGTGGGGAAGCGCACGTCAGAGAGCGGGCCGCGGACGCCCTGCGCGACCTGTTCGATCATCTCGACCACGACTGCTACGATCTCGACGAACGCAGGACGCTGCGCGCGGCAGCCGATGCGCTCGTAAGGGAATTCTCCTCGGAATCTGATCCGGATGTCAGGCGAGCCATCGACCGCGCCATCGATTCGTTCCAAGAGATGAAGGCGGCTGGTTTCTGCGGTGTTGAGCGGAAACAGCGCGAAGGTCCGTGATGCCGAATCCTGTGTGGGTCCAGATCGGAAAGGGGCGGATGGCCCTTTGGCACAGGCCCAAGTTGAGTTCGATGTTCGCTTTGAAAGAATCCGGCTGCGAGCTTGTCGTCACGCTAATGTCCGAAAAAGAAGGGGCACGCGCGATCGGCGAGGCCGCCGAGTCGTCGGGAATGGAGTGGACATGGTTGCCACTGGAAGACTCCCGCCCCCCGGAAGGCCGGCGCATCGCGGCCGTCATCAATGCGTTAGTCCTCCTTTCTGAAAAGCTCGATGCGGGGCGCTCCGTCCTCGTCCATTGTTCGGCCGGCATGCATCGCACCGGCATGATCACCTTCGCCTTGTTGAGGCTCCGCGGCCACACCGAGGAAGAGGCGCTCGACCTTATCCATCTCATGCGCCCGCACACTCGTCACGCCCTGACGGCGAAGCGCATCGCTTGGGGCAATACGGCGGTAACGGTCCGACACGCGTGATTCCGCTCCGCACGGCTGGTTGTTGTTCGGGTCGCTGCGCAGTTGAGTTAGTGGACACCGCGATCGCGGCGCGTGGTTGAGTTTGTTTCTCCGCGACATTCCTCACGGATCTGAGCGTGTGAAATCAACGCGAAGCGGCGTCCACACGTTTGGCATCAGTGTTGCACTTCTTCGTTGCGAGTTGATTCCCGGTGAACAGATCAATCGCAAGGAGGAAAGACATGAGTAGATTCAGATCAACCGGAGTGGCTATCGCCACGGCACTTGTTATTCAGAGCTTGGGCGTAGGAAGTCCGGCCATCGCTGCGCCCCGCGACACAGGCAAGATCACATCTGAGAGTGGGACTCGGGTCCTCTCAGAAAGCAGCGCGATGAGTGAAGGCGCCGCAGGTGTCTTCGAGGCCGAAGCCTCCGTCTGGCAACCGCTTGCCAGCGGCGTGACCACCTACCTGTGGGATGTGCATTTCACGAGCTCCAACGAGGGGTGGGTTGCCGGCAGCGGCGCAACGCTGCTTCATACGACCAACGGCGGGGCGAGCTGGGCACCTTATTCCTTTGGCATCTCGGGCTCGTCCGGCTTCCACTCGGTGCGCTTCCTCGACCAGGACACCGGATGGGTCGGCGGCCTGTACTCGATCGCCCGCACTCTGAATCGGGGTGTGACCTGGTCCTACCTGGTGGGGGGAGCGCCGAAGAACCGGTGGTTCCCGGTCTCATCGACCGTGGTATTTGGGTCTGGTCCGGGCAGCGGCACGGAGTCCATGTATCGATACACGTTCAATCCGGATGGAACCGTTAGCCAGCTATCCCTGTCGAAGTGGCCTGGAATGACGCCGATGGACATCTATTTCATCGATGCGAACAACGGATGGTCGGTGGGATCAGGAGGCGGCATCACGCGAATCGCCAATGCCATGAGCACATTCCCCTCAATGACGTCGCAATCGAGCGGTGTGAGCGTGTGGCTCAACGCGATCAAAATGCTGGATCAGAACACCGGTTGGATCGCGGGCGATTCCGGGACGATTCTCCACACAGCCGACGGAGGTGCTACGTGGCAGCAGCAGTACAGTGGCACCGCGGCCGACCTTTACGGCCTCCATTTCCTCAACGCCTCGCAAGGCTGGATGGTGGGGACGGGAGGGGTCATTCTCAACACAACCGACGGTGGCGCGTCGTGGGCCTCCGAGCCCAGCGGCGTCTCCAGCGCCCTTCTCGGTGTCTGGATGCTTACTCCCGATCTGGGATATGTCACCGGCGCAGGCGGTACAATCCTCAAGAAGGCACCGGCATGCCTGGGGCCATCCATCACGTCGCAGCCGCTGAGTCAGACGATTGCGAGCGGGCAAAGCATCGCGCTGGGCATCGATGTGAGCGGCACGGCCCCGTTCACGTACCAGTGGTACCAGGGCGTGAGCGGCGATACCAGCAGACCCGTCGGTTTCAATTCCGGAAGCTTCGCGACTCCCATTTTGTCAGTGACGACCCCGTACTGGGTCCACGTCAGCAACGCCTGCGGAAGCATCGATAGCAGCACGGCGACCATCACTGTGGTATCGGGATGTTTACCCGCGTTCATTGTGGTGCAACCGCAGAGCACCCAGGTCAGCAGTGGTCAGAGTGTCATGCTGACTGTCATCGCGGACGGATCGGCCCCGCTGTCGTTTCAGTGGTTCCAGGGGGTCAGCGGCGATACGAGCCACCCGGTGGGGACGGGCACGAGCACTTTCATCACGCCTCCCATCACAGCGGCCAGCAGCTACTGGGTACGTGTCGCCAACGCGTGCGGTTCTGTGGCGAGCGATACGGCGGTGATAACGATCCAAGGGTCACCCGGGCCAGTGATCAGCGGCATCAGCTCGAAGACCAGCAAGCCCGGCACCGCGGCGACGATCAAAGGGAGCGGTTTCAGCTCAGTCAAGACGAAGGACGTTGTGTACTTCGGTTCCTTGAAGGCCAAGATCAGCAAAGCCTCTTCCAGCGCTCTGAAGGTGAAGATTCCCAAGAAAGCCAAGAATGGAACAGTTCCAGTCTACGTCGTCGTCGACGGCGTGACGAGTAACACGGTCCTATTCACCGTGAAGTAGCAATAATGATCGTGGAAGCGCCGCGCCCTCTTCGATACCTGCTGGGCACGGAGAGGGCGCGCAGGTTTCCTCGGGGTGCCGCTGGTGTCCCCGTCGGGCATTCCGCACTTGGCGCAGAAAATGACTTTCCCAAGGTCGGATTCCTCGATGACAGACCAGATTCGGCGGAAGTGGCAGGCAATTCCAAAGTCGTCCTTCTGTTTGGGTTGTAAGAATTTCTTGCGAAGGCGCCTTCGCTCCATCCCATGACAAGAATCACCGGTAGAGTTACCTGGCACGGTATCTGCGGCTAGCATTACAGGAACGAAAAGGTTCCTGCTTGGCGAGAGAGGGGGGCAGCGATGAGCGAGAGAGTCGAACTGGATGTATCGGAGCTCCGAGCCATTGAGGAGCACAAATGGTATCTGTCAGAGAAATCGGGAAGGGAGGTTTCCATCGAGGAGGCCATCGAAGATTTCAGGGCGCGCTACCGGGCCGTGTGGGCTGGTTCCAAGCTGCAGCAGGAGAACTGCAGGCAGCTGGAGGAAATAGAAAAGCACCAATGGTTTCGTTCGCAAGAGGAAGGCTGCGATATCGGAAAGGATCAGGCGGCCAAAGAATGGATCCTACGCTTCGCCGACCTCTGGAGAAGAGAAAGAGACAGCCTCGAAGCCAATGAATTCCTTGAGGTGACTCAGGCTATCGAGAAGGACGAGGGGCAATGCATCGAGCCTGCATCAAGAGTCGGTGATCTCGCCAGAAACTACGATTGCGAGGTGTACCTGCATTTCCCTCGCATTGGTTCCTGCAATTTTGTCCTGAATGGGAAGGAGTACCTGAGTGCCAAATCTCGCTTCTTTCCCGGCAACCTGGCATTCCGGCAAGGTGACCGGATAGAGCTCATCGTCATGGGCGCGCGCAGACGAGAGGCTGTGGAAGCGCTGCGGGCACTTCTTGAGTAGTAACGGCCAAACACTGCTGACTCCCGTCAGACCGAAGGTGGCCCTCAGAGAGCGTGTCAGCCACCGCGCTGGGCTAGGGTTTCGATTTCATGTTTAGGTCGGCCGTTGAATGTGGAAATCATATTCTTACTGTCGAGTTGTTCTGAGGGCTGGAGTCGGCGGCGGGAGCAGGATGGTGTGTGGGAGTCGGCACTTCGGAGGAGGGCACTCGACGCGCAAATCCTCGATAGCTGCAGGCGAGGCGGCGACAGCCCCTTCGCCTACCGGATACTCTGTCGTGTGCGTTGGCCATTCCGCGCGCAGAACGATGAGCTCGAGATAAGAACACTGCCGATAGCTTCTCGCACCAGCCCCGGCCATTCGAAGCCTACTTCCCTTCCCAGGCTCGGGCAATCGGATGCCAATCAGCATCGATGGTGAACGGATTGAGCTTGAGTGACTTTCCGCAATTCGCGCAGGAGATCGTTCTGCCCAAATCCGATTCCTCGACGGTAGACCAGTTCCGACAGTAGGGGCAGCCAACCGCAAGGTTGTCTTCCGGCTTGTGCATGAAAATGCTCTCTTGGATGGATTTTCGCCACGCCGTAATTACAGAAGGTCCAACCGGGGCGTTTGCCAGTTGGAGCATTAGAACACTTCCCGACCACATCCCGAGCACCACACAGTCGAAACTGCTTACACAGAGACAGGTGACTTCTCTGTTGAGCCTGAATTCCCAGATCTCCTTTCCAGCGGCCACATCCCAGAGTTTGAGAGTCCTATCATCTGATCCTGAAACGATACGCGAGCCATCGGGGGAAAAGGCGCAGGCGGTCACGTGGTGGCCATGGCCTGTTAGAGTGAACAGGTCTTCTCCGGTTGACGCATCCCAGAGTTTGAGTGTCTTGTCATATGATGCAGAAACGACGCGTGAGCCATCAGGAGAAAAGACGCAGGCGCTGATCCAGTCATCGTGGCCGGACAGAGTGGCAAGTCTTTCACCGGTTATCGAATGCCAGAGTTTGAGCTTCGATCCCGCAGAAGAGAGGATGCGCGAGCCGTCGGGAGAAAAGGCACAAGCGTCCACCCTCTCATCGTGACCGACCAGGGTGAGAAATTCTGTACCTTCCGCCGCATCCCAGGTCCTAAGAGTTCTGTCCTCTGAAGCGGTAACGAGAAGCGAGCCGTCGGGAGAGAAGGCAAGCGCCGTGACACGAGCATTGTGGCCGGCCAGAGTAGCAAGTTCTTTTCCTGTTGCTCCATCCCAAGTCTTGAGACTGTTATCATCTGAAGCGCAGACAAGGCAAGAGCCGTCGGGAGAGAAGGCGAAGGGGCTCACCCAGCTATCGCCGCGGATCAACGTGGCTAATTCCTTTCCGGTTGCCGCATCCCAGAGTTTGAGAGTATTGCTTGCGGAAAGGATGCGCGAGCCATCCGGAGAAAAGGCGCAGGCGATCACAAAGTCATTATGGCCAACCAGAGTGGCCAGATCTCTTCCCGTTGCGGCATCCCAGAGTATCAGTGTCCCATCCATGGATGCCGAAAGCACGCGCGAGCCATCCGGAGAAAAGGCGCAGGCACGCACCCAGTCACCATGGCCGGCCGGATCGGCCAGTCTCGTTTCGGTTGCTGCATCCCAGAGTTTGAGCTCAGGATCTGATGCAGAAACGACGTACGCGCCGTCCGGAGAAAAGGCGCAGGCACACACATGGTCACTGTGGCCCGTCAGGGTGACAAGTTCATTCCCTGTATACACATCCCATAGTTTGAGTGTCTTGTCTTCCGACGCAGAGGCGATCCGTGAGCCGTCGGGAGAGAAGGAGCAGAACCGTACAGCCCCAGTATGCCCGGTCAGTGTAACCAGATCTCTTCCCGTTGCTGTATCCCAGACCTTGAGAGTCTTGTCAGCTGAAGCCGAAACGAGGCGCGTGCCATCCGGGGAAAAGGCACAGGTGTACGTTTCGTCAAAATGCCCGATCAGAGTGACCAGGTCTTTTCCCGTTGCCGTATCCCAGACTTTGAGCGTCTTATCGGCTGAGATCGAAACGTGGCGCGAGCAATCGGGAGAAAAGGCGCTGGCCTGTGTATTGTCACTTTGGCAGATCAGGGAGCTAAGTTCTCTCCCCGTTGCCGCATCCCAGAGTTTGATAGTCATGAACTTCGACGATCTGTCAAGAGCTGATGATGACGCAGAGACGATGCGTGAGCCATTGGGAGAAAAGGCGCAAGCGGTTATGTGGTAGTCGTGGTCAGTCAGAGTTACCAGTTCCCTTCCCGTTGCCACGTCCCAGAGCTTGAGTGTCCCATCCCATGAGGCAGAGACTATGCGGAAGCCATCTGAAGAAAATGCGCAGTGATCCACAAGGTCATCATGACCTGTCAGAGTCGCCAGGACTCTTCCGGTCGCCACATCCCAAAGTTTGAGAGTCTTGTCGCATGAGGCAGAGACGATACGCGAACCATCGGGAGAAAACGCGCACGCGAGTACACCCTTGGTATGCCCCGTGAGAGTCATCAAACAGGCGGAAACGCTTTGGGGTTTGTTGATCCAGCCAAAGAAGGGCCTGCTCTCCTGGCCTGCTTCCAGTATTCTTGCCGCGGCCTGGGCCTGAGGCGTTGTGTCCGGTTCGTTGATGGCTTGCTGAAAGGTGAGGGCCGGATTCGCGGCGATGACGTGGCTTTGAGCGGTCACGAAGCGGGCAAACCCGCGTATGTCTGTCCGCGTGGGGACCCCGTTGCTGGAAAGAGCCGCATTGTAATCTGAGACGAGGTCATAGGTCATTCCGGCCGATGCTTTCGCCTCAATGAACCTCAAGTCGCAGAGAATTCGGTCCAGCCCGGTCCAATCCAAGGCTCTCGTGCGTTGGTGAGGGAGCTCATCGAGCGCCCGAAGATAGGGTTGGCTCCAGCGACTTTCAAAGTAGTCCGCCAGGGTTTGATGCGCGGCGGCACGCCTGGCATCTTCACTCAGATACCTCTTTCCCACGGCTTCCTTGAGCTGACCATGAAAGAAGTCGATCACCCCTGAGCGATTGAGAAGGTAGGCCGAAAAGGAGCGATGCAGGCGGCGCCAAACCAGGTCCGGCAGCTTGACCGGCTCAACCTTGCGGTCAGCCTCGGGCGCATGTTGTCTCAGGAGCGTCTGCAGCTCTTCGGCGGTCATCCCATGACGGCCGCATGCCATGAAGGCCACACAGTCTCGCACCAATGCCGGATCAAAATCGCCTTCAATGCGCTCGAGAACTTGGTCGAAGAGGTCTGGAACATTGTCCGGAAGCATGTAGATCCGCTTTTCCAATTCTTCGAATTTCCCAAAGACCCGCAGTTCCTCGAGGGCAACCAGAATGTAGAGAGGGTTCCCCCCTTCGACCTTCGCGAAGAATTCCCCTTCGACCTGGGGATTGGGAAATTCATGACGGATTTCTGCCAGGTAAGCTTTCACCAATTCTCGGACTTCAGGGCGCGATAGCCCTCGGACCTGTTCCACCTGCGACATTGTCGCCCGGGCTGGCAAAGCATCCAGCGCCTCGCCACCAAGTGTGCTGATGATGAAACGAACGTGTGCAGGAAGTGTCTGAGGAAGCCAGGAAAGCGAATGGGCATGATCGCCCTTCTCGAGCTGGTTGAGAGCGTCGATGATCACGAGCACCGGACGATTCTCGGGCACATTCGACAGAAGCTCCGTGAAAAGGGTCAGAAGTTCTTCGATATCTTCCGGAACTTCTTCGGCAGATCCCAAGGCGCGACTCAGCTGCGTACAGAAACGGCGGAGCATTCGGCGCAGGTTAGTGGATGCCGGCGACGCTCCGACAAAATGTGAAATGATAAGCCAATCGGGGCGACGCCGAGTAGTTTCCTCGGCGAATCGCGCCATCAATGCCGATTTTCCGCAGCCGGGTTCTCCGGTGATGGCCAGCACGGATGGCTGATCGCCCATTTCACAAAAGGCGCGCATCCGATCCAGCAGCTCGCGGCGTCCGACGAAACGCCGGGTCCGGTCGGCGATGAACAATTCATGGAATTCAGCTTCCCGCTCCAGCCAGTCCTTTTCAATGACAGCCTCTTTTGCTTCTGCTTCGATCTTTGCCCAAAGCACATCCCGCACAAGCTGACCGAACGTTTCCAGGTTGTCATATTCATGTACCGGCAACTTGGCATTACGAATCTCTGCTTTCAATTCCTGCAACTTCTGGAATGCGCCGGTTTCAAAGAAGTCCTCTGGATGATCACCCGCGAGCAGGCGGGTGAATGACTCGCTGCGGAAGAAGAAGTAGCTGCGGTCTTTCTGATAGATGGAATAGCGCAGAAATACAGAACGGAGAGTATCCATCTCTTGAGGCGCAATGTCATCCCGGAGAAGGTACTTCCGGCGATCCGCATCCCAGAGATAGCTCTGGCTCAGGCAATTCAGCTCCTGATGGGAAAGAGGTTTGTCCTCCAGCTTGCCGGCGATGATCTTGCCTAGATCGAGGATCTGTTTGGGGACGTCATTGTGAAGCACACCGTGATAGATCTCTTCGGCGGTGATGGAATGTTGGTGACCAGGGGGGACATAGCCATACCTGTGACCGAGCAATCCCAGGAAGTAGGGACGGCAGGTATCGATTTCGTCGAGGCATATATCGATCGCTTTCCCTCTCTCGGCATCGGCCTCGCTGACACCCCAGCGCAAATCCACATCAATCAGATGCACCCGATGCGTGCGGCACAACTCCTTTAGCTCAGGAAAAACAGTCCGCAGCAAATGATCCCGCTCGGCATGCATGTCGCGAAAGGTGGAGGAAATGAAAACCCGGATTGTGCGCCAGGACCGTGAGTGCGTCGGTGGCATCGCGGAGTGAGCTGTCCCTTTGTTCATGGTTGAGGAATAGTAGGACGAAGATCAGGGCATTTCAATGTGACCCCTCGCATCCTCCTCTGCCTGGCGGCATCTATCCTAACTTCGATATCTCGTTTCTGAGGCATTCGCGGGCGGCTTCGATCCAGTCCTCGCCGCTGGCGAGCGTGGCGGGGCAATTCGCGAGCCATTTGCGCGCCTTGTCGCCCACCAGTCGCCACTCGTCCCTCAACTGCGGGGCCTCCTCTTCGAGCCACGCCAGCGCGAGGGCCGTCGCCCACGCACTTCTGACATCATCGCGAGACCCGTTCGCCCCGGCTAGGGCCGCCTCCAGCTCGCCAAGCCTCCTTCCGACAATCTCGGCCAATCGCTCCGTGAGAAGCCATGAACCGTCGGCGCACATCGCCGAGAGCAGCCAGTGCATCGTCTTGCGAACATCCGTGGCCTTCGGCTTTGGGTGCGATTCTTGCGAAGTCGAGCCGGGAGCTTGGCCACCCTGGTCGCGAGGAGGCGGAACAGAGGCCGGACTTGGCGCTCCCTGGCCCCCGTCGGCAGACGCAGGAGTTCTTCGGAAAAGGTTACGAATGGCACCGAAGAGACCAGAAGCCGCTCTCTCTTCTGTGCTCGCAGATACCACCGTGCTTCCAGCACTTCCGATCCGGCTTTCCCGAGAAGACTCTTCGTCTGTCTTGCGCCGCATGAAGGAGTGGACATCCAGTGGATCACCGTCGAACACCTCATGCTGCCAGATCGGAGCCCCGTGGAGAGGTGCCGTGCTCGCAGGAGGCGCTCCACAGATTACTCCTCGTGGAACCCGCGATCCAACACTGCCTATCGCCATGGGCCTCGAGCTCAGATCACCGTGCAGTCCACCCCAATCCCTCGTGAGTGCGATCGGGACGCGCCTGAGCTGCATCTCTCCCTCAGTCGGAGCGCCTCTCTCTTCGACGGCGACGAAGGAGGTCTCGCGCGAGCAGAGGCCGAAGGTCACACCGAGCCGGACGAGCTCCCCCTTGACCCGGTCTTTCTTTTCTCTGCCCTGCGCTGAGCCCTGCCGGTTATGCAAAGGGCTCGTCCCTTCCTCCAAGTCGCGGATCATGGCTCGCGCCGCGAGTGTGGCCACCAGGTTGCCGGGACGGGCGGCCTGTGGATCGACCTCGACCTTGTACGACACCGGTCCCCCTGGCCCGATGGCACCCAGGGTGACCACGCCCTTCCTCTCTCCTTCGAGGAAGCCGTATACCGTGACACGCCCGCCTGCGAAGACGGGAGGCACGAGGCAAGGAGCCTGGCGCGCGTCGAGCGTCCCCCAGTCCAGCTTGACATCGGAGAGCGCTGGGGCAAGCGCCTTCGCGAGCTGGCGTACGACTTTCGGCTCTATTCGTTCTCCCGGGCTGATGAGCTCCGCGCAACCGTTCCCGGCCCGCGCCATCCCCCTGATCAGATGCCGGCTGGGCCCCGCACCGATGCCGAAACTGAAGACGCGAGTGGTGTGCGAATTCCTGCGGATCAGCTTCATGACGGCCTCGGTATTCGTAACCTGTCCGTCGGTCAGAACAAAGAGCTGCCGCGGGAAGCCGCGTATAGGCGCATTCTGGAAGATCGCTTCGAGGGGGGCGAGAATCTCCGTGCCGCCGAGGTCGGCATCCACTCCATCAACGTTTGAGCTGGCTTGGCGGAGCGCTTCATCGCAGTATTCCCGAGTCGCCGGGAACATCATTTCGAATCGTGACCCGAAGCCGACGATGTTGAAGCGAGTCCCTTGGGAGAGGCTGCGAAGACAAAGCTGCAGCGCGTTACGCGCCTCAGCGATCGACGTTCCCTGCATGGACCCCGATCGATCGATCACGAAGATGATCTCGGACGGGACCCGGTCCAGATCGAGCTTTGGCCGGAACGTCAGAGCGGCCGCGCGATTCCCCTTCTCGTCCACTTCGACACTCACCCGCGGCTCCCGGGAATCCACAGTCTGAAGAAGCATGACGAAGTCGCGGTCGAGCGCGCTTTCGCGGCCTCCGAGCCGCACTGTACCTGTCATCCCGTCCAGATCCACGGAAATCGGATGTGTCGGGGACTCGATGGCGCGAACAGCCGACGACATGTCCAGGTGGATCAGCAGGGAAAGGCCATAGGGCACGTTCCAGGCTATGGGCGGATTCAAGGCTTCGGCCGGTGGGCGCCCGACCCCCTTCCGATCCACGCGCGGCGCGTATCGTGGGGCAACTGTCGTCGGAATGACGAACTGTAGAGAGTCGCCCTCGCAACCGAGCTCGGTCACGTAGCTCACCCGCACCGTAACTTCCTTGCCGGGCGGGACGTTGCCGATGCTGGCAGTGAAGACGTCGGGTTTCTCCTGATCGAGAAGATACGCGCCATGACCCGCTTCGAGGGCGTCGTCGTACTCCTCGAACGCCTCCTCGCGTTCCTTCACGCGCCCGAGCACCCGAACGTTGTCGATCAGCGCCTCGAATCCGCACACCGCAGCGCCTTCATCCAACGGGAAGATATACACAGCCTCGATCGGCTTGTCCTCCTGGTTGCGGTATTTCTGTGTGACGGTAACGCGTGCGCCGATGTCTCTGACCCAGGCCTCAACCGAAACTCCGACCAGCGGTACCGGCGCAGACGTCGTCACCAGACCGGTACATGCAAGGCACTCCTGATTGTCAATCATCTGACTCATCCTCCTGGCTGCTACGAAAATGCAGGCGACACCACTCTGCCAGCTCCGCGAGCTTGCTCGGCGACGGAACTTGGAGCGCGCTCGACACGTGAAGCTCCAAGCCTGGAGCCAACTCGAATCGCGTCCACGCGGAGCGGAGCACTTCGCTGGGCGGCTCTTCCCCTGTGTCAGATCCTTGCGACAACTCCCGCCGTACCTCGGCGAGCGACATTCCGCGCTCCTGCATCGCCTTGATCTTAAGCAGGCGATCGAGATGCGCTCGCCCGTAGTGGCGACCTCGCCCGAGCCCGAGCGGAGCAGGCAATAACCCCTCTTGAACGTAGTATCTCACCGATCGCCGGGATACTCCGCCCAACCTGGCGAGCTCCGCTATGCTGTATTGCGCCTCGTGTTCCACGCAACAAATATAGACAGTCAGTGTCGCATTGTCAAGTGTCGCATTAAATAGACGCGGTCAGACATGCCTCCCGTGACAGTCGCAACGGTCTCCTCCGCCGCGTTACCTGTATTTAGAGGACCGCGGGGCAATGCAGCGGTGCTGGGCTGTCCGGTGGAATCGAAGCCGGAAGTGAGTACGGGCCTCCAGTGGGCGTTGGGGCAATGTGCCGAGCTCGCACGAGTCCTTCAGACTGGCTAAGCGGGTCTGACGTGAGTGGGCAAGAGGCTCAAGACAAAGTTGTATGTGCCCAACGCGTGGTTCATTGCTTCGTCGAATTCCTCGCGTGACGGCGTCGGGTCACCAGAGAGTCCGGGATATCGGAAGATCGACGCATACGGCGTGAGAATGTCCGCCGAGGATTGGTAGCGGCTGAAGGCTGGATCGGTCGTAGCCGCGAGGTTGATAAGCCGCCTAAGATCGTGAGTCCGCTCAAAGGCTACCCCTTTCCAGCACAGCCATCCTTTCAACGCCTTCTCCACTGCTTGCTGACAATGGTAGATCGCCGTGTCCAGAGGACCCTGGGGGGCGCGGCTCACGATGCTCGCGTTCTTGAGATCATGATCCGCTTTCACGAGCCATTCGCGAGTCAATTCGACGATTGCCTCATCCATACAGTTTCCGGCCCCGCTCGATGATCTGATACTGGAGAGATGTCGGCACATGCTTGTATCGATCGAACTCTCTCCTGGTCTGGACGAACACATCCTTGCTGAAGTCGAGATTACCGAGGCAGCGATGCGCACGCTGCATGCGCTTGGCGGGCCGTTCTTGGCTTTCCGACACGAGCACCAACAGATCGATGTCGCTGTCCGCCGTTGGAGTCCCCCAAGCATGCGAGCCGAACAGGAAGATCGCCTCCGGTTGAAATTCGGCCTTCAGCCGCTCAACGGCAGCATCCAGAAGACCGGCGGGAATCTCTTGCATACATCTAAACCTACCACAGGGCGCCAGGAACCTGGAACAGTCCAATTCCAACTTGGGAATCTCAATCTCTGCTACCGCTCGCTCCTCAGCGACCCAGGCCCCGCTGCAGAAACAAACCTCTGGTTCAACCGCGCGGCGCGCGCGGCGCGTCCAGAACCGATCGTACCTTCTTCGCAAGGGTATCGGGTGTGAGAGGTTTCTCCAGGAAGGCCACGCCGGACTCGAGAACGCCGTCCCGGACGATGGCGTCGTCGGTGTACCCCGACATATAGATATGCCTGATCTCGGGATACCAGTGCGCCACGGCCGCCACGGGACTCGTCGTCATAGCATGAGATCCTTCGGGTGCCTGTGGCGCCCTCAGGATGACCGGACTCACACGAGACTCCTCACCAGCCCCAGCACGCGTGCGCCGTGTTTTTTTGCGAACGCCGGGCCGACGCCGTGAATTGCGAGTAGCGCGGCCTCGTCCGCCGGCTTGCTGGATGCGATCCCGTACATCACTTTGTCCGTCATGATTCTGAATGCGGGGATGCGCCGGCGACGCGACTCCTCCAGCCGCCAGAGACGCAACGCGTCGACGATCTCCTGAGACGGCGGCGTCTCCGGAGCAGTGCTCTCGATCCCCCTCGCCGCGACAAGTCGGTGCGACGATGCCTTCGGTGCCCGCTCTCTCCGGCGTCGCGGGCGGACCTGGGCGCTTCCCCGCATCGAAGCGGTCGGAACCGGCACATCGGCGAGCACTTCGGTCCGGAGCTGGCGTCCCGCCGGCGTGAGCGCCAGGCGCTGATAGGCGATCGTCCGACCGTCCTTCTCGAACTCATCGTCCCATACACGCACGAGATTGGCGCGCGAGAGGCCCGAGAGGAGCATCTCGTAGCTGTGCCTGTCGAACGATTCCGCGGCAAACAGGTCGCGATAGAGCTTCCCAGCCGAGACGCTCGACAGATCGCGCAGCTCTCCGACTATTCGAGCCATCGCTTGCTGTTCAGTTGTGCCCGGTTTCCGGAAAGTCTGGGCGAGACATCCCGACTGAGCGCAGACATCGCAGAGCCCGCAAGGTGTTCCCTCGTCCGCCTCGTCGCCGAAGTGTTGAACGAGGTGGACCATTCGGCATCCGTGCACTTTGGTGAACCGGGCCATCTGCTCCTCTTGTGCCTTGCGGTGCGATCGCTGCGCCTCGTACGAATCCACCCAGCGATCGTGCCCGCGCCGGACGGTGTCGTCAGGATCAACGATCGCGCCGCCGTGGATCCAGAGTTTCTCCAGAGCTCGATCGAACGCGTCCTCGTCCATGCCGGCGCGCGCCTTGAGGTTTTCACGGTACTGGGACTCCGCGGTGAGGAGCGAGTGTACTTTCCTGAGCACCGGCACTTCGGGGTAGGCTCGCGTGTAGAAGAATTCGTTCATCTTGCGGTCGGCGTAGGAGTGCATGAGCAGCGCGCGAGAGGGCAGGCCGTCGCGGCCCGCGCGGCCGATCTCCTGGTAGTACGCTTCCAGTGTCTGGGGAAGAGCGAGGTGTGCGACCGTGCGGATGTTCGCCTTATCGACACCCATCCCGAAGGCAATCGTGGCCACAACCACTTCGATCGAACCGTCGATGAAGCGCGCCTGCACGCGGTCCCGCGCAGCGGACCCCATGCCTGCATGGTACGGCGCAGAAGGGTAGTTCCCGGCCAAAACATCGGCTAGCTTTTCCGCGTCCTTGCGGGTGGGAGCGTAGAGGATCGCGGGCCGGCGTGACGCGTCCTGAAGCAGGCCCTCGACCAGCCTCATGCGGTCGGGCTTCGGCACCTCGACGACCTCGATCCCAATGTTCGTACGGCGGAAGCCGTGAATGTAGCGCTTCGCAGTCTTGAGGGAGAGCTGCTGGACGATGTCGTTCTGGACAAGCGGGGTGGCGGTGGCGGTCAGGGCCAGGACCGGCGCGGGTCGCAGAAGCGGCAGGCGCTGGCCGAGCATCCGGTATTCGGGTCTGAAGTCATGTCCCCAGTGAGAGATGCAGTGAGCCTCGTCGACAGCGATGAGAACCGGCTTCCGCCTCGCCAGGAGATCCGGGAAGCCCGGAACCGCGAGGCGTTCGGGGGCAATGTAGAGGAAATCGAGATTGCCGGCGAGATAGTCGTTGCAGACCGCGCGGGATGCGGCGCGATCCCGCCCCGAGTGAATCCGCTCGGCGCGCAACCCCAACTGTTTCATCTTTGCGACCTGGTCTTCCATCAGGGCGATCAACGGGCTTACGACAAGCGTAGTACCACCGCGAGCCAGTCCCGGGAGCTGGTAGCAGAGTGACTTGCCGGCCCCGGTCGGCATCACGAGCAGAGCGTCGTTTCCTTCGAGCACAGCCTTACAAACATCCTCCTGGTACGGCCGGAATTTGTCGAACCCGAAGACAGTTTTCAGCATGTCTGGCAGTGATCGGGAGTCGGGAACGGGAACGGGAGCGGGGGCGGGGATGGGACGGGGTGGTGGAGCCGGCTTTTCTCCGACAACTTCTTGGCGGCTTGAACTTTGAACTTTGAACTTTGAACCGCCGCCCTCAACGACGTCCCTAACATAGTCTTCAATGTCTTTCATGAAGCCACTGAGCTGCGCGTTCCCGTGCTCAATCTGGCGGAGCCGCGCCTCCCACTGGCCCGTCATCACGGGGCTTTTCACCTGGGGGTGGACGATGTCGATGAGCATGATGCCCTTGCTGGTGGCACTGAGCGCCTTCCTATCCCTCTCGATGTATCCGCGAGTCAGCAACGTCTCGATGATCGCCGCGCGAGTGGCCGGCGTACCCAGGCCACTCTCTTTCATTGCATCGGAGAGCTCCTTGTCGTCCAGGGTCTTTCCGGCTGTCTGCATGGCTGTCAGGAGAGTGGCGTCGGTGAATCGCTTCGGCGGGCGGGTTTGTTTCTTCATCGCGGCGACATCGCTGACGCGCTGAGCCTGACCGGCGGCCAGCCCGGGCGGAAGGTCCTGGCCATCGTCGGGTGCACCGTCTCCAACACCGGTTGATGTCTTCTTGGTGGGCAGATCCAGGACTTTCCACCCGATCTGGACGACGGCACTTCCCACCGTGTGGAACCGGTCGATGTGCTGCTCACCTCCTTCCGTCGACGACACCCGCGTGATGATCGTCGTCACCGACCAGATGTGATCATCGTGCCAGGCCTCGAGAAGTCGCCGGCAGACCAGGTCGTAGATCTTTTGTTCGTCGGGGGTGAGTACTGCCGACGCGGGATCGGTCGTCGTGGGGATGATTGCGTGGTGATCGGTGACCTTTCCATCATCGACGAAGCGACTGCCGAGCGTGCGGGAAGCCGTCTCAGGTGCGATGCTGCCCGGGTAGCGTGGCGTGATGAGCTTCACGATCGCCGGCAGGGTGCGGGCAACGTCGGTCGAGAGGTGACGGCTGTCGGTGCGGGGGTAGCTGAGCAGTTTCTTCGCTTCGTAGAGCTGTTGGGCGATCTCCAGAGTCCTTTTTGCCGTAAATCCGAACAGGCGGTTCGCATGCCGCTGCAGCTCGGTGAGATCGTACAGGAGCGGAGGAGGCATGCGGCGGCTCTCTTGTTCGAGCGACTCCACGACTCCCTCACCCTGGCGCCGGACTCGCTCGACAATGCGCGCGGCCTCGACTCCGTCCGCCGGCAGACGCCTGGCGGCTTTCTGCTGCGCATCCGCATCTTGCCTGAACCAGGTCCCTCGATAGGACGATGGCGCGGGGCGATCCAGCGCCTCCGCCTTCCGGTGCGGCTCGAATGTCGCGACAACCTCGATGTAGTCCTCCGGCACGAATGCTCGTATCTCGCGTTCACGCTCCACCAGCATCGCGAGGGTCGGTGTCTGGACCCGGCCGACCGAGAGCATGTCGCCGTGGGCCAGCGTGTAGAGGCGGGACAGGTTCATGCCGACGAGCCAGTCCGCTTGCGCCCGGCCTCGCGCCGCCGCTGCAAGCGGATCGTAGTTGCGCGAGTCCTTCAGATTGGCGAAGCCGGCGCGAATCGCGTCGGCCGTGAGCGAGGAGATCCACAGACGACGCACAGGTCTGCTGCACCCGGCCGCCTCGTAGATGAAGCGGAAGATGAGCTCGCCCTCGCGCCCCGCGTCCGTGGCACACACGACATGGTCGACCTGCTTGTCATTGATCAGCTTCTTGACGATCGCGAATTGCGCGTGGGTTTCCTCGATCACGACGAGAGGCCACTGCTGGGGGAGCATCGGCAGCGATTCGCGCCGCCAGGTCTTCCAGGTCTGATTGACTTCGTGCGGCTGAGCCAGAGTGACCAGATGCCCGATGGCCCAGGTGACGACGTATCCGCTGCCGTGAAGATACCCGTCACCATGCGCGCTCGCACCCAGGACCCGCGCGATGTCCCTCGCGACCGACGGCTTCTCAGCGACGACAACAACCATAGCAGCTCGCCCGAGCCCGATTCACTGTTGCCTCGTTTTCAGCATGCCCGCATTCTTCACAATCCTGAGCACCTCCGCAATCCCAGTCCACTCCGCGCGCTTGTGTGGGGAATCTGGCCTTGGCCTTCCCATATGAGTCGGCTCGCCGTAGCCCCATTGTGGTCCAGCCGACTTCCACTATTTCTCGGTCCTGACGGCTCGCCCGCCTCGATCCGAGGCCAGAAGCGTGCCTCCCGAGCGCAAGATTCCACGAGAACTTGACGGCTCGACCTTTTCGTCCTACCTTTGACACATGTTCTCGTCCAAACCCGATCGCCGATTCCCGTGCCATCCAGCCGGTGGATCGGTTCGGGTGGTGGGTATCCGGATAAGCAACTTCCCATAATTTTTCATCATGGTGGCGGACCTCGGCATGTATCACGCCAAGAACCATGGCCGCAACCAGGCGGTCTTCCCTGACAAGGCTACGGCAAAGTCCCGGAAACCGCAGATTTCACAGATCGACTCGCAGATGTCGCCGATTGCTTCGCGCCGACCCGAGAGTGAGGAGCAAGGTGCTCGTCGGTTGAATGCTGGAAGAATCTGCGTAATCTGCGCGGAAATCCGCGCCATCTGCGGTTTCGCACGGAACGGCCTCGCCCGAGGCGGCGCCTCGACTTTGCCGCCGTCCTGCTT
>JACPPM010000056.1 GCA_016191015.1 Acidobacteriota bacterium | reverse complement strand
CCTGTGAGGAGTTCGGACGATCTTGCCCACTCGCATTCTTGCCATTTCGTGTCAACACGCAACTTGTAAGACACTATGGCGGTCTTTTCGACGTCTCGTCGCAAGTTAGATCCGGAGTTCGGGGCTTCTCCGGCTTCGGGAGATGTGCTAGGCTCGAAAGCACTGATGGCCTACGCTCTCGAGCTGCAAAACGTCGTGAAACGATTCGGGCCAACGACCGCGGTCGACGATCTCACTCTGCGGATTGGATCCGGCGCATTCGTCGGGCTGCTTGGCAGAAACGGAGCCGGCAAATCGACGACGATCAACATGTGCACGGGGATGCTCAAACCGAGCGCCGGGTCGATCCGAGTGCTCACGATGGACATGAAATCGGATGCTCTTGCCGTGAAGCGGAGAATCGGGGTCATGGCGCAGGACGAGGGCTTTCTCGACTGCCTCACTGGAGCGCAGTATCTTCACTTCACTGGGCGTGTCTACGGTCTCGACGATAACCGGATCGCAGAACGGTCAGCCGAGCTGCTCGAGACCCTGGATCTGGCCCCGGCACCGGGCGCCCTGATTCGCGAGTACAGCTACGGCATGAAGAAGAAACTGGCACTTTGCGCTGCTCTCATCCACGGCCCGGAGATGCTATTTCTCGACGAACCGTTCGAAGGCATCGATCCGGTCACAGGTCGCACGATCAAAGACATCCTGCTCGGGCTGCACCGGAAAGGCATCACGGTGCTCATGAGCTCGCACATCCTCGATGTCGTGGAGAAACTCTGCCCGCAGATCGCGATCATCGACCGCGGCCGGCTCAGGGGATTCGGGACGATGGAAGAGATCCGGCAGATCCACGGATCCAATGCGAGTCTCGAACAGCTGTTCATCGAGTTGATGGGAGGCGCGAAGAGAGGCGAGCTGTCTTGGCTGTGAGGGTTCTCCCTGCTCTCGTGCGCGCCCACTACCAAAGTGCGTGGAACCGTGTGCGGCGCGAATCCGGGTTAGGCGGAGTTGTCGCCACCACCGTTTCCCTTGGCATTGCGGCCCTCGTTCTTCTGATCCCAGGCGTCATGTCGTTCGGAGCCGGTTTGAGCATCGGGCGCGATCTGAGCGTGGCGGGTGACCCGGGTTCCCTCCTCTCCTGGAACCTGCTCCAGGCTCTCTTCACCACCGCCTTCGGGATCCTTGGATCCGCCCGATACAAGCCGTCGTTGACGGCCAGGGCCATCGGCGCATATCCGATTCGACCGACCGATCTTCTGCTCGCCGAATTCCCCGCGAGTGCTGTGGAAGTTTTTCCGCTGCTCGGGATCGCCGGAATCGTCTTCTCGAACGCCGGACTGGCGATCGCATTGCCCCAAGCAAGCCCGGCCATCCTCATCCTCGCGATTCAGGGGATGATCGTCATGCTGGCGCTCCAGATTCTGGCGGGTGGGCTGAAGCGATTCCTCGCCCGACACTGGAGCGTGGCGCCCATCGCGGGCCTGACATGCGTCTTCGTCGTGTCCTCCGCGGGCAAGGACAGGACGGTGCGGGTCATCGAGATCATCATTGCCAATCTACCAGGATCTCTGGGCTACGGTGGGTTGATCGATCTCTGGCTCGGGCGGCCCGTACACGGACTGGCCACGATCGGATTGTCATTCCTCGCGGCCGCAGCGCTCATCGTCATCGCTGGACGCGTTCACTATCGAGCGCTCTTCGCCGAGGAAGTTTCGTCGAGATTACGGCTGATCCAAGGTGCGCCGGTGCGCTTCGGCTCGCCCGCCATGGCGATCGGGCGCCTGTTTCTGAAGCAACTCCTCGGCACGAACAGCGGACGGCAACAACTCTTTTTGCCGCTATCGTTCTCGGTATCATACGCGTTCGTACTGTGGGCCGTTCGAAAGCTGATAGAAGAGAATGAGACTCTTCCTGAGCTGATCGCCAGCCACGCCGAGTCGCTGTTTCGCCTGCCTTTTCTTGGACTCTTCCTTTTCCTCCTGGTCCCTCTTAACTCGGAGGTCTGGATGAACCAGTTTGGCTGGGACCGGGCAGGAATCCGCATGCTGCTATCTTCACCGATCACACACCGGGACCTCGTCTTGGGCAAGATGTTCGGCCTCCTGCGGCTGACGCTCACGCAGGCGGCGATCGGAGTCGTTCCGATCATCGCGACGCGCCGACCGAGCCTCGAGGAAGCCCTGTGGGGATTCGGGGCATTCGGCACAGCCTTCATGGTCACGACGGGAGTCGGCCATGTTGTCTCGGCCAGGTTCCCCCGCGCCGTAGAGAGAAAGGGTTCGGCCAATCTGCCTCTCTCCCTGTCCTGGATCCCGACGGTGATCGTGGGCACTCTTGTAGCCGGGTTGATCTTCGTCGGCAAAATCGCGGATTCGCGTATCGCGTATCTCGTCATTCTCGGCGTATCCATCCTGGTCTACATTCGCTGTCTTCCGATCATCGCGGCGCGCGTCGATCATTCACAGGAACGGCTTCTGCAGATGTAGGCGGCCACCACGTGAACCAGCTGCTTAGCCTCGGATTGTCGCCAGGACTGCGGCAATGTCGAGGCGCCGACTCGGGCGAGGCCGTTCCGTGCGAAACCGCAGATGGCGCAGATTTCCGCGCAGATTACGCAGATTCTTCCAGCATTCAACCGACGAGCAACTTGCTCCTCAGTCTCGGGTCGGCGCGAAGCAATCGGCGACATCTGCGAGTCAATCTGTGAAATCTGCGGTTTCCGGGACGTTGCCGTAGCCTTGGGATTGTCGCCGCGGTATCTTGCGTCCACTGCCCTTCTGTCATAGTATCCTGCCGCTATGTTTTCGGCGAGTCACGCAAGGTCGAGGAAGCTTGGGGGAGGGATCCAGAAGGTCTTCCAACGGGCGCTGGCGGCGACCGCTCAACACGGCGACAGCGTCATTAATGCTTCGATCGGGATGGCGCTGGATGATAGGGGGCAGCTTTTCGCCTCGGACGTGCTCATGGAGGAGCTGCGAGCGCTGAAGCCCTCGGACATATGTTCCTACGGCCCGATCGCTGGGATCCCCGACTATCTGGTCGGCACGACGCGGCTTTTTCTGGGGGAGGATTGCGAACCGCTGCCGCGTGAGCAGGCCCCGGCAGGCGGGGTGTTGCTCGAGACTCCGGACACCGGCCATTTGATCTGCCCCGTGGCGACGCTGGGCGGAAGCAGCGGGCTTTCGCTGGTGATGAACAATTACCTGGAGCGGGGCGCTTCGTTCCTTACGTCCAATTACTTCTGGGGACCCTACGAAACGATGGCGGACGCCCGAGGCGTGAAGATGGGGCATTTCGACCTGTTTGGTCTGCACGGTGGATTCAATCTCGATTCGTTCGGCCGCGGGCTGCGGTCGATCGGGGGCGAGTCGGTGATGGTGCTTCTGAACGACCCTGCGCACAATCCCACTGGCTATTGCATGACCGGGGCAGACTGGGACGGCGTCGCGGATCAACTCAAGAACGAGGCGAGGCGGCGAAAGGTCGTGCTGCTCCTCGATGCCGCCTACATGGGCTACTATCGATCCTTCGAAGAGGACCGCCTCATTGTTCGCCGGCTGCTCGAGCGCAGGCTGCCCGACAACGTGCTCCTCATCGTCGCCGGATCGTGCTCGAAGGCATTCCTCGCCTATGGCCTCCGAGTCGGTACCTGCATCGCGGTGCATCGCGATCGGGGAGTGCTCCAGGAGTTTTTCGATTGCCTCGAGTTCAACATCCGTGGTGAGTACTCCAACATCGCTCGCGGCGCGATGCAGGCAGTCGGCAACATCTGCAAGGACTCCGGAAAGATGGGGAGGCACATGCAGGAGGTTGGCCGTGTTCGCCTGACCCTCCACGAACGGTACCGGATCTGGGGAGAGGCTGCTCACGATGTGGGACTGGCGACCGCTCCTTACCGTGCCGGCTATTTCCTCGTGGTGACATGCGATCGCCCGCAGGACGCCGCGAACGGACTGGAAGAGGATCTCATCTTCACCGTCCCGATCAGGGAGGGCATTCGCATCGCGATCTGCTCGGTTACCGGCGACAAGCTGCGCGGTCTCCCTGTCAGGATCGCCGAACGAGTCGCAGCCAGAGTTAGCCGTTAGTGTCTAAGAAGTTGAGTGTTGACACGAAGTGGCAAAACGTTCGAGCGGGTGAGATCCTCCGAACTCCTCTCAGGAAAGCAGGAAGGGAGGAATGCAGGAATGGAGCAGTCATCTCCGGAGCTCAGGGTGGCATCGAACAGACCCCTTCCTGCCTTCCTAACTTCCTGCTTTCCTGAGAGGTGCTCGGAAGGGTCTTGCAGCGTGCCTGGGT
>JACPPM010000040.1 GCA_016191015.1 Acidobacteriota bacterium | reverse complement strand
GCAGTCATCTCCGGAGCTCAAGGTGGCATCGAACAGACCCCTTCCTGCCTTCCTAACTTCCTGCTTTCCTGAGAGGTGCTCGGAAGGGTCTTGCAGCGTGCCTGGGTCTTGCCTGTTTGGTTGCGGCTCCGCCGCGTTAGGGTTGATCAGTTTGTGGACAGCAGGCACCTTCCCCGGGGGAACAAGTCCCATGAGATAAAGATCCAGCATCGAATACCTGTCGTTATCGCTCGGCTCACGCTCGACGCGCCACGTCCCGTCTCCGTTGTCGAAGAGATGACCTATGACACCTCCGGGCGCAAAGACGAAACCGCTCATCTGGCCGGCTATATCCGTATTTGCCGCCCAGTGGACGCCATCCGTGATCTCCTGGTCCAGTCCGAAGTTCCACGCACCCCACCCGTGGCCGATCTCGTGGTCGAGGATCGCCCCGTATCCGAAACTGTGGTAGATCATTCCTTGCAGTCGCCCCGCCGAGAAAAACTTTGCCGTCTCATCGAACAACGCCTGCCCGTTGTGTTGGATTTCGTTCTTTGCCTGCACCTCATAGGGCACGTTCTCGGCATAATCACGAGACGGATCGAAGATCTGTCCCGCCGGCATCACGATCACGAAATCGAAACTGTCCGGGAAGACAGAGTAGAGCTTCTGGAATGCCAGGAAAGCGGTCGTGCCGCATTTCACATAGCCGAGCGGAATCTTGGAATCGAGCGCCTTGCCTTTCGGATCGACCAGAAAAACTGCGTACTCACTGGCCGAGAGCCCGCCGCCGAGATTGACCGTGGAGAAGACCTGGCTCTTGTCCACCACACCGATGCCGACTTCGTAGCTGATCTCCTCCTTGCCATTGGACTTGACGATCTTCGTGTCGAAGCCGTACTCGGTGTGCGTGCCGCCGAAGTTGAGCGGGTAGTTGGTGAGGCCGAGCGTGGTTGAGGTGATCTTGTCGAGCGTGTAGGTGCCATCGCCCCCGGATTTGTCGCCATGGGTTCCGTCGTCGTATAGCGGAAGCCAGCCGCCCGTCCCGCCGCCCTGGATGAGAACCTGGGTGACCCCCTTGTTGTCAGTCGCTATCTGCAGCTTCGTCGTGCTTTTCCCGTCGTTATAGATCACCTGCGGGTCGAACCAGAAATACAGAAACGACCCGACGCGAGCCGGGTGTGCGGGCCGCGCACAAAGCGCCGCCACGAGCAGGACCATCTCCGCCCCGATCAGTCTCTTCCGACAGCAATCGTGCAGCATGTCGCTAAGTATAGATCTGTAAACTCCAGTTCCGTACTAGCACGAAGCCGCGATCGCGAGCACCGGAGCTCAGGGCGCCGAGGACCCGCGCGGTTCCGGGGGCTGAAGAACTCAGCACCCAGCGCACAGCACTCCCCCCTCAGGCGTAGCTGTAGAATCCCCTGCCACTCTTCTTCCCGAGATAGCCTGCTTCGACCATCTTCCTCAGCAGCGGGCAAGGCCTGTACTTGGGATCGCCATAGCCTTCGTGCAAAACCTCCATGATGTGCAGGCAGACGTCCAGCCCGATGAAGTCGGCAAGAGTGAGCGGTCCCATGGGATGGTTCATGCCGAGTTTCATGATTGTGTCGATCGCTTACTTCGTCGCGACCCCCTCCATGAGTGCGAAAATCGCTTCGTTGATCATCGGCATCAGCACGCGATTCGAGATGAACCCCGGATAGTCGTTCACCTCCACCGGCGTCTTGCCGATTTCGGCGGTGAGCGCGACGATCGTACGGAGCGTCTCGTCGGATGTGGCAGCGCCCTTGATGATCTCCACGAGCTTCATCAGAGGCACAGGGTTCATGAAATGCATACCGATCACCTTGCCGGCACGCCGCGTGACGGAACCGAGTCGTGTGATCGGGATCGAGGAGGTGTTGGAAGCCAGGATGGCCTCTGGCGCCAGCAGGGCGTCGAGATTTCTGAATATCTCGGACTTCGCCCCCTCGTCCTCGAAGATCGCTTCGACCGCCAGACCGGCCTCCCGGCCATCCTCGAGCGATGTCGTGTACGTGAGGTTCGCGATCGCCCCCACCCGCTGCTCATCCTTGATCGCACCCTTCTCCGTAAGCTTCGCGAGGCTCTTCTCGATCCCTGCGCGCGCCCGGTCAAGCTGTGATCGGGCTGAGTCGCAGACCACCACCTTGTAGCCGGCTGTCGCAAAAACCTGCGCAATCCCGCTTCCCATGGTGCCCGAACCGCAGACCAGTACTGATGAAATCGCCATGATGATTCTCCTTGACGACGAATGCCGCCGTGCTACACCCGCTCGACCGCCAGCGCCACCGCGTCGCCACCCCCGAGACACAGCGCCGCGATCCCTCTCCGGGCACCGCGTTCTTCCATCGCGTACAGCAGGGTCGTCAGGATCCGCGCGCCCGACGCGCCGATCGGATGCCCCAGCGCCACCGCTCCGCCGTTGACGTTCACACGGTCGAAGTCGTAGCCGAGTTGATCGACGACGGCAATCGCCTGCACGGAGAACGCTTCATTCAACTCCATCAGCTCGACGTCCTGGAGGTTCCAGCCGATCTTCTTCACGAGCTTCTGCACGGCCCCGACAGGAGCCATCATCACCAGCTTCGGCTCGATTCCACTTGTCGCGTAGCCCACGATCCGCGCCACCGGCCGCACTCCATGATTCTTCACCGCCCCCTCGCTCATCACCACCAGCGCCGACGCACCGTCGTTGACCCCTGGCGCGTTTCCGGCGGTGACGGTGCCATCCTTCTTGAAGGCCGGGGCAAGCTTCGCCAGCGCCTCGAGCGTGGACTCCCGTCGCGGCGACTCGTCCGTGTCGAACACGACCGGCGGGCCCTTCTTCTGAGGCATCTCGACCGCCACAATCTCCTTCTTGAACTTCCCCGCATCGATGGCTGCCACAGCCTTCTGGTGCGACTTCAACGCGTATTCGTCCTGGCGCTTCCGCGCAACGCCGTACTTCTCCGCCACGACCTCGCCCGAGTTCCCCATGTGGACGTTTTCGAACGCACACCACAGCCCGTCGTGAACCATCGAATCCACGATCTCACCGTGACCCAGCCGTAGTCCTTCGCGGACCTTGAACATCATGTAGGGGCAGTTGCTCATCGACTCCATCCCGCCCGCCACGACCACCTGGTTGTCGCCGGCGCGGATGGATTGCGCTGCGAGTGCCACGGCTTTCAGACCCGATCCGCAGACTTTGTTCAACGAGTATGAACTGATCCCCGTGGGCAGGCCTCCCTTGATCACGGCCTGGCGCGCCGGGTTCTGTCCAACCCCCGCCGAAACGACGTTGCCGAGGATGACCTCGTCGATCACAGCGGGGTCGATCGCCGCGCGCCGGATGGCTTCCTTGAGCGCAATGCCACCGAGAACGGGTGCCGGCATGCTCTTCAGGCTGCCGAGAAACTTGCCGATCGGGGTTCGCGTTGCCGAAACGATAAGTGCTTCTGTCATCATTGTCTCCTCAAAGTGGAATGATCAATTGCTCGTGTATGTCGTGAATGCGCGCTGGTGTCGAATCATCCGGAGCTCCTGGTGCGCTCCTTGCCCGAGCGACGTGGACTCACGCGTCTGGAGGCCGGGGGCCGCGGGCCCGGCCGCGGGCGTCTCGGACGCGGGCGTCTCGGACGCGGCCGCGAGTCGTCGCGATCGCCTGAGGCCAGCCTGAACCGGACCTCAGTCGGCGCGTGCTCGCCGAGATGTCCGAGCTTCTCCAGAATTTCTGCGCGAAGGCTCTCGAGCTGGCTCTTCCAGCGCGGTCCCGAACAGAGGACGTCGATCGTTGGCCCGTTCCAATCCACGACCTCGGTATTCGATGCAATGGCATCCCCGACGGTGCTTCGCCAGAGGCCGGCCATCAGGGCGAGCTTGTAGCCGCGCTCATCGGCCATGCCACGGCCGGCGTCGAAGAGGATGCTCAACAGGTGCTTCAATTTCTCTGGGTCTGAGTGCCGGCCTGTTCAAAGCGCAGGAGCTTCCGATCGGCGCCGGTCTGGGCCGCGGCCGGCTTCTTCGGCGTGTTACTGTAAAGCTGGGAGCCGTATCGCCTGAGGAGCGCCGCCATCGTGGGGTCGTCGGGGATCGCGGCGTCGAGAGGGACGAGGCGACACGCCAGCTTGTCGATGACCTGCCCGCTCGGATAGGCCTCCACTTTTCCCACGTACTTGCCTTGGTCACCGCCGTAGAGGATGAACGCATTGTTCACGAAGATCGGTTGGAGACCCGGATCCATATAGGCGCCATCACCGCCCAGAATGAGGTCGATCGAGTCGTAGCGCTCCGCCAGAGACCTGGCTTCGTTGACCGGCAGGCGCGCCATGACCACGACCAGATCCGCCTTTCCCTCCAGCTCCTTCAGATAGCGCTCCATGGCCGCTCCGGGCTCGATAGCCACGAGTGTTGTCCCATCCGGCAACTTTGCCGGCTTGCTCGCCGCCTTGCTCACCCCGAGGAACGCGATCCGGTACTTCTCGCCGGCCACGGCGATGTGGTAGGGCTGCAGATACGGCTGCGAATCCGTCGATTTTACTACGTTTGTAGATACAAACGCAAAAGTGGCCTGCTTCCGGATCTGCTCGAAAAACGCCGGATTGGTCGCGATATCATCGAAACTGCCGTTGGCAGCCGTGTACTCCAACTGGTTCATGGCATCGATGAGACACTTCACTCGCGATTGAACGGCGGCGTCATCTCTGTCGAAGAGCCGCCCCGTATCGACTTTCAACAGGGAAGAAACCGATTGCGCCTCCGTGTTGAAGAACGTGCTACGCCTGGGAAGACCTCCCAGTGGATGGGACTTTCAACCACAAGGATCGACCATCCCCCTGACTTCGCTGTTGAAGTAGATCGCAAAAGCGGGCTTGGTTGTCTCCTGCGCCACGAGCCCGGCCGGCAGGATGATCCCGGCCGCCATCACCAACACCATCCGTCTCACCTTCTCACCTCCCGTCAGACGACTATTATAACCCTCGATGGAAACCCGGAGCTTAAAGTTTCAAGTTCAAAGTTCAAAGTTCAAAGTTCAAACATGCCGGTGGCACGATCGCGAGGGATCGTGGTCTGACAGGTTCTTGCAAGCCCCCTGGACCCTTGCCCCCGACCGCACTACCCCGGATCCTCGGGGACTGACCGACGGCTACTTCCGCTTCTTCTTGTCCTTCCCCTTCGGCGCCCACCCGTGTGCATCGAGGGCCTGGAGGAGGCGGTCATGTATGCGCGGGACTGTGTCCTCGTGCTCGGAGAGCTCGACGAGCGGCTCGCGCGCACGTTCATCTCCCAGCTTGTCGAGGCATTCGATCGCGGCCAGCAGGACGGTGTCGTCCCGGCATTGAAGAAATGGGAGCACGGCATCGACAGCTCGCGCATCATGGGTCTGGGCCAGCGAGTCCAGGACCGGGGTCATCTGATCGGGCCGGGTGGCAAAGGGGCCGACCTGGCGCAGGAGAACGATCAGCTCATCCACGAGCGCGTCGCCGGCCACCATCCGCTTCAGGCACTCCACTGCCAGCACCGCATCCGCCTCCCGGCGGATGAACGCGCGGACGCTCGGCAGTGCCTTGTCGCGGAGACCAACGATCAGGTCCTGCACATGCCTCTTTTCTTCCCTGTCCTCCTGAATCTTGTCGGAGACGGCCAGGAACCGGCGCAGCAGGCCGTAGACGGCGTCGTCGGTGGCGATCTCGGCGAGCTCATCGGCAGCCGACCACCTTTCCTCGGTCGGTCCATATCGGTTGCATAGGCGGCGCGTCAGTGAGTCGATCTTGCTCCTGCGTCGGCCTTCAGCGGTCAACAGATCTTTGATTCCCATTCATTCTCCGGCGCGCATGATAGCAAAACAGCGGGGCCAGGCCAATGCGCACCTCCAACCCCCGTGATTCAAGAATCGGGTCGCGGCCTCTTGAACTTTGAACTTTGAACTTTGAACTCCACCCCCGGAACCTCCACCACCCAACTTTCGTATAGTCTGGTAGAAGAGGTATCGAACCCGATGATGAAGTTCCTTCTCTGGCTTATCTTGCTGGTGGTTTGCTGGCCGCTCGCGCTCATCGCACTGGTCCTCTACCCGATCGTCTGGCTTCTCCTGATTCCCTTCCGCATTTTGGGGATCGCGGTCGAGGGGGTGATCGAGCTGGTTCGGGCCATCATCATGCTGCCGGCGCGCGTCCTTGCCGGACCGGGCCGCTAGGTCGGTCTTCGGCGAGGGCACTCGAGTCGAGCACACCTGCAGTATGCCGGCTCAGGTGGTCGCTGAAGGTCTGGCTCCTCGCACCCCACGCCGCATGATGGGGCGCGTTTCGGATCGGCGTGCGACTTCGCGGAATCCGGCCTTCTCGAACGCGGAGACCAGACCCGTAAACGCGAAGACGTCCGGCACCCGCCCCTTCTTCGGCACCACCGGATACCCCTCGACGATCCGCGCGCCCCGTTGACCGGCGTACTGGACGGCAGCACGGAGCAGCTTCACGGTGATCCCGTGGCGCCGATAGGGTCGTGCAACGAAGAAGCACACGATCGACCACACCGGCCGCGTGTCCACTGGCGCCAACACGCGAGACCTTGCGAGCACAGCAAAGTCGCTGCGGGGGGCGACCGAACACCACCCGATCGGCGCTCCGTCCTGATATGCCAGGAGCCCCGGCGCTCCACCCGCATCGACGATCCTCTTCATGGCACGCCTGTTGCCCGCGCCTTTCTGCTTCTCGAACTGCGACCGCTTCAGACGCCACCACATGCACCAGCATCCGCCGCACGCACCCCGCGTCCCGAAAAGCGATTCGAAATCGGCCCATCGATCCGCCGTCACCGGCTGAATCACGATCCCACGCATTCCACGGATCATGCTTGCACTGTTGAACTTTGAACTTTGAGCTTCAAACTCTGCATCGACGCCGCAATCTTCCCGAATAGCATCCCCCAGAGTGCTCCGACCAGGAGATCCGAGGGATAATGCACCCCCAGATAGATGCGACTGAAGGTGATGAGGGAGGCGAGCGCCAGGGAGAGCCAGCCGGGCCATCCCGTCCAGAGGAAAAAGCCGGCAAAGTAAAACGCGAGCCATGCGTGGCTCGATGGAAAGCTCGAGTTTGCCGAGACGTCGCGGCTGTGACCACCCGTCACGTACTGCTCGGCCGCACTGTCGTAGGTGCGCGCGGCGTTGAGTGACACGTACGGCCGGTCGAGGTGCGCCAGTCTCTTCACCGGCGTGGCGATCGCCAGGCTCGTCCCGAAAAAGAGCAGAAATAACAACCCGCGTCGCCATTCCTTCTTCAGGAAGAGTATGCCGGCGATCAGTGTCGTGGCCACGTAGAACAGCTCCCAGATGCTCACGACCGGCATCGTCGCGTCAAAGAATGGATTGACGGTGCCTCCGTTGAGCGCCAGGAAGATCGTGGCATCGAGCGAGCCCAGCAGCGGTCTGCCGGTGGCTCGGATCACGACCGCGCCCGCAACCAGCGCTCCGATTGCCGCCCCCGCCATGACGAGGTTCGTTCTCACCTCTTCCCTATTCATCGCGGCTCATCCTCTCTCCATCGCGCGAATTCTGCGCATTCTACCACGCGCAGCGATCGCCTTGACCTCGCACCCCCGCGGGGCTAGATTGCGGGACCGGGGGTACCACATGATCCATGATCGAAGTCAGATCTATCGGGTTTGTGCGGGGTTCGCCTGCATCTCCATGCTGATTGCCCGCCCCCTGGGTGGGGACGAGGTCCCGCGGGCCAACTCAGATGCATCTCCATGGTTGATGTTTCACCGTGACGAGAATCACACGGGGGTGGCTGTGGGGAGCGGCAATATCGACCCGGCCAGCGGGCCGATTGTGCACTGGACGTTTCGCGTGACAACAAAGCCTTCGAAAACCCAATTCTGCAGCTACCGGTGGTACTCTTCCTTCCCTCTGGGCGACCTGGACGGTGATGGCGCGCTCGAGGTCGTCGTCACCACTCCGGACAACTTCCCCGATTCACCCGACCGCATCATAGCGCTGAAGGACATGGGTGGGCAGAGCCCGGGAGTCACGGAGCTGTGGACCTACACGGTGCCTCCGCCGGAGCATGGGCTGAGCGAGGGGGTGGATCAGTACAGCGCGGCGCTCGCCGACGCCGATTCCGACGGGCTCCTCGACATCCTCTTCTGCTCGAAGGACGGCTACGTTCGCGCTCTCAAGGGGACCACCGGTCAGCTCATCTGGGAGTACAAGACCGGTCGTTACATCGAGGCCGGTCCGATGATTGCCGACCTCGACGGCGACGGGGCGCTCGAGGCCATCGTGCCGACGGACTGCAAGCTCGGGGCTGTGGATTGCCCGGGGAGCTCAGGCACGGGCGCCCTGTACGTGTTCCGGGTCGCACCTGCCGGCGGCCAGAAGAGCAATCCACCGATCTGGTGGAGGAATTTCCCGGGCAAGTTGGATTCAGCCGAACCCGCCGTCGCCGACCTCGATTCGAACGACGGGCGGAACATCAAGGCGCTTGTCATGGGATCGTGGGCAGGGCGGCTGTACGTCGTCTGGAGGAATCCCGATGGCAAGGTCATCATCCGCAGCATCACGCTCGACAAGTTGGACCCCTCGATTCATTCGATTGAGAGCGCGGTGGTTCGCAGCTCGCCACTCGCCTGGAAATTCGGCGGCGTCTGGCGAGCGGTTTTTGGCTGGATGCCCGACAAGGGTGATGGACGCAACGGACGGATATCGGCCGTCGATATCGTCGCCAACATGAAGACAGGCGCGGTGACCTTCACGCCGAAGTGGACGATCTCGCGAGCCGATTGGAAGTCCTCCGTAGCACTCCTCCCCCAGTCCACACCTCCACTCGTCGTCACCGGTTACGGGATCGGCATCCCGGCCAACCAGGGCACGGGGAACTACGGGCTCTGCTGCAATCCGATGCTCGGGGGCATCCTGGCGATTGACTCGACCGGCTCCGTCGTCTGGGAGAAGCAGTTCGAAAAGGACGGTAACATCCGCAGCTCGACGGCTGTTGGCGATGTCGATGGCGACGGTCACCTCGAGGTCATTCTCACCGGCGGCTGCAGCGGGAAGATCTACGCATTCGACGGGGCGACTGGCGCTCAGGAGTGGAGCCGGCAGCTCGGCCCGCGCACCATCGGCACTCCGTCCATCGGGGACCTCGACGGAGACGGGACAACCGAGATCGTCGTCTGCAGCTACGACGGCCGTGTGTACGCCCTCGGCGGACCTCGGGCCGGCCAAACGGGAGATGATCCGGCAGTGTGGGAACCGGGATCGGCTGCACCATCCGATGGGGACTGCGATTGCGACCAGTTCCGGACGCCCGCATGCGGCGAGGAGTGACGATGAACATCCGCGCCGCCGTGGTCACAGCCATCAACTCACCTCTCGGTGTCGAGACCCTTGAGCTGGATCCGCCGCGTCAGGGCGAGGTTCTGGTTCGCATCGCCGCATGCGGGGTCTGCCACAGCGACTATCATCTGGTGACGGGTGGTACGCGTCACGCTCTGCCGGTGGTACCGGGGCACGAAGGCGCCGGGGTCGTCGAGGCGGTGGGAGAGGGCGTCGCCCCCGTCGCGCCCGGCGACCACGTGGTGCTGAACTGGGCTCCCGCTTGCGGACGGTGCTTCTATTGCCAGCGCGGTAAACATAATCTCTGCGACACGTTTGCCGGGTCGATGTGGCAGGGGACGATGCAGGATGGGACTCCCCGCCTGCGCCGCAACGGACACCCCGTCTATCACTACTGCTCATTGGCGGCGTTCGCGGAATATGCGGTGGTCCCGCAGGAGACATGCGTGGTGGTGAGCAAGGAAGTGCCGCTGGCGACCGCGGCGCTCGTCGGATGCGCGGTGACAACCGGAATCGGATCGGTGAGGTACACGGCGAAAGTGCAAGCCGGCGAGTGCGTGGCGGTGTTCGGCTGTGGAGGGGTCGGATTGAGCATCATCATGGGCGCGCGGCTGGCTGGTGCAGGGATCATCGTCGCGGTCGACCGTCTGCCGGGGAAGCTCGACCTGGCCCGGCTCAGCGGGGCCACCCACACTGTCAATTCATCGGAGGCCGGACCGATCGAGGCGATCCGCCGCCTGACGCAGGGGCGTGGGGCCGATGCGGCCTTCGAAGCGGTAGGCCTCCCTGAGCTGCAGGCGGACTGCATCGAGGCTGCTCGCCCCGGCGGCCGTGCGGTTCTCGTTGGGTTGTCCCCCATGGACACCATTACGCCGATGTCCGGAGCACGGGTCACTCGGCAGGAGAAGTCTGTCCTGGGATCCTACTATGGCTCGGCGAATCCGCCGCGCGATTTCCCGTTGCTCATCGATCTCCACATGACAGGAATGCTCGATCTCGCGATGCTCGTCTCGCGAACATACAGGCTCGATGAAATCAACGAGGCGTTTCGAGCGATGCTGGCAGGTGAGGTGGCGCGAGGAGTCGTCGTGTTTTGATCTTCAAACGAGGATCCCGGGCATGGTATAAGGAGGCGTGTCGGGCGCGTTTCAAACGAGGCGCCCGGTGATGAGACGCGGTGCAGTTCTGAGTGAGGAGGTATGGAAGTGAAGAGGCATGTAGTGGGCGGGTTTGTTTTCCTGATCATCAGCGTCGGGGTCCTCGGGGCTGAGGTCACCGGCGGCGGGCCGTCGGCCGATGTGATCGTCCGTCGGGTCGTCGAGCGCGCCAGGCTCTCGAGCGTCGAGAACCCCGAGGGGCGTTTCACGTGGACCGAACGTGTGGTTTCGGAGGAGCTCGATGATCGATCGGCGGTCAAGCGCAGCGAAGAGAAGCTGTATGAGGCGTTCCCCATCGGCGCCTCCTCGTATTCCCGCCTCGTCCAGGTGAACGGCAAGGCGCTATCGGCGAAGGAGCTGAAGAAGGAGCAGGAGCGGGAGCAGAAGTTCAGACAGAATTTGCAGTCGAAGCGAAAGCCGGGCGAGAAGGATGATGATTCGATCGTGCTGAACGAGGAGCTGGTGAGCCGATTTCGGTTCGACCTGATCGGGCAGGAAACGGTGGGCGGCCGGACGAGCTTTGTGCTGAGCTTCGAGCCCAAGGGGCCGCACCTGCCGGAGAAGCGCCGGACGGACCGGCTGGTGAACAGACTGCGCGGAAGGCTCTGGGTGGACCAGGACGAGGATGAGATCACTCGGGTCGAGGCCCAGATCATCGAGCCCGTCAAGATGTGGGGCGGACTCCTCGCCACGATCCGCACATTCACAATGTCCTTTACCCAGACGAGAGTGGAAGAGGGCGTCTGGCTGCCGGGCAGGTTCGATCTGCGCATCCAGGGCAGGGTGTTCATCAAGTCGTTCCACGAACACCAGGTTGCCGAAAGCACGGGCTTCAAGCGCATCTCGTAGCCTGATTGCACGGAAACGGTCCGCCCGCGCGCGCGGCTACGCGCGGATCGGGGATGCGCAAGTATGTCTTGCCAATTTGCAGCTGCTCAAGTCGGGTAGACAGTAATGACCTGGAAGAGAAGAGATCTCACCACAAAAGGCACAGAAATCACAAAATCAATCTTCTTGTAGCGGAAGCTGCTTCATCACCACTATTCCATCAGGGCTGCGGCAAAGTCACATCCGCGGCCCATCCTGGTCAATTCGTACCCCTACCCGTACCCGTACCCGAAATGCCTGTTCCGGGTACGGGTGCCGGCCTTCGGCCTGGGTACGGTACCGTGATCGGCGGATTTCGGGACTTTGCCATACCGTTGACTAGTCCGTGCACACCCATTGTGCCGTTTTCGCCTTGTGTGCATTTTGTGGCTGATCAGCCTGGACGGTTACCTCAATTCTCCGCACGGACAGGGATATCGCCGCGATGTCATGATACCTTGCCAAGATTGTGGGCTGAAGTACGATCGCTGTGCCTCAAGACAGCCGCCAGGTTCCGCCTGAAGGAACGACTCGGGCCCTCGGACGTCAGCTGCAGCTCACTGGACTTCAGGCGGCTGACCCTGTCGATCAACACCTGAGAAGGCCGGGTGTCCTCAGCCTCGCCCAGAATCACCGCCGTGTCTTCTTCCGTGAACCGCTCACCGAGAGGCTCGATGCGGAGCCGCCCCCGGTTCTCAGGACAAGATTCCTGGCAGGCCATGCAGCCAACGATGCAGCGCCGCGGGAGCGTGGCGAAGGACGCGGGGAGATCCCCATCCAGTTCCGAGTGAAACGTCAGGCACCGATCCGCATAGAGTAGGAACCGCTGATCACTGATGGCGCCTACCGGGCAGGCCTTGATGCAGGCCCGGCACTTTCGGCATCTTTCCAGCATGGAGCGGCTCGAGCTGTCGGCAGCGACGCTTTCGCCGAGAGGGACATCGGCAGCAAACCCCACAAGCTGGATGTACGAACCGAACCCCTCGACGTACGTCAGATTGTTGCGCCCGTAGCGCGCGAGGCCGGACCACGCGGCGAGGGTCTTGAGTGGTGCTTGGAGTACCCGCAGGCCCATCCGCCGCTCCAGGAATTCCTGAAGGTCATCTCTGACCGCTTCGAACAGCTCGGTGTATCCGTGATAGGTCGGTGGCAGAACGAGTTCGTGGCTCTCGCCCGAGTGCTCGAAAGAGATGACGCGTGCAGGACGCGGCACCGCCGCAAGGATGATCGTCTCCGCATCCGCCTGGGCGAGTATCTCGGGTCGGCTCAGCCACGAGAAGTGTTCATCGAGAAGCGCGCGGCTGAGCTGCTCCTCCTCCTTCATGCGCTCGATCTCCCTGAGCGCATCCCGAAGGACGGAACCGCTGAACCAGGTAACCTCGTACCCTCGCCTCCAGGCCCATTCCCTCACTCGTGATTCCATATTGTTTCCTCCTTTGTTGGTAACTGTCATAGTAGCGTTAGATAGTTACCTATTGCAATTTCGCAGATTGCCGTGTAAATGTCAAATGACATTTGGGGAGTTACGAGAGAATGGATCTCTGGTTGGACCTGCTGAACAGCGATTGGCACGACTACCGCGGAAGCGGACGGCGCGAAGATCGTGTGCAGGTTCCGGAGTGGTTGCACCGGTATACCACCCGCTGGAAGCAAAGTCTCACGGGTGTCTCGGAGAGCAGCATCCGCACCGAGCTGAAAGATCTCCGAATCCTTCTCCGGGGCATCGTTGATCGTCTGGCGTCGGGGAGGCGCGTCCCGCGGAGGTTGTGGGACCGACTGAACGATGTGCTGGCGGCGGCTCCGATCTCACGGCGCCTGGTCAGATCTCCCGGTGGCTTTGCCCTTGACCTAGTCCCGGTTCAGCGTGGGATCGCGGGAATGGTTGCGGAGATCGCAGCGAGCTTCTGCCGCACCCTGGCTGAAAGTGAGCCCGACCGGATCAAGGTCTGCGACAATCCGGATTGCTTGTGGGTGTTCTACGACCAGAGCAAGAATCGCTCGAGACGCTGGTGCGAGAGTGCCACCGGCTGCGGGCTCCTGATGAAGGTTCGTCGGTTCAGAGGTCGGAGGAAGCGGGCGTCGGCGCGGCGCCACGGATCCTGAGGCAACCTTCCGCCTGACTGCTCCGATTCCACCCGGCCTTGGAAGCGATGTCGGCGTCGATTCCTCCATATTGTCAGCGAAGGGCCGACCCGTTACCTTCTCGAGAACAAGTCCAGCAAGGCTCAACCCGAGATCGTTGTATCGGATGATCCCTCTTGTGGACGTCGTCTGAGACGGCATTCTGCTTCTTGGGTACGTTTCCAGGGAGATGGCGCCGGACAGAGCCGTGACGGTGGCGAACCGTCTCGCCAGTTGCTAGTTTTCTTTGACGTTGGTAGCTCTCATGCCATGTGATCGGTGTTCTTCAAGCCGAATGACACCGCACCATGATGGATCAGCACGATGTCGTCGTGATTCCGCTGAGCACCGTTGAGTGGCACATCTCCGCGAATCAGGACATCGCCCTTTTTCAGGTCTCGGTGAAGCAGGGCGCCTCGACGCAGAAGACTCAGCGAGATATTAGTGTCTAAGAAATTGAGTGTTGACGCGAAATGGCAAAACGTTCGAGTGGGTGAGATCCTCCGAACCCCTCTCAGGAAAGCAGGAAGGGAGGAATGCAGGAATGGAGCAGTCATCTCCGGAGCTCAGGGTGGCATCGAACAGACCCCTTCCTGCCTTCCTAACTTCCTGCTTTCCTGAGAGGTGCTCGGAAGGGTCTTGCAGCGTGC
>JACPPM010000047.1 GCA_016191015.1 Acidobacteriota bacterium | reverse complement strand
TTTCGCGAGGCTGGTGGGAATCGCTTTGAGGAGCGCTCTGCGATGAGTGATGATCTCACCTGTGTAATCCCTCCGGAAATCTGCGTCATCTGCGGTTTCCTCCGATCGACTTCACCCGGACTTCCAGGTGCGACTTTGACGTTACCCTGACCTGAGCTTGACATCAGTCGTGAGCCCGCCTATCCTTGTTTCAACTGAATAATCGACTCGGAGGTAGCGGATGCAGCGACTGCGTAACCGTGTCATTCTTCTCGCCGCCGCGCTCCTGATGATCGGCCTGGGCTTGCAGCGTCAGGTCTCGTGGAACGCGGGTTCCGCGGCTGTTCAGGCTTCGGCCGCGCCTGCGAATGTGACGGTTTCCCTCACGGCTACGCTTGAATACGGGCTCGTCTGCTGTTACAAGTACACGGCCAAAGTGCTGTCAAGCGGTTACCCGTATCCCGGGATGGTAGTCAAGTTCACTGTGAAGAGTGGACCATACGCAGGCCAAACCACACAGGAGCATACGAATTCCAACGGTGAGGCTTCTTGGACGCTCTGCAATACTGGATCACTCGGGACGCAGGTGGTTGAGGCGGAAAGCGAAGGTGCCAAGGCCGAGCAAAGTGTGGACTACACGGGGTGCGTGCAGAACTTCATGCTAATGCAGGCGGGATCCAGAACCGGATGTAGCTGCAACGACTGAGCCCGTACGGCAGGAGGAGCTATGACGCGAGAACATGGAGCAAGACCGAGGAGGATGCCCGGGGCGCTGCACGTGACGCTATTCTCGTGCTCGCTGGCCGCCGTAACGCTCTCGAGCGTCTTGGTCGTATCGAGGACAACCGATTACGTGCAGCAGGCGGTAGTCGTGTCAGCCGACAGCACGTCGAACATTTCGCTGCCAAACGGCAAGCTTCTCTCCGGAACAGTGCGTAATCCGTCGGGCTCGACCGTCATGGGTGCGATCGTTCAAGCAGTCTCCTCGGACGGCTTTGTCGCTCAACAGACCGTCACCGGCGTGACGGGCGGCTTCCAGGTGCCACTGCGGCCCGGCACGTACAGGCTCGAAGTGCGCCCGCCCTTTCCAGATAGTGACGACTTGGCTTCCTTTCCACGGCTCGTGCCGGCGAACGCGGGCACGTTTCAGGTGAAGGGGGACACATCAGCCGGCGACGTGACACTCCCGGAGGGCCACCTCGTCACCGGCGCGGTATCCTCCACTGTCGGAACGGCCAGGAATATGGTCGGCTGGATGTTCGCCACGCCAACTGACGGCGCGTCGCCGTGGCTCGTAACCCCCGCCGTGTTCGGCACAGGTACGAACTCGCGCAAGTTCACACTGGCATTGCCGGCCGGCAAGTTCAACCTTCTCTACGCCGGCGCCCAGGGATTCACGACGAATTGGAGCATGGTTCCGATGTCATCATACGGCACGGGCAAGATCAATGTGACTAAGGACATGACTGCGAACGTGAAAGTGGGGAGTGGCACGAAGTTATCCGGCACGGTCAAGGACAGCACCGGCAAGGACCTCAACGGGGTTCTTTGTATCAAGAAGAACGGGAGCAGCCCGTTCACCGACGGAGGATCCACGGGGATGTTCGTGATGAACGGTAAGTTCATCGGATACCTCCCGACGGGGACCTATGACGCGACTTTCGTGCCGATCTTCGACAGCGCATACACAGGACGTGGCACGAAGACGGATCTTTCTTTCACGATGACAGCCGCGGCAAAGACACTCTCGATCAAGGCCACTGACGGGGTTGTTCTTTCAGGGAAGATCACGAACGCGAAAGGGAAGGTCGTCAAGACGGCGTCGATCGCCGCGTTCCCCACGGGCGCGGATCCAGAGAGCCTGTCTGCGCTCCCGATCAGCGCGAAGGCCGATCAGAAGACAGGCGCCTACAGGCTCTGCGTGCCGGCCGGAACCTACGACATCCAGGCTACGCCGATCGGCTTCAGCGAACTGACGGCCCTCGAGCGCTTGGCAGCGTCTCTCCGAAACTAGTGCTCGATCTTTACATCCGTAGGCGAGGGCTTCAGCCGGTCCCGGATGAAGAGGAGCGAGCCGGCGAGCACGGCGAGGCTCACCAGCTGGCTGGTCGAGATCCAGATCGAGAACGTCGCGGGGTGTGCCGCGAGGTACTCCGCGACACGCTCCTCGATCCAAAGGAGCCTGTCCTGAATCCCGTGCCCGAAGAGAAGCAGCAGTTGCCCGCGCGCATCGTCGCGCAGGCTCTCGTTCAAGATGCGCCAACATGCGTAGATCGCCGCGAACACGAAGAAGATCACTCCGTCGCGACGCTCGATCCGAGAGCTGATGCGTATCATGATCGCAAACATGATCAGGCCGAAGAGGGCCTCATAAAGCTGAGTCGGGTGCCGCGGGACCGGCTCCAGGATCTCACCCACCGCCATACCGGATCGGTGCGAGAACAGGGACGGAACAGAGCCTGGCGCAGTCGGGAAGAGTACGGCCCACGGAAGATTCGATGGAGATCCATAGCAGCATCCGTTCAGAAAGCACCCGCCCCTGAAGATGGCGATTCCGAGCGGCAGCGCGGGAGCGATCACATCCGCGATCGGCCATACTGGCATCTTCATCCGGTACTTCACATAGAGGATCCCGGTGATGAGCGACAGAAGGATGCCGTAGCCGACGAGGCCGCCTCGCCACATCTGCACGATCTCCGCGGGACGATCGACGTAGGTCTCAATGTTGACCGCGACATACAGGATGCGGGCGCCGAGGAAGGCGGAGATGAGCACGAGCGGTGCGAGGCCGAAAAGGCGCCCGGAGTCGAAGCCCTCCTGCAGGCCGCGACGATACGAGACCACGGTGCCCACGAGGAACGCGATCGCGGCCATGAAAGCCCAGCTCCCGATCGTCACGGGGCCGATGTGGAAGAGATCAGGGTACATTCGAGTGCACGTCTTGATTGCTTGTTAAATGCTATCACATCGCGGGCGTGCGGATGGGGCGCGCGATGAGAGTCCTCCTCATCTCGATGCCGGACACGATGTATCTGTTCCGCTGGGCGCAGGCGCGCGTGCCGAATCTGGCGATCAGCTCGATCGCGGGCAATCTCGACCGCCGCGCGTTCGATGTGAAGCTTCTGGATCTGGTCGTCGAGCCGTACGGAGTTCGATCGACTGTGAAGCAGCTCGTCGAGCAATTCAAGCCGCATGTGGTCGGGCTGACTTCGATGAGCTTCCAATATCGCACTGCGTCACGGATCGCGGCGCTGGTGAAATCGATCGACCCGTCGATCAAGATCGTTCTAGGCGGCTACCACGCGACGATGGCCTACGACGAAATTCGAGCCGAAGGAGACTCGTTCGACTTCCTCGTGCGCGGCGAAGGCGAGGCGACGGCGCGCGAGCTAATGGAGGGGATCGAGTCTGGTAGCCGTGCATTCGACCGCATCCACGGGCTCTCGTTCAGGGCCGGCCAGGCATTCGTCCACAACGCAGCCAGACCGCTTCTCGACCCGGCGGCGGTTGCGTTGCCGGATCGCGAGTCTCGCGTCTACGGCTATCGAGGCGGCTGGAACGGCGGGCTTGATTGCGTGGAGACATCGCGCGGCTGCTACATGAAATGCAGCTTCTGCAGCATCAGCGAGATGTACGGGCAGAGTTTCCGGAAGTTCTCGACCGAACGGGTGATCGAGGACATCAGGAGAGTGAAGGCGCTCGGCGGAAAGCGCGTCTTCTTCTCAGACGACAACATCACGATAGACGTCGCTCGTTTCAAGCAGCTCTGTCAGGCGATCATCGACAACGGCTTGAGCGATATGCGGTATTCGACGCAGGCAAGCGCCGTCGGGATCGCGTCGAGCGAGGACTTGGTGGGGATGATGCGCGCCGCGAATTTCACGCTCGTATTTCTCGGCATCGAGGGAATCGACGAAGCGAAGCTGAAGTTCATGAAGAAGGGGCGGATCGTGGATCACTCGATCCGCTCAATCGAGCTCCTCCACAAAAACGGAATCGCGATCGCCGGCGGATTCATTACGGGGCTTCCCGATGACACGCCGGAAGACATCAGAAAGGTCTTCCGGTTTGCGAGCAATCACCGGATCGCCGTGCCGATAGTCTGGTGCTCGACCCCGTACCCGCGGACGAAGTTCCGTGACGATCTGATCGCCGAAGGGCTCGTCGTCAACGAGACGAATTACTACCGCTACAACGGCTGGAACACGAACGTGAGGACTCGGCACATCTCGCGCGCGCGGTTGAGCTTCGAGCGGACACGTTGCTACCTCGCGTTCCTGTTCCGCGCGGCTGTCCTCGGAGACAACCACTACGTGCGGAAGGCGCGCGAAGCGTCGTTTCTCAGGATGGTCCTCTGGCGCTTGTCAGCGATCAAGCTCTTCTGGCGAGGAATCACCGGAACCTGGCAGAGCACGCACTCGACATCGTTCTACTCGTGGCGGGATCTGCCGCTCATGGTTCCGATCTCAGCCATTGCCCGCCTGCGGTCGCGCACTGTCACGGCCACGCGCCGTGGAGCGTTGAACGCGGCAGAGTCGGGGCAGGGCTCGGCGATGTAGACGTGCCGAAAGCGGTCGCCCTATCCGCCAGCCATCCACACGCGTGGTCCTTTGACCGGGTACGGCGGCCGCCCATAGATCCAATGGCGCCAGATCTTCCGGTAGGCGTCGCCTCGATCGACGACCCACCTCAAAGGCGGGACGAAAAGACTGAGCCGTCAAGTTTTCGTGGATCTTTGCCTTCGGGAGGCACAGCCGTGGCCTGGGATCGATGGTGGCGAGCCGTCACGGCCTACATGGACTAGAAGCGGCTGGACCGGAATCGAGCTCAGGAGAGGCGATGGACATGGGGGGGAGTTTTGGTAGGTGAAGAACCTCGAAGACAAACTTGATACTGGTCAGAATGTTTTCCACGACAATGGGCTGATTGCGCGATTCGCTTCCGAGACACTATCGCGTGTAAATTGTCCTGAACTGCTCGGGCGCGGCTTTCATGCACTCCGCGCACTGCGGCTCGTCGGCGGGATTGAATCGTTCGAGGTGCACTTCGAAGCCGAGCTCTCGGTAGAGCTCCACCATCTCCGTGAGCCGCGGCTCGTCATAGGTCGTTCGCTTGACC
>JACPPM010000049.1 GCA_016191015.1 Acidobacteriota bacterium | reverse complement strand
GCTCTGAGGCATGCCCTGACTTTTGAACTTTGAACTTTGAACTTTGAACTTTGAACTTCACGGCGCCAGTTAGGCCGTCGCGTTCTCGACCACCATGGCGATGCCTTGGCCACCGCCGATGCACGCGGATGCGACGCCGTACCGGGCGCCTGTGCGTTTGAGCTGCATGAGCAGTGTCAGAAGAAGCCGTGTCCCGCTTGCGGCCAGCGGGTGGCCGAGCGCGATGGCGCCGCCGTTGACGTTCACTTTGGCGCGATCGAGCCCGAGCACTTTTTCGACGGCCAGATACTGTGCAGCGAACGCCTCGTTGATTTCGAGATAGCTGATGTCATCCATGCCCAGCCCGGCCGCATCCAGCGCAGCCCGGATCGCCGGGACGGGACCGATTCCCATGATGTCCGGCTCGACCCCGCACACGGCCCAGGAAACGATCCGTCCGAGCGGCTTCAGCATCCGTTCTCTCGCGGTTGCCTCGGTGGTCACCACGACCGCAGCGGCGCCATCGACGATGCCGCTGGCGTTGCCGGGCGTCACGAAGCCATCTTTACCGAAGGACGGCTTGAGTTGGGCCAGACCTTCGATGGTGGTGTCGGGACGCGCATGATCGTCGGTGTCGTAGAAAGTCGACCCCTTTCGGCTCTTCAGCTCGACCGGAACCATCTCTTCCTTGAACCAGCCGCGCGCGGCGGCTTCGCCGGCCAACTTCTGGCTGCGCAGCGCGAACAGGTCCTGATCTTCACGACTGATCGAATGGACGCGTGCGAGTTTTTCCGCGGTTTGGGCCATGAGCAGCCCGCAGTAGGTATCGAGGAGCGCCGTCATGAGACTGTCTTCGAGCTTCCCTTCGCCGAGCCTCAGTCCCGTGCGCAACCCGCGAAGCACATGCGGCGCCTGACTCATCGACTCCATCCCGCCGGCCAGAACCAGCCGCGCCTCGCCCAGCAGCAGCATCTCGGCGGCTGTCATGACTGATTGGATACCCGAGCCGCAGAGGCGGTTCAGCGTGAGCGCCGGCGTCTCCTTCGCCACGCCCGCCTTCAGGCCGACGTGTCGCGCGCCGTAGATCGCATCCCCGCTCGTCTGAAGCGCATTCCCCATGACAACGTGATCAATCTCGCCCGGCTCGACACTGCTTCGTTCGATCGCTGTCCTCGCCGCGACTGCTCCGAGGTCGATGGCAGACATCTCTCGGAGCGCTCCGTTGTATTCGGCCATCGGGGTCCGCGCTCCATTCACAATCACGATCTTGCGTCCAGCATTGAATTGCATTCTCACCTCACTTCGACAAATGGGCGCACACGGCGTGCGCCGTCCGACATCGCCCCCGGGCGCTCCTCCCCGATTCTGCCGCTTATGTTGCCGTGCTCGCCCGCTTCAACCGCTGGCGGACGTACTCTTCGAGCCCACCGACGTGCATGAGCGTCTGCATGAAATCCGGGAATGGAGCGGTGGGAAAATTGCGCATCTTGGTAATACTACGGATGAGTCCTCTCTCCAGATCAATCTCGACCATGTCCCCTTCCCCGATCCCGGCGTACACCCCCGTGCCCTCCAGAATCGGGAAACCGATATTAATCGCGTTGCGGTAGAAAACACGAGAAAAAGATTCAGCTATGACAGCGGCCACGCCGGCCCACTTGAGCGCCAACGGAACGATCTCCAGCGCACTTCCGCAGCCGAAGTTCGTACCCGCGACGATGATGTCCCCCTTCTTGAGCCGGATGCCGATATGCGGATCGGCACCCGACATCACGTGCGGAACGACCTCTTCCTGCCTGGCCGAGAGGGTGTATCGAGACGGCAGGATCTGCTCCGCATCGATGTTATGACCGAACTTCAGCGCCCGGCCGCGAAATTTGAAATCCATTCTTCCTCGCTATGGAGTGTCCCACTCCCAGCCGCACAGTCTATGCGTTTGCATGCCCGCGATCCAGCCGGTACGGAGTGCTGAGTGCTGGGTGCTGGGTGCTGAGCGGGTAGGACGGCATGAGAGCACCCAGCGCCAGTCCCTCAGTGCTTCACGACGCGTGGATCGGTGATGACGCCGGTAAGCGCCGAGGCAGCGGCCACAGCCGGGCTGGCCAGATACACCTTGCTCCCGGGATGTCCCATCCGTCCCTGGAAGTTTCGTGCGATCGTGGCCACGGCCACCTCACCGTCGGCCAGCACCCCCATGTGCCCGCCGATACACGGCCCGCAGCCGGGTGACGTGACGATCGCTCCCGCGTCCAGAAAGGTCGCAACCAGACCTTCCTCGACCGCCTGCCGGTAGACCGCCTGGGTTCCCGGCACGACAATCGTCCTCACAGCCGTGCTGACCTTGTTTCCCTTCAGGAAGGTCGCGGCCACGCGTAGGTCGTCAATCATTCCGTTCGTGCACGACCCGACGACAACCTGATCCACTCGGATCTTCTCGATCGCATCGACCGGTTTCACGTTGTTCGGCGCCGGCGGGCAGGCCACTTGGGGTGCGAGGCTCGACACATCGTACGTGCGGACAGCGGCATAGGATGCATCCGGATCCGATCGATAGAGCCGCAGGTTGCGTTTCGCGCGCGGACGGATCCACGCCAAGGCAGATTCATCGGCCGCGACCACCCCGTTCTTCGCTCCGGCCTCGACCGCCATGTTGCAGAGAGTGACCCGGTGGCTGATCGGAAGCTGCTCGACGGCCGTCCCACAGAACTCGACCGCCTTGTAGCGTGCCCCTTCGAGCCCGACGTCACCGATCAGGCGCAAAGCCATGTCCTTGCCCCCGACCCATGGCTGCAGCTTGCCAACGAATTCGATCTTGATCGACTCGGGAACGCGAAGCCACGTCTCGCCCAGAGCCCAGGCAGCCGCCATGTCCGTGCTGCCGACTCCGGCCGCGAAGGCGCCAAATGCCCCGTATGTGCACGTGTGCGAATCCGCCCCGATGACCACGTCCCCAGGAACAACCAGCCCTTCCTCCGGAAGCAACAGGTGGCAGACGCCGCCTCGATTGAGCTCGTAGTGATTCCTGATTCCCTGCTCTTGCGCAAAAACCCGCACCGCCCGCGCGGCCTCCGCCGCCGCCACATCCCGCGCCGGCACATAGTGATCATGGACAAGCACAACCTGATCCGGATTGAAGAGCTTCCTGGCCCCCATTCGACGGAACACCTGGATCGCCAGCGGCGCAGTGGCGTCCGTTCCGAGGACGACGTCGATTTTCACGATCAGGAGCTGCCCGGGCTGCACCGATTCGACCTCGGCGCGCGCCGCCAGCAGCTTCTCCGTGATCGTCATGCCCATGAGATCACTGAATCATTGGGATATCGAGTCATTGAATCATTCATGCCTCTGGGCAGCACCTGAGTATTTGCACTCACCGAATACTTGCCAACCCTTCAACGATTCAATGACTCGATGCTACAACTAGCCTTGATCTTCCCGCAGATGTAATCGCCGACTTCAGTTGTCCCGAGCTTCCCTCCGATATCGCGGGTCGTTGCCTTCTCATCGAGCGCGGACATGACGGCGGCATGGAGCAACCGGCTCCAGGCGGCCATCCCGAGGTGCTCGAGCATCAGCTCGAGAGTCAGAATCGCGCCGAACGGGTTCGATACGTTCTTGCCTGCGTATTTCGGCGCGGAACCGTGCACGGGCTCGAAGAGGCACACTCCCTCGGGGTTGATGTTGCCCGAAGCCGCCATGCCGAGACCGCCCTGGAGCTGGGCACCCAGGTCCGTCACGATGTCGCCAAACATATTGCATGTCACGATCACCTTGAACCGAGCGGGATTCTTCACGATCTGCATCGTCAGCGCGTCGATGAAGAAGTGCTCAGCCTCGATCCCGGGGTACTCCGCCGCCACTTCCCAGAATGCGCGCTGCCACAGGTCATGACCGAAGCCGAGAGCATTGGACTTGTCGGCCATCGTGACCGTGCGCGCCCCTGTGCGCTTCGCATACTCGAAGGCATACCGGATGATCCGTTCAACTCCCTTGCGGGTGTTGACGTCCTCTTGGATCGCCACCTCGTCGGGCGTCCCCTTCTTGAAGATCCCGCCCATCCCCACGTACGCGCCCTCGGTGTTCTCCCGCATCACCGTGAAGTCCAGATCCTCCAGCCGGCAGTTCTTCAACGGGCAGAGATCCTCGCGCAGCAGCTTGATCGGTCGATAGTTGATGTAGAGATCCAGGCCGAAACGGAGCCCGAGCAGGATCTCGCGCCCATGCGCCATATCCGGAATACGCGGGTCTCCGAGCGCGCCGAGGAAGATCGCGCTGTAGTTCTTCCGCAAATCCTCCATGGCGCCGGGGGGAAGACCGACCTTCTCCCGCAACCACCTCTCCGCACCATAGTCGAAAATCTCCAGTGGCACGCGGGTCGCGAACACCTCCTCGAGAGAATGCAGCGCGCGAAGCGCCTCGTTGATGACATCCGGTCCGATCCCGTCTCCTGGAATAACAGCTATTGGTTTCATATTCAAAGGTTGCCTTTTTATCAGAGCCGGTACCGTGAAAGCAAGAGCCGGGAACATGCCCAGGTAGTGCCTCAGTCGTGTGTGGGTCATCGCCTGGATTGTGACGAGGACGGGATGGCGGCTCTGATCGAGACCTTTTCAAACGCAAAGCCGCAAAGAAGCTCTGGACCGATCTTGGTGGCGTTGCGTCTTTGCGTTGGACCGGAAGGGGACTTGCCCACATCTGATTCAAGGATGGACAGCCGCCCCACTCCACTGAGAAGCTGTGAAAAAATGTCGACATCGACCGCTCGCATGCGCTCGCGGCTCTGCCGTACGTTCTGAATCAGAGCCGCGACCGTGAGGGAGCGGTTGCGGGGGTGCTTTCGCGCTATCTGAGAAGCCCCAACGCG
>JACPPM010000039.1 GCA_016191015.1 Acidobacteriota bacterium | reverse complement strand
TCGATGCCACCCTGAGCTCCGGAGATGACTGCTCCGTTCCTGCATTCCTCCCTTCCTGCTTTCCTGAGAGGGGTTCGGAGGATCTCACCCACTCGAACGTTTTGCCATTTCGTGTCAACACTCAACTTCTTAGACACTAACGACCGTCACGAAGGTGGTGGGGAAGGCACAGTCATTGTAGGCGCAGGCACGTTCAATGACGCGGTGATGGTTCAATGGAAGCTCAGCTGGGGAGGTTCCGATCCCAAGTCACTGATCACCTATTTCTGGCTCGCGCCGTACGTGGGCGAGGTCGCGGAGATCCAGAGCCTGGACAACGAAACGAACGAGCTGTTCACCACGGCATTCATCTTCAAGTGGCTGCGATCTCTGGAGCTGCCGTGACCGGCTGTGTGAGGAATCTCACTCATCACACGGCGTTCAGCTTGGCGACACAGCCAGTCCTGGCAGAGGCTCTGAACCCCTAGCCTTCAGTTCCATTCCGGGATGCGCGCGCGTTCCTCTCCCGACGCCAGCTGTCCAGTTTCGAGCTGCAGAGCTCCTTGAGGGTTGAGAGGCCTCCGGCCAGCTCGTTGGTGGCGAACCTCAACCCCTGGTACGGGCATCCACATCTCCGCGCGGGACAGGGTCGTGGTCGCGTATCGAAGTGCGCGCTGCCGTCAAAGAGATTGCCATAACTCCTGGTCACCGTGTTGCACCGCGTAAGGTTTCCGTTTGGATCCATCCGGAACGCGCGAAATCCCGAGAGGCATATCCTTCCCCATGACTGAAGTCTGCCGTCGACCGTGTCAGGCTCGTACTTCGATTCGGCATGCTTCCTGATCTTGCGACGGTCGGCCTCGGTGAGCGATTCCGGGTACAGACGGCCCTCATAACGTCCGCGGAACGTCCGGATGGAGAATCTTCTGACACCCTGGGCCTCGAAATGCTCTTTATCCTGCATCATTCTGGGGATGAGCGGCGGGTAGGCGACATACACCAGCGTGACCTTGAATCCGGTGTCCTGCAAAAGATGGATTCTCCCCAGAAACTCGGGGACGCTGCCTGGGAGCTTCTCCCTCTCGAGCGGATGTAAGTTCGCGTAGACTGCATGGACACGATCCGGTGAGACGGTTCTTGCAAAATCGACAACAGTCGACGTGGACAGGTTCGTGCTGACCGTGATGATGTGCCGTCGGGTCAGGGCCTGGGCAAGCGGAACGAAGTTCTTGTACAGAAACGGCTCGCCGCCCCTGAGAACGATCTGCCATCGATGACCGGTCGCGTCGAAGCATGCGGCGATTTTCTCCGGATCGTATCCGCCTGAGCCCGGAGGTCTGGTCGCACGATTCCGCACGAGTCCCCGCCGATCGCAGTATGAGCAGTTGAAATTACACTCCTCGTTGATGCGCCAGTAGACACGATACGTCGGCGGGCCATCCATCTTAGTGTCCGTGTCGGGCGGGGTCTGTGCGCGGATCACTCGGCCAATGTATGGCCGCCGTGGTGCGCTGTCAAGGGCGATCCCGGACTGGTGCAAGACTACGGCAAAGCTCCGGAAACCGCAGATTTCGCAGATTGACTCGTGGATGTCGCAGATGGGTTCGCGCAGTCCCGAGAGTCAGGAGGAAGTTGCTCGTCTGTTGAATGTTGGAAGAATCTGTGGAATCTGCGCGGAAATCTGCGCCATCTGCGGTTTCGCACGGAACGGACTCGCCCGAACCGGCCCCTCGACCTTGCCGCAGCCCTGCACACTCGTCAGACCGAGGCATCCCGGATCTCGCTCGCGAGGCGCATCGACGCGGCGAGGCTCAGGAATCGTCCGTACTGATGCGCGAGGACGGCAAGCTGAGTGGCGGCGATCGCGAGGACGATCTGGGATGAACCACCCGAGCTCATGCCCGCAAAAAGCCACTTGATCGCCACTCCGCCTCCCGTGATGATCAGCGCGGACAACGAGATCGCGATCGCCGGACATGTATTGGTTAGAAAGAAACGCATGCCCGCGATGATTGCCCGTTCGGGTCGGTGGTCTCGCGCCAGGTAGATCTTTGCATACTTGAAACCTTGAATGATCGCCGTGGCGACGGCAGCGAGAACCAGGGTCCATGCGATGTCAGCCACAAACAATGTCGACTCCGTTTCCGGCTCACCGAGGAGGAGGGACGGCAGATCCAGCAGGTGCAGGAACACCAGTCCAGCTAGGAGCATCGACTCGATCGCCGCCAGGAACAGGAGACCACGAAAGAGCCGCACCGATCCTGCGAGACACGCACGCCAGCGGAATCTGTGCTGCCCGGCCAGGAGGTCAAGGACGGCGCCAGTGATGAGCAGGCGCACGAGAGTGCCCGCGGCGAGGACTCCGGCGATCACCCAGGCCGCGCGCGAGAAAAGCTGGTCATTCGAGTTGAAAAGCTCGTATAGAACCAGCGGATCGGCCCGACTGAGAAGGAGATGCGAACCCGAGCTGCTTCCGAGTGCACGGACGAGAGCCCGGTGCACGGCCAATCCGCCCAGAACGCCGAAGACCAGGCACGTGACGTATGAGATTCCAAACAGTACTCGGCAGCGGATGACATCGCCATGCGCCTCGCGGATGAGCCGCGCCACGATCCTCATGGCGCGAGCAAGGCCTGGATGACTCCGGCGAGGGCTTCGCTCCACCCCCAGGCAAACCGGCGATCATGCCGAGCTTCCCAGGAGTTGTTCAGGTCGTCCCTGTCGAGGAGCACGGTCTGATCAGGGTCGATCGCAACCGCACACACCGGGCCCGTCACCTTAAACTCCTGTTGACGAGTGCGCGTATCCCAGACCAGGGACACGGGGCGTTCGCCGCCGGTCCATGCGCAGACAACGACAGGCCACGGCGCCGGGCCGTGCCGGCTGACCAGGATCCGAGCTGGTCGATTTCTTCCATCGCCGGGAACGACGTCGTCGATCCGCAAGTCTGGTGGCCGGGCGCTGCCGAGCAAAGCCGCGAGATCCCCCCCGACGTCAGCTCCAGCGGCATCGGACAATGCGCGGATGAGATCCGCGGCCTGGGGATGCGAGAATGCATGTTCCTCGTAGTATCGCGTGAAAGCCCTCCGGATTGCAGGCGTACCGATCCTGTTCTCGAGTCCTCTGAAAAAGAGCGCGGGCCGGGCGTAGACTTGAGAATAGTAGGCTTGGTCGCTCTGGTATTCCCAGCTCGCGCTTGTGGCCACGCCCGCATCAGGGGAGGAGAGCCAGCCGATCTTCTCCCGCTGCCATGACGCGATGCGTGGGAGAGGGATGAACCATGCCATTGGCATCCGGCGGAATCGCAGGTCCAACTCCGAGGGACCGTAGCGGCTGTCAAGGATCTTGCTGGTGAGGTAGCTGGTAACTCCTTCGTCGAGCCACGGTTCGGCGACTTCGTCACTGGCAAGGATGCCCTGGAAATACTGGTGGACCGTCTCATGGATTGTGATCCCCTCGATGGTGTCGAGGCAGCCTGAGCTTTCGAGCAGGGGCGTGGCGGTCGTGAATAGCATGGGATACTCCATGCCGCCGGCAGTCGCTGCCGCATGCCAGGGGGGATCGACGAGGGTGAGGGTCGGGTAGGGGTAGGGGGCGCACCAATCCTCGAGGAGCTCCAGGCTGACTTCCATGGCACGGCGGTGGCGATCCGCGTAGCGCAGGTGTTCGGGCTGCATGAACAGCTCGAGCACGACGCGGCTGCCATCCCTTCTCCGCCAGAAGGATTTCTGCACCGGCACGCGAGGTTGGGCGGCCGCGGCGAAATCAGTGACACCCTCAGCCCGGTATCTTACTACCTGTGTAGAGCCTTCGAGGACTCTGGACAGGCGTGTTCCGCTGGCAACAATCGTGAACCGCTCAGGGAGGCGCAGCGTCACGTCGTAGTCGCCAAAATCTGCGAAAAACTCGCCGAAGGGGAGCATCTGGTGGCAGTTCCACGATCCGTCCGGCATGAGGACTCCCACCTTTGGATACCACTGCGCCAACATAATGAAGTCGCCCGCGTACCCGGTTCGAGAGAGGCATAGCGGCAGTTTCACCGAGAACGACATTCGCAGCGTAAGACCGGCTCCGGGCTCGAGCGGCTCTGGCAGGACGAGGCGTGCCACCGTCTGGTCGTGCTGATTCGAATCGTCCGGCGCGATAGTTTCGAGCTGCAGACGCCGCCCTCCGTCGATCTCGATCCGGGAGACCCTGATCGATCCCCACTCGGAGAAGTCCTCCGGCACAGCCGCTCCCCCGCCTCGCATGAGTGTCGTTTCGGCGCTCTTGAAGGCGTTCATATAGAGGTGGAAGCGCATCTCATCCACGGAATGTGTGGTCGTGTTCTTCCATCGCAAGACCTCGTTGCCAACGACTCGCATCTCCCGGGGGTCGAGCGTGGCGTGGAGGGTGTACGAGGCGGTCTCGGGCGGTGATGGACTCGACCAGGCGCGTGCGGCGATGAGAACAGCCAGGTGAAAGAATCGCGTCTTCACGGCGAACGGTGATCCGTCAGGTCGATCAGGAAGGGTAAATTCGCCGTCCGAGTCTCAGCCAGAGCTCGTAGAAGCCGAAAAAGATCCCGGTGCCCGCCATGATTCCTCCGACGAGTCTGTGATACTTGTAGAAGACGAATGCGCCGAGGATGAAGAGAAGGAATCCGGCACCTTGCCGCGTCATGCGGACGCGCAGCAACCGTTTTGCCGTGCGGATTTCCGGAGAATCATCCGGGCGAACTCGGTTCTTGTACCAGTTCTCGGAACGTCCCCAGGCCCAGATCAGAGCCGAGAAGACCATGGCAACCGTGCCCCAGTAGTGTGAGTAGTAGTGGTAGGTGATGATGTTCAGAAGAAACAGGACAATCCCGATCCCCTCCTTGTTCCTGCCTGCCGCCGGATCAAGGGGCGGGCGGCCGGCCTTGTCGGTAAGCGGGACAAGGTGGGCGCCGCACCAGGTGCAGTAACGGGTGTCGATCTGCTGCGCCTTCCCGCACACCTGACAGAACACGCCTTGCGCTTCGGTGGCCACGCCGTCTCCGCTGTCCCGCTTATGTCATCCAGCCGACGCGTCTCGGCCCGCCACTTCGTCCGAGAACCGTTGCATTTCGGCGGCAATACCGTCCAGTGCCGCTCTGTCGAGATCGGCGACGGTGGGCTTCAAGGCGAGGTTCTTCTTTACGCGGGCGATCCTGCGGTAAGCCTGTTCCTGACGCTTCGCCTGCACCATCGTCTTCTTGCGGGCCAGTACCTTATAGACCTGCTCGCAGGCCTCGAGACCCCTACAGAGAAGGAGCATGTCGTTGCCGGCCTGGAAGGCGAGCTGGCTGATCAGAGGGAGATCGCCGAATCCGCGAAGAGCACCCATAAGCAGGTCGTCGGTGAGCGCCACACCATCGAACCCGAGATCCTTCCGGAGGAGTCGCGTCACGATATTCCTGGACAGCGACGCCGGAACCGGGCGATCGTCGTTCTCTTCGAAGTCAGGATAAAACGCGTGCGCCACCATGACGAAAGGCGAGTGGCGCAGGTTCTTCCTGAACGGGTGGAGGTCTTCCAGGATGAGGTTGCTGCGCTTGATCGGAATGAACGGCAGATCCAGGTGGCTGTCGCACTCGCCGCGGCCGAGTCCGGGGAAATGCTTGAGGGTCCCCGGGACACCGGCTTTGAGCGCGGTCCTCAGGTAGACGGTTCCCATCGCCGCCACCTCGACGGGCGCGCAGCTAAACGCCCGGTCCTCGATGCCGTTGCGGAAGGGCGACATAAGATCCAATACAGGCGCAAAGTTCATGTTGAAGCCGAGCAGGCGGAGGGCACGGGCCGTCACACTTGCGTGGCGCTGGACTGCGCCGATCCCGGCGAGTGCAGTCTTGAACATCGATGGCATCGGGGGGAGAATCTGCTTCAGCCGGTCGACCCGCCCGCCTTCCTGGTCGATCGATAGGAAGCAGGGCTCCTTCACGAGCGCCTGCAGTGATCGTAAGAGCTCATTGGTCTGTTCAGGCGTCTCGATGTTCCGCGCGAAGAGGATAAAGCCACCGGGCTGAGAGCGCCTGATAAACTTCTTCTCGTCAATCGTCAGCGCAGGCCCTTCGACACCAATGAAGAGCGGCCTGCCGGGGATCGCCGGCACTACGGCTCCTCCTCAGCACCCGCCCGCGCCGCAGGCCGTGCATCCACCTTGCGTTTCATCTCCTGCAACAGGTTGAGGGCGTCCAGGGGCGTCATCTGGTCGATCTTAATACTCTGCAGCTCCTCTTTCAATTCGACGACATCCCGTGCAGCCGGTGGCTCGAACAGCACCATCTGCCGGTCGTCGATCATCCGGCGACTGCGAGCGAGACGAGGCTTCCCGAGCGGGTCCAGCTCGTTGTTCTCCAGGTTTCCGAGAATCTCGCGAGCCCGATCCACGACCTCGCGCGGCAGGCCCGCGATCGCGGCGACGTGAATGCCGTAGCTCTTGTCGGCGCGCCCCTCCTTGATCTTTCGGAGAAACACGATTTTGTCCTTTGCCTCCTTCACCGTGATGTGGCAGTTCTTCAGGCGAGGACAGAGCAGCTCCAGCTCCGTCAGCTCGAAATAGTGCGTGGCAAACAACGTCTTCGCCCTCACAGCAGGGTTATTATGGATGTGCTCAACGATCGCCCATGCGAGGGAGAGGCCGTCGAACGTCCCGGTGCCTCGGCCGACCTCGTCGAGGATGATGAGGCTGGAGGGGGTGGCGGAGTTGAGGATCTGAGCAGTCTCGACCATCTCGACCATGAACGTGGACTGGCCGAGCGCCAGGTTGTCCGATGCGCCGACGCGGGTGAACACGCGGTCGAAAACGGGGAACAGAGCTTCCCGAGCCGGGACGAACGAGCCGCATTGGGCCATGATGGAACAGAGCGCGACCTGGCGGAGATAGGTCGACTTGCCGCCCATGTTCGGCCCGGTCACGATCAGGATCTGACGCTCTGCGTCATCCAGGGCGCAATCATTGGGCACGAAAGGGGTCGGGGTGACACGCTCGATCACCGGATGGCGGCTCTCGACCAACCTCAGCTCCCTGCCGGCATGGAGCAGCGGACGGGTGTAGCCCCCATCGAGCGCCTGCTCGGCCAGGGCAACGAGAAAGTCGATCCGTGCTAATCGCGATGCCAAATCCTGCAGACGCGGCGCTTCGGAGGCGAGCTTGGCCCGCACTTCCATGAAAAGTCGCTCTTCGATTTCGCAAATCTTTTCCTCGGCCCCGAGGACCTTCGCTTCATAGTCCGAAAGCTCAGGAGTCGTGAATCTCTCGGCATTGGCCAATGTCTGCTTGCGCGTGTAGTCGGTCGGAACGAGATGCAGGTTGGGCTTGGAGACCTCGATGTAATATCCGAAGACCCGGTTGAACTTTACCTTGAGTGATGCGATCCCGGTGCGGGTACGTTCGCGTTCCTCCATTCTCAGGATCGTGGTCTTGGAATCATGGCTGAGCGTCCGGAGCTCGTCGAGCTCGGCATTCCATCCCTCGCGGATGATTCCACCTTCCTTGAGGACAGCGGCAGGCGAGGGGAGAATACTCTTCCGGATGAGCTCGACGATCTCGACGCAGGAATCCCAGCCGGCAGCGAGGGTGAGCAGAAGGGCCGAGTGGAGCTCATTGAGGATGCGCTGGCACTCGGGCGCCGGCTCGATCGAGCGTTCCAGCTGCAGAAGATCGCGTGGCATCGCGACCCCAAGCGTGATGCGCGAGACCAGTCGCTCGATATCGGCCACGTGGCTGAGCGTATCGCGAAGGCGGCGGCGACATGCCGCATTGCCCGCGATCTCGGAGACGGCATCGAGGCGTTCGTCGATCGCTGCCAGATCTCGCAGCGGGGCGGCCAGCGCAGCTCGCAGAAAGCGACCGCCCATCGGCGTCGTGGTGCGGTCAAGCACTTCGAGAAGAGTCAGCGATGTGCCGCCGTCACGATTGTTTCGCAGGATCTCGAGATTCCGCAGCGTCCCGGGGTCGAGGACCATGAGCTCTGAAGGATGGAAGCAGGAGAGGCGGCGGATGTGGGTGAGCGGGGCTCGTCGCAGAGACTTGAGATAGTGCAGCAACCCGCCGGCGGCCCGGCGGGCCAGCGACCAGCTCGAGGGTATGAGCCCGTCAAGCTCGCTCACCGCGAAATGCTCCCGCAGCGCCATCTCGGCGGACGTCTGCGAAAAGTGGACATCCTGGACCGGCGCTTTGAAGATGGCGGAAAGGGCGCCGATCGCCTCTGCCCTGTCATCAGCGCTCTCCGGATAGACCAGTTCCTTCACCTGCCGGCGCTCGACCTCATCCGCAACACGCTCGAGGCCCTCCGGCCCGCCGAACTGGCAGACGCGGAAGTCTCCGGTGCTGATGTCGGCGAGGGCGACGGCGGCGCTGCTTCCGTCCGTGACGACGCTCGCCGTGTAGCAGGCTTCGACCGATGCTTCTGCCGACATCTCGACCGAGGAGGTGCCTGGAGTTAGAACCTTCTGCACGTCGCGTTTGACCACACCCTTGGCGAAGCGCGCGTCTTCGAGCTGTTCGCAGACAGCGACCCGGTGTCCGGCGCGCAGAAGTTTTGCCAAATATCCGTCAGCCGAATGGTACGGAACACCACACATCGGCACCTCGTCGGGATCGCCGCGGTTGCGCGATGTCAGGGCGATGTCCAGGATCTTCGATGCCACGATCGCATCCTCGAAGAACATCTCGTAGAAATCCCCGAGCCGGTAGAAAAGAATCGCGTCCGGGTACTCGCGCTTGATACGCCGGTACTGTTCCATCATCGGCGTGTTCAAGTGCGAGCTGCTCATGAGGCGGCCATTCTATCAGGAACGATGGGGAGAGCGCATGGCTACACGGGCATCCCAGATCCCGCGATAAAGCCGCATTTGCTTCGTCGCCTGCGTCGTTGCGGTGCTCAGATACGAGCGCGAGATACTGCTAGAGACTCATTGAGACTTTAGAGACTTCGCAGCGATCGGCGCAGCCCTGGTTTCGCAGCTCGACATTGTTCCTCCGGGCAGTCTCTACCAGTCTCTGCGAGATTCGGGCACCAGCAGCCTTCTCGCGGGCCTGGACCCTCGGTCCCTTGCGACGTTGTCGCCGGATCAGGGGGCATGATCGAGCCGGGGTCAACCGGCTCGCCACAGAAAGAGCCAGCTACAGAGAAGCCCCGCGATGGCGGCGATCCAGACCCACTTGCGCTGGCCGGCCGGGAGATCGACGAACAGGTCTTGCCCTGCGAGCCGGGCCGCAAACCCCGCCCCTACCCATGCAACCAGAACTGCGAGCGCGATGAAGAAGAAAGGGTTCATGACGTATGCCTGCGTGATGTGGCCATGCAGAAGGCTGTCAAGCATGTGCGTGAACCCACATGCGGGGCAAGGATGGCCGGTGGCTGCCTTGAATCCGCAGACGGGCAGCGGCAGGTCGGGGAGGAGCTGGATAACCCCGGCGCCCACGCCGAGAATCATCAAACCCACGCCGACCCACGGCCATGCTGGGATTGTGCTCCGAACGTGCGGTTTCAAGAACAGCTTCATGCGGCTCTGGATTGTGCCACAGAGGGATCGGTATGATCCACTTTCCTCTGGAGAGGAGCAACGCCTGCCGCGGTCGTTCGGTCACTTCCGGGGATTGCGGAGAAGAGATTTCACGACCTGAGATTCGGAGCAGACGCACACGGGCATGAGCGCAACGTCATCCTGAGGAGCCGGGCGAAGCCCGGTGGCGAAGGATCTCCTCCGTAGGCTCAAATCCGCGGCTAAGCCGCTGATTTGGGCAATTCAAAATTCATAATTAAAAATTAAAAAACCGGAAACTGCTCGGTCAATCGCCGGGCGCGGCGTGCTCGGG
>JACPPM010000346.1 GCA_016191015.1 Acidobacteriota bacterium | reverse complement strand
GGGAAGGGCTACATCAAGATGGATCTCGAGGTCAGTGATCTCAAACACCTCGAGAAGGTCCTCACCACCGTCAGCGAGATCGACGGCGTTCACAACGCCATCCGCGCCCGCGACGAGTCACAGGAAGCGGTCGGGCACTGATTCCGGGCCGTGTCGGATAGAACGTGGATCTGCGGCTTCTTGGGGGGGCCGGCCCGTGCTGGAGTCGCGGCTCCAGCACGAACCGCCCCCCCGAACGCCGATCCCGGTTGGGAAGAGACCAGCGGCGCAGCTCAAGGTTACGGCAAGGTCCCGGAAACCGCCGATCTCACAGATTGACTCGCAGATGTCGCCGATTGCTTCGCGCCGACCCGAGAGTGAGGAGCAGGTTGCTCGTCGGTTGAATGCTGGAAGTACCTGCGTAATCTGCGCGGAAATCTGCGCCATCTGCGGTTTCGCATGGAAAGGACTCGCCCGAGTCGGCGCCTCGACTTTGCCGCAGCCCTGGGCACAGCTGAGCCTCATCGACACGACGGTGCCGGTCGCAATCAGGTAGACTCGAGCGGCGATAACTCGCCGAACGCAAGAGAGAGCGGTCGATCCCCATCGCCGGGCAAAGCAGGGAAAAGGAGAGGAGCTTCGTGGCCGGCTCTGGATCGGGACAGCCAGTGGGCCTCCCTGTTTCGACAACGCTGTATTCAGAAACTTCTGGTCACAAGATGGCCTCACCACCGATTACGTTTGGTTTCTACACACGGATCGCGAGGGCAGCCTGTGGATCGGCACGAATGGTGGCGGTCTGAACCGGGCGCTCAACACACTACGGTGATACTCCAGGTAGCGTGCGACATCGGCGCGCCGCGGGAATTCCTGCATTCCCAACGCGGCGGAGACGACCGCTCCGTTCCTGCATTCCTCCCCTCGTGCTTTCCTGAGAGGAGTTCGGAAGATCTAGCCGCCTCACATTTCTTGCCATTTTGCGTCAACACTCAACTTCCTAGACACTAAGAGGTGCTCGGAAGGGTCTTGCAGCGTGCCTGGGTCTTGCCTGTTTGATTGCCGCCCCGCGGCGTTGAGGTGGCAGCGAGCGGGTTGACGGTTTTCGAAAACGTTTGACAGCTGCGATGCGCGAGAACATACTTCGGACAGAATCCATGGAACGCGGGGGATCCGGCATCGACATTGTACTATGTCTGTAGTATTCCAACGGATCGGTCACGGGGCGAGATGTCTCTCCTGTCTGATGCGAAGACAAGGAGGATCTAGGGGAAGATTGTCCGAAGACGGATGCGGAGAGACCGCGTGGCCGGACCGGTGCTCCTCCGAACCTGCCCATCCCCGGCTCGTACCGTAGGGGACGATGAGGTCATTCACTCGTGCACTGCCGCTCATGCGACGCGCCATTCGCTGACGACGCCCGCTTCTGTTCGGCCTGCGGTGCGCGTTTGTCCACACCGGGGGCCTCCGCGGACCCACTACGAGCCGCGATCGAGTCGGCAGCGGGCTCCCAGTACGAGATCATGCGGCTGCTGGGGCGCGGTGGCATGGGAGCAGTGTACCTGGGCCGGGAGGTTGCCCTCGACCGGCTCGTTGCCATCAAAGTGTTGCCGCCCGACATGAGTGAAGCGTCCGATAGTCGCGAGCGCTTCCGCCGCGAAGCTCGCACCGCCGCTCGCCTCACTCATCCGAACATTACTCCCCTGCACGCTTTCGGTGATGCCGGAGGCGTGATGTACTTCGTCATGGGCTACGTGCGAGGCGAGTCGCTGGGGGAGCGCCTTCGTCGCGATGGCAAACTCCCGCCGGAGGACGTGCGTCACATCCTGTCGGAGATCGCCGACGCCCTCGACTACGCCCACCGCCAGGGGGTCATCCACCGCGACATCAAGCCCGACAACATCCTTCTGGACGACGAGGGCGGCCGCCCAATGTTGACGGACTTCGGCGTCGCCAAGGCGCGCGGGACGGGTGTGACGCTGACTGAGAAAGGGAGCATCCTGGGAACCCCGGCCTTCATGTGCCCGGAACAGATCAATGCCCGAGAGCTCGATGGCCGCAGCGATCTCTATTCGCTCGGCGTGACGGGCTACATGATGCTCAGCGGGCGGCTGCCCTTCGAAGGCGAGGTGCGCGATGTGCTCCTCAAACACCTCACTCACGAGCCCCCTCCCCTCTCATCCCTTGCCCCCGATGCGCCCGACGATCTGCGCGCCGCAATCACTCGGTGCCTGGCCAAGGACCCCGGGGCTCGCTGGCCGGACGGACGCAGCCTGCATGAGGCGCTGCGGGAGGTAGGCGAGGAGGTGCCTGAGGCGCTCGATTCCGCCCGGTTCGTCGGCATGTCCCTGGGCTTCACGACCCTGGCCGCCATCCTCCTCACGCTCTTCGATCGACTCTGGTCGGGGCAGGTCGGATATCTCACGAGCTTCGCCGAGCGGATGGCTCAAATCTTCGCCGGCCTCTGCTCTGCCTGGCTCATCGCGCTGGGCTGGCGAGCACGAACCAAGGGGATACCGTGGAGACGCACTCTTTATGCAGCATTCCGGATGCCCTCGTGGTGGCCGTTCTGGTTCCCCCGGCCGCTCCGTCCTCCGGGCGACGTGTGGAGTCGGCTTCCGCTCGGCATCAGGCGCATGCGGACCGCCATGGCGGGGGCCCTCGCTTTCAGCGTCGGGATCGTCCTTCCGATCATGTATTTGTGGACGACACCTTCGGAAGCTGAGAAGTGGGGTGCGTATGCGTTTTTGGACCAGGTTGCTGATGATTTTCTTTTCCCCGTGTTTTCCTTGGCCGTCGTCGCCCTCATGTGTGGGTTGGCTTACCATTTCACCCAACTGAAACGAAACGGCCTGACCGAGCAGGAAGCCACCCGCGTCGTGATCGGAACGACAGCACAAACGACCTTCTGGCGGAAGCCGCACATTGCCGCACTGCTGCTGCCGCCCGAGGCCGGACGCCTGCTCGAGCCCAGGCTGCCTCGCGACTACCTCCAGGCCATCGCGCGCATCGCATCCGCCATCACAGGTGCCGCGCGCGAGCCCGGCGGTCTGGCACTGGTGGCCGCACAACGGCTGGTCGCGGTTCTCGAGGGCCTCGACTCGGAACTGGCGCGCCTGGCTCCATCGGTGGATCCTGATGAGATCGCACGGCTCGGACAGAAGCACAGTGCATTCGCTTCGGTGGTTCGGGGCGATAGCGCCGAGGGGCGAGAGATGATAGAACTGCTCGCCCGGCAGGTTGCCGTGTTGAAGCGCATAGCCGCACGTCACGAGAGCCAGAGCGAGTTGCGTGCGCGACTGCTCACCCTGCTTCAGGACCTGTGGGTTCAGGTCTCGGGCCTTGCAAATGAGCGGGCCGGGATGCCCTCGGGAGGTGAGCGATCAGCCGAACGCCTCCGCGCAATCTGCGCCGAGATCGAACACGTGGTGCCGCCGTACGAAACGGACGGCGATACGGCGGATGGGCACGTGACCGAAGATAGACCCACGCACCAGAGCTGAGAACGCAGTCGAAGCCGCGAGCGCCCCCGCCGGTGTCAAAGCCGAGGCGCGGAGCGGGGCTGAGCAAACACACCTCGAGCGGCGTGGGCGTTTGGATGGCAGTAGTTCACGGGCGATTGTCGACGAGGCGAGCCGCGAGCGCGGCTGCATCCAACCCACTCGCCTTGTGCATGTAGTCGCGATCCCCGCAGACGTGGTAGAAGCGATCGGGAAGCCCGAAGCGCCGTACGCTCCTCGTGAGCCCATGATCGGCCAATACCTCCAGGATGGCAGTCCCCAGCCCGCCCGAAGCAGAGTGCTCTTCGAGCGTTGCAATGCGGGGACACGATTCCGCCAAGTCGAGGAACCGGCGCGCGGGAAACGGCTTGAGCCGGAAGACGTCGACGACGCTGGTGTCGACCAAAGACGCCGATAGCGTGTCGGCGACCTCCATCGCGCGTTCAACCATCCGGCCGGTGGCGGCTATGAGCAGGTCTCGCCCGGTGCGCAGGAGGGCCAGACCCTGACTCAGCTCGATGCGAGCGTCTCTCTGATAGACCAGCGGCGTGCCCGCGCGATCGAGCCGGAGATACGCAGGGCCGCCCCCCTGAACGGTGTGCTGGACAAGGGCCGCCGCGACGGTATCGTCGGCCGGACTAAAGACCGACATGTCGGGCAGAGACCTCATGAGGGACATGTCCTCCATCGCGTGGTGCGAGGGCCCGAAGAGGCCGTAGTCGAGGCCGGCGCCGACTCCGACGAGGACGACGCTCAGTCTCATCGCGCAGACATCCAGGCGGACCTGCTCGAAGCAGCGGAACGAGTTGAAGGACAGCGTGTTGAAGACAAAGGGGCGTCTTCCAGCCAGGGCCAGGCCGGCGGCAATGCCGACCGCGTTTTGTTCGGCTATTCCCGCGTTCAGGTACTGTCCCGGAAGCTCGCGCCGGAATGTTTCGCAGTGGAACCCACCGGTATCGGGGCTAACCAGGATGATCCGCGTGTCCTTGTGGGCTTCCACGAGCAGCGCCTCCAGGAATGCCGCCCTCATGGTGCCTCCTCCTCCGGATGCTCTGGCTCTTCCAGGCCCAGATCCCTGCGCGCCCTCGTCACCTCGTCGCCTACCGGGATGCGGTAATGCCAGTCGGGCCGGCCCTCCATAAACCGGATGCCCTTGCCCTTGACGGTGCGCGCAATGATCGCCAGCGGCCGCTCCCTGCTCGCGTCCTTGGCGTAGCGAAAGGCCGCGAGCAGCGCCGGAATGCTGTGGCCGTCAACGCTCAGGGTTTCCCACCCGAAGGCGAGCCACTTCTGGCGAAACGGCTCTAGCGTGAGGTAGTCATCCAACCGATCGGAAGCGGACAGTTCGTTGTTGTCGATAATGGCGATGAGGCCCGAGAGCTTGTGGTGCCCGGCGAACATCGCGCTCTCCCAGACGGAGCCCTCGTGACACTCGCCGTCGCCCACCAAGACGAACACCTGGTGAGAAGCGCCGTCGAGCTTGCCGGCCAGCGCGATGCCGCAACCAAGCGAGAGACCGTGCCCAAGAGAGCCGGAGACGACCTCTATGCCCGGCGTGGAGCTCTCGGCGTGTCCGCCGAGCCGGCTCCCGTTGAGGCAGAATGTGTCAAGCTCGTCCAGCGGGAAGAAACCGAGGTCTGCCAAGACCGCATACAGCGCCATGGCAGCCTGAGCCTTGCTCAGAATGAACCGATCCCGGCCGGGTGCGTCGGGCGCTGCCGGATCAAACCTAAGGGAGCCCCCGAAGTACAGCGACACGAGGATCTCCACGCAGGAGAAAGTGGACGCGATATGCCCGTCGCCGGCGCGGCAGGCCATCCCGAGCGTGCGCTGCCGGACCCAGAGGGCTTTGGTCTTGAGGCTCTCGACGAGCTCGTCGCCCGGCATGGTGTCAGGCGTCCAATTCACGGTCGGCGCTCCGCCGGCAGCATGCCACCGGGCGCCGAGGCGGCGGCGGCACTCGCCCACGCGATTGTCTTCCGCAGACCGTCCTCGAGTGCGACGCGGGGGCGCCACCCTAGTAGCCGGGTCGCCAGAGTAATGTCGGGACACCGGGATCGTCTATCTCCCTCGAGCGGCTCACCGAACTGGATACGGCTCGTGCTCTTGGCGAGGTCGATGATCATGCGCGCGAGGGCGAGGACCGAGATCTCGCGGGGGTCTCCGAGGTTCACCGGGCCGTGGTGCGCCGAGCGGAAGAGGGCGAGGATTCCCTCCCCTAGATCGGAGATGTGGCAGAAGGCGCGCGTCTGCTGGCCTGTTCCCCGGACGATGAGAGGCGCTCCTTGGAGGGCATTCGCGATGTAGGTCGGAACCAGCCGGCCGTCCGATGGCATGCCTTCCCCATACGTGTGGAAGATCCGGGCAATCACGGTGTCGACGCCCCACTGGACCTGGTAGGCCACGGTCAGGCTCTCCGCGAAGCGCTTCCCTTCATCGTATGCGCTCCTCGGTCCGACGGGGTCGACAGCTCCCTGGCAGTGTTCAGCCAGCGGGCGCTCCAGGGAATCTCCGTATACGGCGTCGGAGGAGGCGAGCAGAAAGCGGCACCCGTGCTCACGAGCGAGGTCGAGCATCGCCGCCGTGCCGAGCGCCGCAGCTCGAGCTATCTCCACCGGATGCGTGCGAAAGAGCTGCGGATCGGCGGCGGTAGCAAGGTGCAGGACCCCGTTCAACGTCGGCTCGACCGCCAGCGGCTTCGACACGTCGTGGTCGATCAGGGTGAAGCTCTCGTGTCGCAGGAGGTGCTCCACCCCGCGCGCGGAGGAAGAAAAGAGATTGTCTACGCAGAGCACTTGGTGTCCACGCCGGACCAGGAGATCGCAGAGATGTGCCCCGATGAAGCCGGCGCCACCAGAGACGAGAAGGCGCAATGAAGGTTCTTCCGGAGGGCCGGGCGACGTGGCTGCGGGATCATTGCAGGAGGTCACGTCGGTCATTCCCGGTGCTGTGTGTGGCTGTGGCAGCGCCCGAAAATCCGCCGCCCCACAGATATCGCCAAGTCGCCTACGACAGGCACGCCGAGCGCGATCTCCAAGGCTCCCCAGATGAGGCTCAAGCGCTCAACGTGGTCGTGAGCGAGGCCAGCAAGCACCTCGAATTGGAAGCTTGCCCGTCCGTCCGCATCCGCAAGGCGATCGGTCCATCGCCGACGCTCTTCGGCTCGCTCCCCGATGCCGACCCCCGCTCGCTCCGCGCTCGGCAGTCCCAGCGCAGTCACACGGAACCCACTATTCACGCGGCACTTGGGGTCAGCCAGGAACTGCGCCCAGACATACTTGTCCGACGCGTGCCCCTCGCGCGGGGGATGCCAGCCGATCGGCAGCCGCCGGTAGGCGGCGGTCCGATAGGCCACGAATGTCGGTGAGCTGGCGAAGGTGCTCCTGGGATGGGTCCAGAGGCGGCGATGGACCGCGTTCGAAAGGTCAATCGGAAACGGACGAACCTCGCCTCCGCAGACGAGGACCGGCATCGTTGTCGCGATGTCCGCATGTTCCAGGAGAGCGAGCATCGTCTCCACGTGGTGTGGTAGCCAGAGGTCGTCATCATCGAGATGGCACACGATAGCTCCACGGGCGCGTAGGACCGCCGCATGCCGGTTCGCCTCGCCCCGATGCGCGGCCTTCGGGTTGTCGAGGAAGCGCACGCGCCGGTCGCGGCGCACCGCGTCGTCCGCGACTTCGCGTGTCGAATCCGTCACGCCGTCGCCGGCGATGAGGACCTCAATGTCCTGGACCGTCTGCCTCAGGGCGCTCGCCAGCGAATAGGCCAAGAGTGCCCCGCGGTCATGCGTCGGAATCAGGACCGTCGCCGCGGGCGACGATTCCACTGCCGCCATGAGACTACGAATCTCCCCTTGTCGATTTGCGTGCTCTCATCACGACAGCCTAGCATAGGAATTTCCGTTTTGCCACCATCGTAGAGACACACTCGGATTCGGAACGGGAGACCCTTGGTTCTCTTCCGCCCATCCCGAATACGGGACCGTGGCACGCGTTCGGACGAGGACTCTGTGCGGTCGAACGCCCAAGATCACTGGAATCGGCCGCTCACAGGAGCCCCGGAGGGGCACGGCGAACATGCCCAGGGCGCCAGCCCTGGGTCCACGTGTGCGATGGATCAGCCAGTCCCGGAGGGACGGCTGAGAATACCCGCACCGGATCGGCGACGGATCGGTCGTCCCTCCGGGACTCCAGATTCTCCTCTGCCAAGCGAGCCCACCGATGAATCGGTGGGCTATTCTCATCGCGCCCCTCCGGGGCGCCCGTGGCAGCGAACCCTTGCGATTGGGGACGACCCGTCGATCCCGCAGATCGCCACCGATTCTCTGGGTCGAACCGGGAGCGGAGATCACGACCGGGTCCGCGACGTACTCCGAATCTCAGGAGGAACATGCATCCACGCTGGTGGAGTCCTCTGCACCGATATCGAATGCGTGGTGCGGACGTACATCACGGACGGCGCAACGACCGACGGGCTCCCGATCGAAGAAAGGTCGCGCGACGAGCCGCATTCCTCCAGAGCTGCTCTGATCGGATGTGCTGCCACGGCCAGACTGGCTGGCCGTCAGGGTCAGTCTACTCGAGGAATCTCGCACACGCCAGTTCCTCAAATGTTTCGAGATCGTCATCGTCTCGATCGGTCAAAGGGCACCGGCTTGTAACGGTCCACCAGAACCTCTGCATCGAGACGTAGCTATGGAAAGAAAGCAAGCATCTCCATCGTGTCCATCACTCTCCGGGCGAGACGTGCTCCGGAGAGCTCCTCACCTCAGAGTGAATCCCTCCCGAACTTTCGCCAGAACCTCATTGAAGTTGCTGAGAACTTCAGCCTCGACTGGCACATCCCCATCTCCCAACTCGATCGTCAAACGGAAACGAATCGGCAAGCTTGTTCGTGCTCGCAGATCGAGCAGGGATGACATCTGGTCGGCGAGGTCCTGGATCTCCACAGGTTCGAGCTCGCTGGTTGCCACCGCAACGTTGGGTTTCCGTTCCTCAAGAGGACCGTGCTTCTCCGGCGCGACCCCGGCCAATTGAAGCTTCACTCGCTGCGCACCTTCAAATCCGCACGGCCATGGACCCGAGTCGGGCTCCAGGGCAAAGAACCGAGCTTGGAGTCCGGTTGCGATTACATCGCGAATTGTCTTCCAGGGAAGCGCGCGACCGGCCTTTGCGGAGAGGGCGGTCGCTAGCGAGAGCGCCGTGGTTGATTCCTCTTTCCATGCACTCGGGAGCGCCTCCGGTAGGATTTCAGCAGGAGCGATCGTCGCCGGAGGTTCCCGCAGAACGGCCGCGTCTGTCAACACCCCCGGTGGAATCGGTTCAGTCAATAGGCTCGCCGGTGCCGCGAGGAGCCACACTTTGCCGGATTCGACTGCCATACCCACAGCCGCTTCGATCACCCCGCGGTGCGCCCGGGGTATCCGTTTGGACTCTACGAACCCCTCCCTCTGGACCTGGACGACGTGGTCTCCCCTGAAGTAGTTGATCACATCGCCGACGGTGATTTCATCGCCCTTCCATAGCTCCGGCAGCTTGGCCGGAGCGAGCAGTTCTGGCTCGATCTCCGCGAGCTCCGCGGCGTGAGGTAGCACGAGCTCAAGCGCCGGGTCGGCCAACGCGGCTTCATCGGGGCGCGATTTCCACCACGTGCGAAATGTTCGATCGGGCCTCATCAGTCGAAGCACGAAGGTCCCCTGCTCACATCCATCAACGAGTGTGTCGAGAATGGCTCGCGCCTTCAGCATCTTCGGCAGGCGGGGTAGCTGCGCAAACGCTCCAGCTAGATCCTTCACCATTCTGCTGGTCTCGCCCTTCTCCCACAAGTCATAGGGTCCGCCTGGGAGAAGCGCCTCGGCCGTGACGGCTTTCTCCTGGACACGCGACCTCAGGTCCCCCTTGATTGTCACGAAGGCGGGGTCGTCGCTGATGGTGATGCGAAATGCCTGAACCTGGTTGGTCTCGGAGACTGTCACGACGATGCAGTAAGCCTGCTTGATCGCTTCTGGAATGCGTCCTCTTGACCGGTCGAGGTTGATCGCCAACGTGGCCATTCTCGCCTGATCGAGTGTCGCCCCGTCATTCTGCTTTTTGGTCAGCTCGCGGTGCACCTCTTCCCACGCGAGGCAATCGGAAACGCTCGCCTTTGCCGTCTCCAATCCGTCTCGTGACGGGACAAGCAGCAAAACGGCGTTCCGGTACACTCTGTCATCCTTCGTTCCCTCGTCCAGGAAGCTACACGCCTCGGCGCTCGGCTTGCCTGAATCGGATGCCCCACCAGGACCGAGGATGGCATACCGAAAGGATCCATCGTCATCGATGTCACGCGGTCTGACCGGAAGAATGTGGGCCCGAACTCCGGCCGCCTGGGCGCCCGATGTCAGCGCTTTCGTGCGTGCGATCTCGTCAATCAGCTTGGTCAACACCATCTCATCCTTGACCTCCTCCACAGCCTTCGCGTGCATCTGCGTGAGGTTCGGCTTGTTGCCAAGTCTCCACTGACCCGGCAGGGATTCGTCCGAGCTCACGTGGCGATCGTCCAACCAGTGGCTCGTACGCGCCCATCGAACGAGGCCTTTTTCCAGCTCGATCTTTCCAGGTCGTGTCGAGCTGAGGAGAAGCAACAGGTCCCGTGTTCGAGCACTTTGCCCGACCGGCTGCGAATGGAGAAATGTGCCGATGACGGCCTGCTCAATCTCACGGAAGCCCAAGCCGATCGATTCGATCTGAATATCGCGGGCCCGTTCAAGCTCGCCATCCAAGATACCGGTCCATGCCTGCTTCTTTCCCTCGTGTTCCTCGGTTTCGGCGACGGCGACCAGCTCGCGGGTAGCCTCCGACAGCCCCGCCCGTCCCGGCGCATTCAAGAACACTTCTGGCCCGACGAGAGGACACTCATCCCATTCTGCGGCTTCGCGCAGCGCCAAGGCGAAGGTGCGGAGCAAGCCACGAGTGCGTTGGAAGCCGCTGAGCTGAGTCCACTTCTCGTAAAGCACCTCGGTGAGGTCGGGATGGAAGGGATAGCTGTCTAGGAACCGCTTTTCCGCCGCAATTCCGTGTCGTGACGTCTGTTCATCGAGATCCTTGACTCCCTGCAAAGCCGCGATCACTTGCGGCCGGAAAATGCTGCTATCCCGAATCGATGCCGGTGTGAAGAAGCGACGCCGGAGAACCTCCGCCACGTCCTCCTTTACAACAGGCTCCACACCTTCTTCTTTCTGGCGGCGAAAGACGTCGTAGAGCTCGTTGAGAACCTGCCGGCCAAGCGTGTCGCTTTTGCGCGGGTCAGTGGCGAGTAGAGAGGCCACCACGCAGCAACGATCCACTTTGGTCGCCGCCTGAGTCAGACACTGAAAGAAGTTGACAAGGTGAGAACGCCAGGCAGGATCCTGCGCGATCTTCTCCCTGGCGTACATAAGCACCTCGTCTATCAGGATCAGCACGCCCAACCCCTTCTTAGCGGGGATTTCCAAAAGCTCAGTCAGGACGTTTTCGGCAGGCGCTGTCTCGCGCTCCTTGGCCTCACGGTGGGCGTGGAGGACCTTGAGTCCATCATCCCCTTCGATCTGAAATGCGAGAACGCTCCACGGATACATGAGCCGCCGTGTGACTCCTTCAGGTGATCGAACGGCCGTTCCGGTCTCGACGTCGAGCTTGTCGAAGCAGAGCCCAGCCACACGCGCACGTGGGGGGCGTTGCCCAATCGTCTGCACAAACTCTTCGACTGCCGGGAGGTTCGGCAGCGCTTCGGGTTTGTGAACCAAATGGCGCAGCGTGATGAGTGTGTGCGTCTTGCCGCCGCCATAGGTCAGCTCAAGTTGCCGCACGGCCTTGTCGTTCTTGCCTGCGAGCCGCAAGACGACATCGCGCACCAGAGCGCGAAGATTGTGCGTCGGGAAGGTGAGCCCGAAGAATTCCTCGGCGTTCTCATAAACCCTGCGCTTGCCGCTCTGCATGAGAACTTCGTAGAGATCCGCCGCGAAAATGTGCAACGGCAGCTCGCCGGATTTCAGATCAGCGCGCAGCTCAACGACTTTGTGCCAGGGTGTCCACGGCAATTTAGCCACTTTCATCCTCCCGCTTCGACTGTGTGGCGTCGGTTGGACATCCTGTGCGACGCCAATCTTCTCTTGTTTCAATCATCATTCGTGATCTCATCGTAGTATCGACTTACCGGGACTGGTCCCTTCGCCCCGATGTGGTTGCTGAGACTCTCGAGCATCTGCAGCTCCTCTTTATCCGGGCGCTTGTCATGGCGGGACAGCTCGATGAGGGACTGCAGCACACGCTTGAATAGCTCCTGCCGGCGCAGTCCGTGGTCATCGAGATAGGCGTCTACTTTGTGGACATCGCCGGCTCGCCAGAGGTGCAGCAACCGATGCAAGCGATCAATGAGCGGAATCGCGCGGCCTTTTGGCGCCTCGACGCCCATGCTCTTCCCGTGGCGTTGGGACCAGGTCTTGAGTCGCGCACGGCCACCCGAGCGCTCTTCAGATTCCTCTGCTTCATCCTCTATGTCATCGCGCTCGTGTGAGTCATCAACTGAGGCATCGCTGCCGGTCTTCGCGATGAGATCCCACGTGTCAGATAGCTCGCGGTCGGACAGCCCGCATGAGACGGCATAGAGGATGACCGCGCCGATGGGAGCATCTTCGAAACCGAAGTCGTAGCGATGCAGCAGATAGTAGGCGGTGGGCTCGTCGAGCCGTTCGGCGGCGGCCGTATCCTCATCACCCCGGCTGCCGCCGGATAGGACTTGCCCGACGATGTAGTCGACGACGATGCGGCGGACGTGGGTGAGGAATTCCGTGACGGTCATCAGCTTTCCCGGGTCCGTCGTCTTCTTGACCGCCGGGTGCTTGCTATAGGCCTCCAGCGCCGGTCCCGTCGCGGCCCACACGAAATCCGGCCCGCGGATTCCAGCATCCCAGAATTCGCGAAGCCGCTGGCCGATGTTCTCGCGCATCTCGGCAAGCACTTTCGTGTGCCAGCCCGGCTGCGATGCCGCGGGACGTTTCTTGCAGACGAGCCACACAGATGAGGCGAGCGCAGCCGATGTCAGGGATCGAACGCGCGCCGACCGTTCGGTCTGGATCGGCCACGAACCGTCTACGCAGAATCCGGCGCGGATAAGAGCAGCCACGAGTGTCTCCCAGGCGTCGGGCTGTTTGTTGGCGAAGACGACTACCATGCGCCCGTTTTCAGCGAGTATTGACCCGCAGGCGGAGAACGAGCGAGCCATTCCGATTTCATAAGCTGCCTTCGAGCGCTCCGAGTCAGAGTCATGCCGACTCGGGTCGTCTATCAGCTCTCCATCCTGACGCTCAGAACTCCACTTGGGTCCGAGAACCGGTTCGAATTCGTCCGCAGAAGCCGGCTGACCGTCCTGAATTCGTCGCAGCCAGATATAGAAGAAATCCATAAGGTCCGAGTATGGGATTGCGTCGTAGTATGGCGGGTCCGTGATGATCGCATCAAAAGCACCATTTCGGTCTGGTTGAAGAGCCGAGCGGCACTTGACGAGTGGCGGCGGCGCTTCCACAGCAGCATCAAGGAGGTGCCATCCAACCAGCCCGACCCACTCGACGGCCTGCAAGTACCCTCCGCTCGAATCTGCCAAAGGCATCAGTTCCACGAAATCCCAGGTGATTGGAAGCGCGAATCGAGCGAAGGTGTGATTGATCTGCTCAGCGTTGACCTGCCAAGTACAAAGCTCGCTCTCTCGGTCGGCCAGCCGAGACACGGCTGCTGACAGATAGGCGAACACTGATTCGATCCACACCGACGTGTAATGGTATTTCGCCATCGCCTCACGGGCAGCGCGGGTGTGCTTCACAAACGTTCCGAGGGCGAGGAGCTGGCGAGGCGTGAAGAGTTTGTGCCACACGTCGAAGCCATAGAGCTGTACCCGCATGCCCAGCGCTTCCGAGCTTGGCATCGGCTCGTTGGGGATGCCGAAAGGCACGTCGGCGAAAGCAGTCTGGAGATCCTCCTTCGTGACACGCGCCACCTCCCGCTCGTGATCGGTCGGCAGGCGATACTCTTTGCCCTTCGGGCCATCCACAACGACCGCGGTCATGATGGAGCCGAGCCGTCCGGCCTGGCCCTCGACGCGGATGTCTTCCATGGTCATGATCGCGCTGCAGCAGGGACACTTGGCGCCGGAGCGGGACATCGTTCCCGCGCCGATCTTGCGGTCGCCCTCGCGCCGCTGCGCAGCATTGCCACCTTTCACGAGCACTTCGGCATCGACTCCGAAGTTGACTCCGGTGCCGTCGGCCCTTGGACTCATCGTCAGCACAACGCGCTTGCGGTCTTTTCTGGCGAGCCAGCGCGTCTTGAGAAGCGGCAGCGTGGCCCGGCAGCTCTTGCATTTGACCGTGCGTGCCCAGAGGTAGGCCACGGCCGGTTTCGCGACCCAACGTGGATTGCGCCTCCGAGCGAGATACTCCGCGGAGTGATTGGCGTTCAGTGCGTCGACGTCAGCAGTACCATCCTCGCGGATCGGCACGAGACGCGGCGGTTGCGGCTCATACGGCTGCCCCGGCTCGATCGGCTGGAGCTCAGCGTAAATCGGATAGTATCGGGCGAGATCGCGACGCGCCCTCTCGAGGACCCACTGTCCCCAAGCACGGACTTGCCACGCTAGATCAGCCTCAGCGTCCATACGTTCGGCAGGAAAGAGAACACCATTGACCGCTGATTCCATGTCGTGCGCACCCTTGCGTCTTCGCGTCTTCGCGCCTTTGCGTTGAACATGAGCCGCCCCAGTCTGAAGCGCTTCGAATGCGATCTTTGCCTCGCTTGCGCCCATCCCCTTCGCCTTCTCGAGGAAAGTGCGAATGAATTCTTCGTTGGAGAGAATGAATTCGGGAAGCGGCCAGGTCTGTCCGGCCAGCTTCTGTGGATAATCGAGGGTGCATTTGAGAATGAACCATGCGACCGGGTTGATATCGCAAGCGGTGACCTCGCAACCGAGCCTCATCGCTTCCAATGGGATCGCCCCGCCGCCGGCAAACGGATCGAGTACGCGCGGAGATCGGCCCCCGTAAGCCCTTCGGATTTCCTCGCGAAACCACTCGATATCTTCCTTCTGCTTCTTGGCGATATCTCGCTCGTCCTTCGACTTGGGATCGCCGTGCCAGTGCAGAATGCCGCCTTCGGTAACTTCCTTTTCGCGCTCGATCACCGCGCCATTCGGCATCTTCTTGCGCTCGACCACCTTCTTGATCCGCCCGCCGATCTTTCCGCAGAGCTCACGCCGTTTCTCCGGGTCCCCCGGATCGGGCAACAGAGTCGCGATGAGCGCGGCACGGCACGCCGCCAACGGCCGCCGCGCCGGCCAGATATGCAGCGTCGAGATGTGACCGTGGCGCACATTCTTCTCATGAACGGAATCGATCGACGTCTCCTTGAGCGGGAAGGCGTTTTCGATCAGCCTGGGATAGTCGTCCATTCAGGACTACCTCAACCACAAGAACGAAGAGAGGGAAATCGGGACGATACGAGGATCAGGAACTAAAACGTCATCTTCGAGTGTCACGAGCAGGCCGACCGGCGCGTTGTAGACGGTTTTTTCGAGAAACGCTCGAAGCCCTCGCGTGTCTTCGTGAGGGTCGATGCGCCTGCGGTACTTCACTTCTATCGGGATACGCCTGGCACCCACGGTGATGACGAAATCGACCTCGGGCTCCGCCCCTCGTTCCGGGAAGTGCGCCACATCCAGTCCTGGGATGGATGCAAGAAAGTAGCCCAAGGTGCTCTCCGCGAGGTGACCGGCGAGGTCGGATAGGTGGGGATCGCGCCCGAGTCCTTCGGGATCCAGCGGCACTACCTCCTGCAACCACGCCGCCCGAAGTGCGTGATCACAGAGGCAGACCTTCGGTGCTGACTTCCTCCGTTTGAGTCTGAGCTCCATCGGCGGAACGAGCCGCATGAGAAGGGTACCATCCAGGAATCTGAGGTAGCTCAGGATACGATTCCAGCCAATGTTTCCTGAGAGTGCCTGCTGAATTTCGGGCACAAACACTTTCTGACCCGGAGTTTGCCCCGCATATCGGCAAGACAGGCGGAAGACCTCTTCAAGCAGCTTCTCATCTCGTTTGAGGCCGCGGGACCCCATTCGCAGATCATGTTGAATGGCCCGCTTGATCACCGTTTCGATGAGGTAGTCGGCGATCTCCGGCCACGGCGCGTCATGGCGTTCGTGTGCAATCGGATAACCACCTCGTTCGGAGAAGGCCGTGAACGCCCGGCGACGCGCTTCCCGGTGCTCCGCTGAGTACGATACCGCGCGACGCCAGAAATCCAAGGTGGTAACGGTGTCCATTCCGTTGTCAGCCCAATACGGCTCCGGGGCGCCGCCGAATCTTAGGTGCGATATCTCGCGCAGATGAAGCGTGCCGAGATCGACCGTCGTGATCCGTCCGGCCAAGCTATCTCGGCCTGCTTCGATACGGAGTGACGAGCTCCCCGTTACCACCACACGTACGCGGTGATTGTCGACGAGGTGCTTGATTTGCGGTGACCATGAATCGATGTTTTGAACCTCATCGAACAACAGGTAGGCAGTCTTCCCAGCACGGGCAAGCTCGTTGAGCGACTGTGTCAGAACTGACCGCTCGAACCATCTCGTTATTGTCATTACGGGGTCCGGGACCTCTCGAAGGCTCCTGATCTCATCAAAGGGCAGGTAGAACACGTGATGCGGATCTACCCCTTCGCCCAGGAGATGTTCCATGACCTGCCGCACAAGAACCGTCTTGCCGACGCGTCGAGGACCACGGAGGACGACGGCTGGAGTAAGTCCCGATTTCAGAAGCTGGAGCAACCTCGGGAAGATCCACCGTCGAAACGGCGGAACCGGAGGCCCAGGTTTCCCCTGCCAATGTGGATTGAGGCTCTGCAGGTCTTCGGCGAGATCGAACGGCAACGAGCCATGGAACAGGTCAGGGGTCTTCATGCCGCTCCTCCTTTGGTTGGGGCCTCCCAACCAGTCCTACGCCTTAGTTCCATATCCATCTGTCCATGTCATCTCGTCCCCGGAGCGAACCAACTGTGGATACCTCTCAAACGTATCCTCGGAGAGGGGGTGATAGGCGAAGGGATTGTGGAAAACCATGACATTGTGGTCGATCTGAGGATCATTATCAGCGCCGGAGTAAAGGCTCCGCCATCTTTTGATTTCTTCGCCATCAGGTGAGAAAAGAGGTAGGTCAGTGAGAGAGTACTTCTGCGTCACCTTCTCTTCGATGCAGAGGATCGCGCTGATTCGTCTGTACGCGGGTAATCCGTCGAGCTTCAGTGGTCGCTCGTTGGGTCCGGTCGGGTTCAAGAACTTGCCATTGGGAGAAAACTTGACCTCAGTAGGACCTACCTGGCCGCGTAGGGGATCCACCGGTATGCAGATTCTGTTCTCCCCGTATGCCGCGCACACAACATCGTGACGACGTGAGAATAACATCAGTCGAAGCGTCGGGACGATCACGAGCAGATTCGGGCCGTCATCACGGAACTGCTTGTTTGCCGCCTTCAAGCACTCAGCGATCTTGTCAGAATCGTCCCCGCACCAAGTCACCGTGGATTTGCCCTTGGGCGGTTTGGGGTGTTCACGAAAGGGCGCCTTGACCTCGACACCGACCCATGCCTCATTGATACACACTCGCATATCGAGCTTCTTCCCTCCACGCCCAGGTTCATCCGGGTTGAGCAGTAGATGCATTTGATTCGACAGGAGCCAGCAACTCATGCATTCTGCCATTGCCGAGCGGAATTGATTGCTATCCGCTCCGCGGAGCCTGCCTCGCAGATCGGCTCCTCGATCCCCATTGAGCATCCCCGACGCCGATGATGCCGAGATGTAGGCTACCCAGGCGCGCCGATAGGCTAGTAGGGAACGTCTCCTATCCTCATCGTCGGTAGTGCCCGACTCGGCCTCGTCTGCCTCGATGATTCGCAGGCGAATGCTGACCTCCTCAGACGTGGCTTGGCGCTTGCGCAGAGAGTCACAAACTTCAGATGTGAATAGGTCCCTCAGCGGATCAGTCAGAGCCATGTGCTACCCTGGACCGAATCGATGACCCGCTGCATCCGGGTATTCTGCAACCTGAGGCTGAGCGGCTTCGGCGACTTCCTTTGCGCCCACCAGCATGCTCCCTTTCGCCTTCGCGAGTAAACGGTTGAAAGGGTCCTGGACGCGGACCCTGCGTGGGGCAGGGGTCGCACAATCGTATATCACGTAGAGCCAGTAGGCTTCGCGCATGTTGCAGGCCTTTGCCCACTCGTTCGCGAGGATCTCGATGTCACCCGTGCCAGCCCGTCCCTTGACTTCTATTCCGCGCCGGTCGCCGTTGGGTCGAATAGAGAGAAGGTCGAACCCGGGGTAGTCCGTAAGCCTAGCGGTTCGAGCCAGATCGGGTGTGTGTACATCGATCACCGTTGCGCCTTCGGATTCCTCCCATTCACGCGCGATCCGCATCGCGAGGAGCTCGACGTCCCCATCGTGTCGGGCGCGATCGGCAGGATCAGACGACGGGACCACTAGCGCATGGGCGATGAAGCGAACCGGGCCGATGCCAACAAGATCAGGCTCTCGCCGAAGCACCGCGACCGCCCGTTCTCGTTTGCCGGCCAGCGCGCGTTGCTCCTTCTTGATTCGATCGAGCTCAGCGGCGGCGGCTTTGACTCCTGCGTGAATCCTCTCCGTCTGCTTTGACCGAGCTTCCGCGAGATCCGCCTCCTGAAAGCCGAAGCCGCGCCGCACAAGAGTTTCGTTTTGCGATAGCTCGGCCAGCAGGGCCTCCCTGCGCCCCTGTGCCATCGGGCGCGCAATTCTCTCCGTAATGAAAGCGGCCGCTTGCTCGCGAAGTAGTGCCGAGGAGATGGCCAGTCGTTGCGCCTCGGAAGTCAGCCCGACACCGCCTCTGAGAAGTAGCACGCGCTCGAAAGGGCAATTTTCCACCTCTGTTCCTTCGAACTGTCTAACTCCAACCAGCCTGCATTCTCTCTGCTGCTCTGTTGCGAGCTCGGGAATCTGTGGGTCCGCCTCGCGCACAATGGAGACAATGGCGAGGTGGAAAAGATAGGGCCGATCGGCCTCGGGGTCTATGAACACAGCACCGCGGCGAGCTTCTGGGCCGAGCCTGTCATTGACGAGCGTGCGGAATCGCTCGAACAGCGGCTCACCCGGGTGCACCCAGATTCCGTCCTTCGCCAGGACCGGCCTCGACACGGTCATGCGATCGTGGAGACGCCTGGGATAGACGTCCAATAGCGGGAGCAATGCAGCGCCGGCCTCCTGATCGAGCGGACGTAGTCCGAAGAACCCTCCCAGGTCACCTTCGGCTGCCACTCCCGCGAGAGGAGCCGCGGTCTCGATGTAGTTACGGACATACCCGGGGATCAGGCGCCGATAGATCTCGTAATCCATCGATGCACGCAGGCGGGGCAGATCTCGCTTCACTTCACCACCGTCGCCGTACAACGAGCTTTCGCGTGCGGCCAGCGCCTCGACCTGCTCTTTCGTCAATACGCCCCCGAGCTCTGCCGTCACGGCATCGGGATCGTCTGCGGTGACGACAAGTTCCATGTACCGCCTGATGGACACGTCTTGGAAGAGCCTCCCTATCACGTCGTAGACCTTGTCGGAGCCAAGGGCTTCTCGAATCCGCTCCAGCTTGTGGAGTAACGTCTGCAGGACCTTGCCCTCTCGTGTCTCGGGGGCCACCAGGTTCAGAATAACCACCGGATCGTGTTTCTGACCGTAGCGGTGAATCCTGCCCATGCGCTGTTCGAGCCTCGCCGGATTCCAGGGCACATCGTAGTTGACCATCGCCCAGCAAAATTGAAGATTAATGCCCTCACCCGCGGCGTCCGTGCATATCAAGAACCGCGCCCCGCCCTGGGACAGGGATCTTCGAAAGCGGTCGACCTGTTCAGTTCGCTCCGAGTAGTGCATGCCACCATGAATGTGTGCCAACTGGTCCGTATAGCCCATACCGTGCAGTCGCCTCAACAGAAACTCAAGTGTGTCCCGGTGCTCGGTGAACACGATCAGTTTCTCATTCCCGAAACGCTCGGACTCGATCACTTCCCGGAGCCGCTCGAACTTGGCCTCGACTCCTCTGTCGAAGACACGCCTCGCGAGATCGCGCAACGCAACTACCTGCTCCCGCTCGGCGACCAGATCGGTCAGAGACGCAGCGACAACGCCCTGTAGAAGCTGCTCTTCACTCTGCTCGTTCTCCTCGCGACCGTCTGGAAGGGAATCCTCCTCGTCCGCAGTCTTCGACTCCAGGACATCGTCTTCATCGCGGATCTGGCGCTGGAGCAGAAAGATCTGCTCCATCGTGATCCGCCCAGCTTGGACGTCTTCGATCAGCGCATCGAGCTTCGAGATCCGTCTTTCGAAAGAACGGAGAAGGGCGAAGGTCGAGCTTGCCAGCCGTCGTTGAAAGACACTCATGGCAAGGCGCACAGCGGAGCGGTTCAGGAGCTTTGCCTTGTTGTAGACAAACCGGAGATAGCTGGTCGTCTCGTCGTAGAGCGACTGCTCGCTCACCTCTCCCTGTGATAGCCGATAGGCCAATGTGTCTGAAATCCTGGTCGGGTAAAGGGGGCGACCGTCGAGATGAACCATCTCCTCCTTCGAACGACGGATGAAATGAAAGAAACGCCGCTCCGGCGGATACTCGGCAAATGCCTCAGGTGTCGAGAGCGCGATCGGATCGAGCAACCGCCAGAGTGCGAAATATGGGTACTCCTTGCCCATGTGCGGGGTTGCGGTAAGGAGCAGGAAGTTCGGCGGTGTCCATGGCATCCTCCACTGGTTCTCGACGTCTGGCACACCTGCCAGGGCCTCCGCAAGCTTGTAGCGGTCCGTGCGGCGGACTCGGAGATCATTCCCACGGCTCGCCGAAAGCTTGTGTGCTTCGTCAAAAACGACTACGTCGTACGGCTGAACGACACTCTCCCTGAGCCGCTCGAAAACATGTGCACTCCTCAACGTATCGATGCTCACAATCACCCGCCCACCCATCTCCCCGGCAAACGGGTTCAACCTCTTGGCATCGATCCCCTCGACGACTTCGAAACGAAGATTGAACAGAACCGCCATCTCGCTCTGCCAGTTTCCAACAAGTCCGGCAGGAGGCACGATTAGGATTCGCCGGACCAGACGTCGTGCGAGCATCTCGCGAAGATATAGTCCTGTCATGATGGTCTTGCCGGCGCCGGCATCGTCCGCCAGGAGGAATCGAAGGGGAAAATGCGGCAGCATGTGGTCGTAGACAGCGGCTCTCTGGTGGGGCAACGCATCGATCCGAGAAATCTCAGTGGCGAATGCTGGATTGGCCAGATGGCCAAATGAGAGTCTCTCTCCCTCCGCCACGGCCATGACGGCGGCTGGACGGCCTGTGAAATCCAGGCAGGGTGGCTCACCGAGGCTGTCACGCGGCTGCATCCCAACAACCCGTGGCTCGCCACTCAATGCCAGAATCTTCCGCCAAGCCAAGGGCGAAGGCCGCGTTTGACCGTTTTCCCATCGGTTGACGGTGGCGAAGGAAACGCCGAGGCGTTGCGCGAGCTGGGTCTGAGTGAGACTCCGCCGAATTCGAAATTCACGTATCCGGCGGGCGCTATCTGGCGGAACGGTTGCACTCGCAGTCGGTGTGTCCTTGTCACCACTATCGCCCGTGTGCGCCATCACTGATTAATATAGCACATGTTATAGCGTGCGTCAAGGGGATGGGTGGCAGCCGAATCGTTGTGGAAGTGCATGATATCCTGCGCAACGAGGCGATCTTCCATCACCTCAGATGACGCTGAACGCGTGCCTGCGAGGTTCGAACGGCTCGGCCCGCAGAGTTCGGCGCGCCTTCTGACCGGACAACCAAGCCGCGAGCGTCAGGGAGCGGCCGAGGCCGTCTCGGAAACTCTACAATGGGAGTTAGACTTCGTCGCGGAGGCAACTGAGCGTGTGATGGTTAGCCTCAGGAATAGTGGAATGTTGGAACGATGGGTGCTGCGGCCGCGCCGTGGCGGCCTATCGCCGAGAAAGCCCCATTGCCACCGCTGCCCCATTCCGGAACCCATTCTTCCATCATTCCAGCACTCCACCATTCCAATGGCGCGCGAAGCGCGCTATGTCCCATCTTCGGGGGGACTATCTGCACGGCGAGGCGCCGGCCGTGGAGCGCCGGTTGGTCGGCGATCGGGGCGACGCGGTCCTCCCACTTTACAGGGAGATTCTTTATGACGAACTCGCCCTCGGCACCACTGAGTGCTTCCTTCTCTCCCGCGCGCACGACCGCACCCGGCACGCGCGGCTCGTCCGCATCGAGCTCGCGATCCCCATCGAGGTCCTCGTACACGAACCCGCGCACCGTGCGGCACTGCACGAGTCCGAAGCGGACGACTCCATTGAAGTCGCCGCGCACCAAGAGCGTGGGGTCGGTCGTGAGCACCAGGTCGGCCGGGACCGATTTGAGCTCGACCTGCACACCCAACGTCTCGACCCCGGCACGCACCTCAAACCGGCCCTCCGCATCGCTCCTGTAGATACGCCCGCGCGTGTCCTTTACGAGGATACCAGGAAGGCCACGCTCGCCCGCGTCGAGGACTCCGTTGGCGTTCTGGTCATCGAATACGAGACCAGGAAGGTGCCTGAGGGCGGCGACGGGCAGACGCTTGAACGGAATCACCGCCTCGCACATCGCACTCGATAGCCCCACATCGGTGGCGGTGCCCGATCCGCGAACGTGCAGGAAGCCTTCGATGAAGTTGTTCTGAGCGTCTCTCGGAATCAGGGCGTTGTATGCGAACTCGATGACGCTGCCGTCGAGGAATGCGCGCTTGACCCATGTGAACGGCTTGAGCACCTCGATACCGTCGCGACGGTCAGTGCCCGCATAGACAAGCGTCGGTGAGAATGAGGCATCCAGTTTCAGCAGCGGGATATCCTGCGACCGCCCCACCGCCACCGGGCAGCGATTCTCCACCCGCACCTGGAATCGCACCAGATCCCCAGGCTCCGGGACGGTCCTCGGCGACTGCTCGAGCACCCAGAGCTCGGACGGCGGCAACTGGGCCCGGCCCGTCTCCCACTGCACGTCCCACTCGCTCTCGAGCAGGGACCCGAAGAGGCTCACGGCCCGCCGGAATCGGAAATCAGTCCGGTTGCGGGTGGCGTGGAGATAGAGGAGAAGGTCGAGCGGCTGATAGCGCAGCAGCGGGCCGCGCGTTGCGTCCTCGACGCGGTCCGGACGCGGTAGCTCGGTGTTCTCGTCCCAGAGCTTCAGCAGTGCCTCTGTTTCGGCTGCGGCGTCGAGGCCGAGCATGCCGCGGGCCTCGACCCGCGCCGCCGACCAGCCGATCCCGGGCTTCTCATCGCCCACCATCGCCTTCAATTCTCGCTCGAGCTCTGCCCTCATCGCTGGCTTTACGAGCAGAACCCATAGATCCGCGGGCCTTATCGCCCCGTCGGCCTTCTCCATGGTCTCACGCAGGAAATCAGCACCGGTTGCTGCGTAGAGCGATGCAACCGTTGCAAGGTCCGCCTGCTCCGGCGACGGCAGGACGCGCGGCGAATCGCCCGTCACATCGAGTCGGAAGCGCGCGGACACGCGGCCGGCCGTCCCAAATGCCACCACGATCTCCGTCTGCCGCGCGAGAAGGCGGCGAATCTCCTCGCTCCTCTGGCCACCACCCTCAACGTATAGTTTCTCGGCGAGCATGGAGACCGCAAGGGCCGCGGTCGACCACACCGTGCTCGTCCGGAGTGCCTCGAAATCCTGCACCCCCTGCCGATCGCCCTTGACGGCGATGGCGTCGAACGGAACCATGACCAGCCCTCCTTCGACATACCCCGAGCCGCTTTCGACGAGCGATCTGAGATAGCGCTTGCCGAAATCGTCGATGGCCCGGGCAGTTTCGCGCACCGATCTCTCGGGATGCTTCGCGAGCGCGCGGCCGACAATCTGAGCTGCCGCCGAGACCCGCGCGATCTGCCCGGCCGATTCCTCGTATTGAGGCGACAGCACCTTCGAGAACGTTGGAGGGAAGAGGTCGTCCGCCGTGTCCGCGACGCCTGGCGATCGGACAGTCGCATACTCTGTGAAAACCGGAGCCATGTCGGTATCGCCTTTCTGGAGCGCCAGAATCGGAAGGATCATGTCCGAGAACGCATAGTTGCGAAGCATGAGAAGCGGCGAGCGGCCGGCGAGGAGGTCCTTCTCCCTCAGGAACAACCCGGCCTCGTCGAACGTCCGATTGAGAGCGCTGGCGGCGAAGTCATCCCCTCGGGCGAGCAGTGGCTCGGCGGCCAGCACCACGGCCCCGGCGGTGCGCAGATCGACCCTCCAGGTGAAGTCTGATTGCTGCTCGGCGAAGAGGGCGAGCGAGTTGGCAAAGAACCTCTGCCGCATCTGCTCGATCCTCTCCGGCGCCACCGCACCATGGAGGCGGTATTCGACGTAGGCCATCAGCGCCATTTCGTATGACGTCGGCGATTTGGCGTTCGCGTGCAACGCGCTCAGTCGCTCGAAGCGCGCGCGGGCCTGATCGGTGCTGCCGCCCTCGATCAAGGCGAGCGTGAAGAAGAGGTCTTCGGGAAGGTGCTTGAGGTCGGGATCGTTCTTCTCGAGCTCGCCGAGCTGCCGACGCCACTGCAGCGCGACGTCGTCGAGGCCGGACACGCCGGCCTTGGAGAGCTCCAACGATGCGAGATACATGGTGCTGAGGTCAAAGAACGTGCCCGCTTCGCTGCCGCGGGCCGGTGTGCCACCGCCGTCGAGGTTCCAGGCATGCGGCAGGGGCTGCTGGTCGGGCGATCGCACGAAAGCGACACGCTCGTCGAGTGCCCGATCGATCCTCGACTTCATGTCAGCGCGATCCTCCGTCCGGCGCGCCCGGTTGAGAGCCAGGAGCTCAAATGCGACCTGCGACGCCGTCATGGTCGTGTCCACGCGAGATCCGCTCCAGCCCGCACCCTCGCGTTCGGGGTAGGCCCCGCCGAAAGAGAGGCGGAGGGTGCCGTCATCCAGGGTGACACCGAGCTGGGAGCGGCTGTACAGCTCCTCGACGTTCGAGAGCGCATAGTTCCTCAGCCGCTCCTTCATGAAGTGAGCCGGCGTCTCGGGTGTCGTCGTGACCCGTTCCCACAGATCGAACGCGGCGTATGATGCGAACATGGCCGGTTCGGTGCGGAAGTACGGCTCGATAAACGACACGAGCTGTTCCGGCTGCTCGACGAATGTCATTGCGCGCTGATCCGCCACGAGGCAGCACTCGGCGAGCTCACGACGCACCACAACGCAGCATTCGATCGGGTCGGTCTCGAACGAGCCGCCCGCTCCGGCCCGCGCCTCATTGCAGTAGCGCCCCGGCTCAGTGTCGGCCGGGACGACCGCGCCGTAGACGAGACGGATCTCGGCTCCGGGAGCGAGTGTACCCAGCGCCCAGGTCAGCACGCGCGCGTCGACATCCGGGTCGGCGATCCCCGCGCCGTCGACAACCGACGAACCGGGCACGTACTCGAAGCGGCCGGGCAGTCGGTCGCGCACCGTCACTGCGTTCGCGGAGCCGTTACCGGTGTTGCGGACAATGACATCGAAGCGGACCACATTACCGGGCTGGACAGCCGCCGGGCAGCGCTTCTCGATGATCAGGTGAGGCGCTTCTCCGCAAACCACGCGCAGCACGCATCCGGGGAGGTCGCTCCGGTATACCTTCTGGCAACGATCCTCGGCACGGACGGTCAGGTCGTCACGGAGGTCCTGGCCGCAGGCGCCGGCATCGGCAACGATGCTGATGCGGAGGCGAATCGGAGAACCGGGGATGAGCAGAACGTCCCCATAGTCCCATACCAGTGTTCCCGTGGCTCCAGGCGCCGGAGATGATGCTGGCTGACTGCCGTCACTCGTGAATGCTGCGAGAGACCACCCGGCAGGCAGCACATCGCGAATCGTCAGCCGGGTCAGCTCAGAGCCGGCGTCACCGTCATTGACGGCCACGATGGTGTACTCGACCTGCGCCCCCGGCGCCACCTCAGTGCGCTCCGGACATCGCCTGTCAACCTTGAGGTGCGGGCAGGCGACACTGACGGTCGCCGCGGACGCGTCATCCGGATCATCATCGTCGGGATCCGAACCTTGCGCGGGTATGGGCTTGCCATCGTCGTCCTCGGCCGTCGCCGCCATCCGGTTGATCAGGGTGCCGCTCGCCTGATCGCACGTACCCACGCGCGCGCGGAACGCGAGCATCAGCGTATCGCCTCTGGGGTTCCCGCCTTTGAGGTCCGCGCCGGTTGACCATTCCAGGCGGCTCCCCGTGATGACCGGATCGCGGTTGAAACTGCCGCGGGGCCACGTGGCCCGCGTCGATCCTGGCACGTAGCCGAAACCACGGGGCAGCGTGTCGCTCACGACCAGATCGAAGACCTCGCTGCTGCCGACGTTCTGCACGCGCAGGGTGAATTCGACTTCGCCGCATGGTCCGGTGCGAACCGGTTGAGCGGTCTTCCCGGTCACGATTCCGACGTTCCCCTCGGTGATCGGGCAGTTGACCGTCGCCGTTCCCTCGTTATTCGTTCCATCGCACTCGCATAGCTTGTCGTCCCCATCAACGACGAAACGGAATTGGTGGTCGACGCCTCCTGAATACGGTCCGACAGTAAAGCTCACCTTCACCGAGCCGCTGCCAGGAGAGACGGTTTGCGAATGGACTCGGACGCCACTCTCGTCGAAAACTTCCAACGTCGCGCCACTCGCGCTCCCGGAGGCCTGATTGACGATCGTGACCGTGAAGGTGACTGTCCCGTCCGCGTTGCAGACCCAGGTCACATCCCCGATGACGAGATCCGGCAGGTCGAGCGGCCGGGCGGCGGCGGCCGTGTTATCGTTGCCGTTGAGCTCGCACACACTGCCATCGACGTCGAATGTGACCGAGAAATCGAGTCGCGATGGCGAGCAGGTCACGGTCCAGTCGCCCACAGTGAGAGTCTGCGTCTGTCCGGGCGACAGCGGCAACTTGCCGCCGAGCGAGGTGAAGGAGAAACTCTGGGTGCGTCTGCCGTCTGTGACGGAGACGTTGAAATCGGATGCGATGGCTTCACATCCATCGTTACTCACGGTCACATTCATAGTCGCCCTGCCGTCGCTCGAACAGGCCGGCGTGACCGTTCCAGCCACGATGTTGGGGAGGGCGACGTGATGGATCGTGGTGATCGAGTTATTATTGTCGGTGCATTCGCACAGAATGGCCCCCGTATCGATGGCGGCTGTGATCGCGGTGAAGTCGCAGACGTAGGGCGTGGCTGTGAACGATCGCGTCCAGGGAATAGTGACGGTGGGCGACGCGCTCGGCGCGATCGGCAGAGTGCCGCCGAGGTCCGCGGCGTACATCAGATCGGCGCTCCATCCCTGCCCGTCGCTCACATTGACGCGGAAGTCGGAGTTGATCGCCGCGCCGCCGCGGTTGGTGACGGTCAACGCGATGGTGCCGGTGATACTCCCATCGGCGCTGCAGACGGCGGCGGGTACCAGGGTGGTCGCCTCGATGTCCCCGACAGCCACAGTGGCAGTGCCGGTATTGTCGCCGACATTGCTATCGCAAATCGTCAACTGAGCGTCGACCACGCCGGTGAATTCGAGAATGGGCGGGTCGCAGTCGACGACCCAGTCGTCGAATACTACCGTCTGGCTCCCGCCCACGGGAATCGGCAGTGAGCCGCCGATCTCCGTGTAGGCGCGCTCGACGACGTGTCCGTCGTTATCCGAGAGGCGCACCGCAAACGGCACGTCCACCTGCATGGAGCCACGGTTCTCGACGACCAGGCTCACACGGAAGTGCTCCTCGGAGACGCACTCCGGCTGGATCGAGACCAGGCTCAGGTTGGGTCTCAGATAGTCCTCGGAGTAGGCGTTGTTCGTCCCGTCGAATTCGCAGACGACCGCGGTGGGATCGGCAGTGGCCGTGAACGTGAGCAGTGCCGGGTCGCCGTCGGCCGGCCAGGGGGCGAATGTCACGATCTCCTGGGTGGATGCGGCAATCGATGCAAGGGTCTGAGTCTGCGTGTGCGCGTCGTTGTCCTGGAGGCGAATCGGCACATTCGTAGCCGTTCCACAGCCCGTGTTATCGACCGTGACCGCGACGCTGTACTGTCCATCCGAGGTGCACGTCACGTCGATGTCGGTGATCAGGAGATCCGGGAGTACCAGGGAGTATGAAGTGCTGGCGCTGTTGTTGGCCGTGGTGCACTCGCAAATGGCGTTGGCCGTGTCGACTGAGGCGGTGATGGCCGGGTATGAGCACACGTACGGCTGCGCGGTGAAGCTCTTCGGCCACGCGAATGCCACGGTTGAGGATGCGCCCGGGGCGAGCGGTAGTGTACCGGCGAGGTCAGCGTTGAACATCAGGTTCGCGCTGTAGCCGGCTCCGTCATCGACCTGGACTCTGAAGTCGGTGGTGATCGCGGCGCCTCCGCGATTCGTGACCGTCACCGAGATCGTGCCGGTGAGACTTCCGTCGGCGGTGCAGCCCACGGCGGGCGTGATCGCTGTGAGCTCGAGATCAAGGACGTCGATGTTTCCGGTGGCGGTGTCGTCGCCATCGTTGGCGTCGCAGATCTGGTTCTGCGGATCGACCTCGCCGGTAAACACCAGCGAGGTGGGATTGCAGTCCACAACCCAGGCGCTGAACGTGACCGTCTGCTGGGTGCCGGCGGCGATCGGCAGTGTACCTCCGAGCGCCGTGAAGAGCTGCTCGGACGAGTGACCGTCGTTATCCGTCATCCGTACGTTGAAGGGTGTTGCGACTCCGCTCGAGCCGTCGTTCCTGATCACCATCTGCACGCGGTAGTTGGTATCGCCCAGGCACTCTGGTGCGACTGAGACCGCCTGCAGGTTGGGTTGTGAGTAGTTGGCTGTGCCAACATTGTTCAATCCCGAAAGCTCGCACAGGGCGCCGCCGGAATCGGCAGTCGCCGTGAAGGTGAGGGAGGCTGGGTTGCCGTCGACCACCCACGGCGAGTACGTCAGCGTGGTTTGGTTACCTGTGGCGAGAGCGGCGATGACCTGCGAGCTGGACCGGCCGTCGTTGTCCTGGAGCAGCACTGAGAAGTTGTTCGCCGTGCCGCAGCCGTTGTTAGCTACCGTCACGTCGACAGAGACGGTACCGTCGGCACTGCAGCTCGGTGTGACCGAGGTGATCGTGAGATCGGGGTACGACATGGTGTAGGACGCCGTCGAGTTGTTGTTGCCCGTCGCACATTCGCAGATGACGCTGGTGCTGTCGAGGGTGACGGAGATGCTCGGGAAGCTGCAGGTATACGGCGCGGTGGTGAAGCTCCGGCTCCAGTTCACCGTGACAGTGGAGGAATTGCCCGCAGGCAGCGGAAGAGCGCCGCCAAGGTCTGCCGAGTAGCGGGGCTGCGCGTTCCAGCCTTGACCGTCGTTGACGTCGATGACGAAGTCGCCGGTCACCGGCCCATCTCCCTGGTTTAGCACCACGACCTGAATGGAACCACTGACGCTGCCATCGGAGCTGCAACTCGTGGATGGCGTGATGCTGTTGATCACCAGGTCCGGCGACGTGTTCGTGTCGTTGACGACCAGCGAGTTGTCGGCGCCGGTGCATTCGCAGATCGTGCTGCCGGTATCGGCTGTGGCTGTGAACTGCCGGCCGGCGGGCGAACAGGCGGTGGGCCAGTTCGCATAGGTGAGGACAGTCGAGGCGCCGGCGGCGAGACCTGCAACATTTGTGGTCTGCGTGTTTCCTTGGTCGTCCTGCAGCCGAACAATGAAGTTGACAACGATCGCAGCACAGCCATCGTTGGTGACTTGGACCTGGACGCTGGACTGGCCATCGGCCGAGCAGGTCCGGGTGATCGAGTCGATGCGAATATTCCGCGACGGCGTATTGAAGTTGCCCGATACCGAATTGTTCGCCTCGTTGCACTCACAGACCGTGTTTCCCGTGTCGAGAGTGACGGTGATCGTCGATGCGCAGGTGAAGCAGTCGAGAGTCCACGGGACATTCACGATGGTTTGGCCGCCTCCTGCCAGCGGGGCGTTGACCGTGAATGTCGAAGACCAACCATGGTTGTCGGCGACCAGGACATCGAAGTTCTGTTGCGTCGCACCCGTTCCGGAGTTGCGCACGCGCACCTGAATGTTCGCCGACGTGGTACCGTCTGCAGTGCATGAGAACGACGGCGTGACATCGGTGGTAGCGATCGCGAGGTTCGGCAGGGTAACCTGCGCGTTGGCCGTGACTGTCGTTCCGTTGGCACATCCTTCGGTGGTGTTCGGGTTGCCGTCAGGCACGCCGCATCCCCATCTGGCTGTGGCAGTGTCGCGCGTGAGCGCCGCGGTGCAATTCGCGGGCTGCGTCGCGTGGGCCGTGACGGTAAAGACCGCCGTGCCTCCGCCTCCGGCCACATTCGCAACTTCCCACCCGTAGCTGTTGCCTCCCATCGAGGTGGCGGCCGGAACCGAGCCGTCGAGAACGAGGTTCGAACCGAGGGTGTCCTGGACACGAACCCATCCGGCGGTGCCGCTTCCGTTGTTGGTGACCGTGATCGTCCAGGTCACCTGATCGGTGGCGTCGAAGCAATCCAGAGCTCTGACGAGCGGCGTTTTGGTGATTGTCAGCGACGGTGAGTTCGCCGTTATCGACTGGTTTGCAGTCGACTGGTACTGCTGGTCATTGCAACAATCGTAGTAGAAGAGCCGCATGCCGAGATTCGCGGTCACGTAGCAGTCAGCGGCGATGTCGAAAACGACCGTGATCGTACCGCCGGCCGGCAGCGAGTCGCAGAGGTTGGTGGCCGTGTTACCTGTGTCGTAGTAGATCAACTGGGTGCTCGCAATGGCCGGATCTGTGGTGTTCGTCCCTCCTCCGGGGCACGTGACCGTGGTCGATCCGCTGACATAGCTCAGCCCCGCGGGGAGTGTCAGTACCAGATCGAGGTTTGCGGCGTCGGTCGTGCCGGTGTTGGTGATGGTGACCGTGAAGGTCCCTGCTCCAGCACACGCATCGATCGAAATCGGCGAAACCGAGACGTTCATGCTCAGCGTCGGCTGCCGTGTCGATGTATGGCTCGTCGTGACGCCGGTGGCGGAGAGGCAACAGCCGGCCTCGCCACTCGGGTTGGTGCTCGAGAGCCCGTCCACGTTCCCGCACCCCCACCAAGCCGTGACGCTGTTGACCAGGTCGTTGCTGCATGGAGCCGAGTCGGTTGTGGCGGTGACGGTGAGGACAGCGGCGGCCGTGCCAAGGAGGTTCTTGATCTCCCAGTAGACGTTCTGGCCCGAATTCACGCCGCCGTCGGCAGGCCCGTAGGTGGGGTCTCCCGTCGAGGACACATAGGTGAAGGCCGCGCCCAGGACGTCCTGGACCCAGACTACCGGGACCGTGTACGCGCTATTGTTGGTGACGGTGATCTGCCAGGTCACGCTCTCCCCGCAGTTCAGCGGACCGGAGGCAGGTGTTGTCCGCACCTTCGCGATTGTGAGGCTGGGCGCGGTCAGTGCGACCGAGAACGAGCTGGCGTCGGTGGAGAATACGTTGCCGCATGGATTGGAATAGTCGGTCTGGACGGTAACCTGTCCGCCCGCGAATGTGCAGCCGGCAAGCAGTTGGAACCGGATATTGATCGTGGTGCCCGGCGTGATGCTGGCGAGCACAGGGAGCTCCGTTGAGGTCCAGTGGAGTGGGGATGTCGTCGGGCTGGGATCGTTGCCCGGTGTCCAACCACCGTTGTCGACACGATACTCGGTTGTGCCGAGGACGTACGTGAGGCCGGCGGGGAGGGTCTCTTTCACATCCAGACTGTAGAGCGTGATCTGGCCGGCGTTCCTCAGCGTGATTGTCGCCGAGGGCGATGCGCAGGCGTTGAGCGGCGTTGTGACGTTGTTGGTATTGATGAGCAGGCCGGCGGGGATGGCGACGGTCGCGCTGTCGGTCAGCGGAACCTGGCAATCCTGGCCAATGCACCCCCAGCTCGTCGAAACGTCGTTCGTCAGGCCGGTGCAGTTGAGCAGGTTGGCGTTGATCGTGATCTCGCGCCGCTCGGCCGGCGCCATCGACGTGATCCCCCAGGTCACGCCGTTGATTGCTCCTCCCGTGTGATCCTGGCCGGGGGTCGTCGTGACACCAGCCCCGGGAGAGACCACCGAGCTGGCGTAGCCGAGTCCCGACCCGAGCACGTCGTCGGCCCAGACATTGTAGGCCGTGCCGTTCCCGCGATTAGTGATATAGATCTTCCACTGCACTGTGTTGCTGGAGGCGTAGTAGACCTCGGGCGTCTTCTCGACCAGAAGGTCGCCGTTGAGCAGCAGGGTCGGCGTTGCCGTTGTGGAGGCCGAGCAGGTGCGGTCGGCCGTGGCGTCGTTGTGACAGCTATCATCGAAGTAGACTGCTCCGCTGAGCCCGGGTCCACCCGCGCATCGCTTCTGAACACTCATCTGGATCGTCGCCGGTGTCCCCGTTGCGAATCCGTCGCCGTAATCCCATTCGACGTACGTGCCGAAATCGGTCGGTCCCGACACCGGCAGAACGCCGCCGTAGCCGGTAACGCTGATGATGTAGTAGTTGTTCGTGTCGAGGCGAACGATCGCATCGTACGGCAATCCAACGGTCGATGTTCGGCTGGCCGTGAGGGTGACATCGTAGCTGCCGCAGCGATCGGCGATGACCGGAATTCCGGTGATGGTGACGGCCATCGCCGGTGGCTCGACCGTCACGATCGTGGTCTCATGAATCTGACCGTCTGCCAGGCATTGGCCTGAGATCGTGCCGAGGTCGAGAGTCGACCATGAGTAGAAGCTGATGGCGGCGCCGCACGGCGGCGAGGGGGGAGTGCTGTCGGTGATCGTCAATTGATAGGTGATTGTCAGGTTCTTGTTGCGAATCGACGTGGCGGCGCAGCCGGAAAAGTCGAGGGTGAGGCTGCCCCCGGGAGTCGTGTCGGTCACGACCACGCACGCGGTCACATCCGACGCATCGAAAACGACCGTCAGCGATCCCGGGACGTAGGTCTGGACGTTTTCCGCGTGTTCAATGAACGAAAGTAGATTCAGTGTGACCGTGTCCAACGCGGCATCGTCCGCGAACGTGTACGTGTTGGTATAGGTCACGTTCGAGCACTTCGCGGCGGTCACAGGCGCGGCTGTCTTGGACGAGGTGACGAGTTGGCTGCACTCGATCGCGAATCCGCTCGAGGCCGAAGCCGAGAGCGCGCACCCGCAGCAATCAGTCACTGACGCTTGAACCGAGTTCGTCGCCGTGGTGAAGCAATACGTCTCGCACTGGCTTGTGTCTGGTGCCTGAAGAGTGATGTTTGTCGAGAACGCCGGCGTCACGGCTGGATCGAATGTCCACGTTATTGTGCCGCCGGTTCCACCGCCTCCGGGCGTCCAGACGCCGCCGCCCGGGTCGGTAACCGTGAACCCTGCCGGAACGTTGTCAGTCACCGCGACGTTCCCGGTCGTGCCCGAGCCACACGCGGTCACGCCCGAGTACGTGACGTTGATCGTCCATGTGGCACTGGCGCCGATGTAGATCGTGGCCGGGCCGCTCTTGGAGGCACTCAGCGTGGGTGTATTCGCCGGGGCTGTGTACGTGCTCATCTGCACCGGCGGGTAGAAGATGTTACCGCAATCGTCGAGGTAGAGCGGCTGCCAGAGCAGCGTTCCGGAAGGAAGCGGGCGAGCGCACAGGTCAGAGTAGGAGAGGGTGAACTCGAGATTGTAGGTGCCGCCCGGGGCGATGTCCGGGAGGTCGAAGCAGCCGGTCGAGTACGTGGCCGGCGGCGTGACGCTTCCAACCGCGAGCGAACCGAAATCGACGCAGATCCTGAGGCTGTGCGCCGTGCCGTCGCCGATGTTGTTCACCGGAAAGCTCGCCGTCGTGCTGCTGCTGCAGTAGCTGAAGACGATCGGCGGTGGAGTGAATTGCACGTTAGGAGTGCGGATGATGAACTGGACCGATGCGGTCGCTGTTCCGCCCATCGTGGCGGTGTCATAGCATGTCGGCCCGCCGTCGCAACCCCAACTCGCGTCAGCCGTGTTGTCGAGGCCCGTGCAGGCGGTGACCTGAGCCGTGAGATCGATCGAGATGGAGGCGCCGGGAATCATCAGGGCGAGGCCGGGGATCTCGGTCGAGCTCCATGTTGTTGTCTGGCCGGCATTGTTGCCGGCCGGCGTGGAGGACTGGTAGGTGAGGCCGCTCCCGAGAACATCCGAGACCGCGACGTTCTTCACGTTGCCCAGCCCCGTATTGGCGATCGTGAGGGTCCAGGTCACGGTATCGCCGAGCCCCGCCGCGATCACGGCGGGCGTCTTGGTGATCGTAATCGCGCCGGGCATCACCTGGATCGAAATTGCCGTGGTGTCAGTGAAAGGGTTGCCGAGGAGTGTGTAGTCCACGGCAACGTTATCGGAGCCGCTTACAGAGTTACACGTTGTGCTCATCGAGAAGGCGATCGTGACGGACTGGCCGGTCGTCAGCCAAAAGCCGGGGCCGCAGAGAGTGTTGAGTGTCCAGGTGAGCTCCACGCCTGCGATCGAAGGATCGGCCGTTGAGCTACACATGCCGCTGATCGTTGAGGAACCGGGCACATACGAAAACCCCGGCGCCGGCATCGTGTTGCGCACGACGATGTTCTTGATGGGATTGGCGGCGGTATTCGTGACCGTGATCGTGTATTGGTTGGTTTCACACTTGTTGACCTGAGTGGCGCCGCTGATTCCCGTGCTGGCATCCACTCGCTCTGCGCAGACACTCCCCACCACCAGGGCGATCGCCAATGCTAGCCGGGCTCTCATTGCTCTCTCCTTATCGAGATCTCGATGCCGGAGAACTTGATCGGCACGTCGACACGGTTCCCACCGCGGGCAGCGGTGATCTGCTTTTCATAGCGCGCATCGCCGATCAGCACAGCGATCGTGTGAGGGCCGGATGGGATGTGGGCAAAGAGGAACGCCCCGTCCGCTCCTTGCGTGACCAGAGCTCCGTCAAGCTCTGCGCGGAATTCTACAACCGGCGGATCGCCCTCATCAAACTGCGCGTTCCCGTTGCGATCGAAGAACACGCGCCCCACAATGGTCGCACTCTCGACGCTCTCCTCGCTGACCAGCTTGACCCCAAAATCGACCTGTTCGGTGAAACCGTCCGGCAGAGTGACGGCCACGGGCGAGTTGATTGGTGTGAGTTTCTCGGACAGGGTAACAGTGTTCAGCCCGACTGCATACGAGCCTGGGTTTAGGCCCTCTTCCGAGTAGTACCCGGTCGAATCCGTCAGAGCGCGGATGCCCGAGGAGATGCGCACTTCAACCCCGGCCAGCGGCGTGTCCTCCGGTGAAAACGACTCGTCGCCGTCCCGGTCGATGTACACAAACCCGTCGATCCCGGCCAGGAACGTGATTCCGGTCCCGCCGACCTGAACAAATTCCTCGGCATCCAGCGTGACCGCCTGCCCTGAGGTGTCCCGCGTGCGCAGCACCGCACGGTTCACATTGCGCCCACGGCGCGCGTCGGCTTCGATGACGACCTGATAGCGAAGCGTCACGGTCCGCCCTGGATCAATCGCGGGGAGCGACCACATGAGCGTACGGCGGCCGGTGGGATCGCCGAAGAGCGACTCGTCGAGCAGGGTCGAACCCCGGATATACCCGAATCCCTGCGGAAGGAAATCCTGGATTTCCGGCGGAAGCAGAGCCGAGGCGGAGCGATTCTCAATCGTCAGGCGGAAGCGGAGAATGCGGCCGATTTCGATCTGCGGCAGGTCGGAGGCCTTGGTGAACCGGACACGCGTCTGCGAGATCGGCTCCGAGGAAACCTCGGTCTGCACCGAGTTGGAGACCATCCGGCGCGGCAGCTCGGAGGCCTCGAGCGACGCCGAGTTCCTGATGATCGTCCCTGCAGGGGTCGCTTCGCGCACACGAACTGTGACCGTGACGAGCTCAGTGCCGCGAGCATCAATCACCCCCCGCCACCTCAGCCGCGCCCCTTCCGGAGAGAAGGTCAGCGCGGACTGCTGCGAGACGAATTCGAGATCCCCCGGAAGCTCGTCGGCGATCACGACCCCTGTGATCGCAACACCTGACGGGTTCTTCGTGCGAATCCTGTATACCAACACGTCGCCCGGCTCGGCGACATCCCTGTCCACGCTCTTGACGATCTCCGCCGTCAGCGCTCCGATGCGGACGGATGCGGGGGCAGAGTTGATCGGCTTCGACAAAGTCTCGTGATCCAGGCTCGCAATGTTGACGATCCTGCCCGGTGGAGTCCCCGACGCCACCCGCAGCCGCACCTCGAAGCGGATTCTCTCCTTCGCCGCGATCTGCGGAAACTCCCATATCAGCGTACGGCCTTCATGGCGCGGTTCGACAGGGGCGTCGTCGTCGAGGTACTCGAGATGCTCCGAGAGCTCGTCCGACACGATGACGCGCTGCCAGCCCGCCGCACTTTCGTTGCGGAACACGATCTTCATGACGACCTCATCGCCGGGCCGCGCCTCATCCCGCGTAAACGACTTCTCAATCGACCCCTCGAAGCCGGTGACGCGGACCACAGTCTGGTCATCGACGCGTGTCCCGCAATCATCGGTCACAGAGAGACGCACGCGGTAGGTCCCAGCGCGGATGAATGAGTGCGCCGGCGACGCATCTGTGCTTCCCTGGCCGTCCGCGAAATCCCACTCGTAGATGTAGCTCCCGCTGTACGTGCCGGCGGGGGTGATGGTCGCTCGGAATCGCGCGGTCAGCGGTGCGGGACCGGATGCGGGATGGGCTTCGATCCCAAGACGGAAGCCGGGACAGGTCTGTTCGGTTACGATAAGCTGGGCAGCGGCCGTGTGAGCGATGCCGCCACTGCGGCCGCCACTGCGGCCGCCACTGCGGCCGCCACTGCGGCCGTCGATCGTGATCGAATACGTGCCGGGACGGGCGGTGACGGGCACCGTCACGGCAATCCCGGACTCGGCCGGCGGGTCGATCCGATCGTCCTCGATCGCGATCACAAACCCGGCTGGTGCTTCGGCGGCCAGATCCACAGGGCGGTCGAACCCGTTCAATGCTGCGATCTTCGCTGTGTACTGCGCCGTGGACCCGCGAGCCACCGTCGCAATCGGCGGAGAGAGAACGACGGAGAAATCCGGGAGTGAGCTGACGTCCAGGGTGGCGGAAGCTGAGTGAGAGAGACCACTGCCGCCCTGGCCGGTCACTGTGAACGCGTAGGCCCCTGGCGGCAGACTGGTGAGGGTGCTGATCATGAGCTGGCTGGTCGCATTCGGAGTGACTGGGTCATTCGAGAGAATCCCGGTCGCCCCCGCCGGCAACCCAGAGATGTCAAGATCCACCGCTGCGGCGAACCCGTTCAGCGCTACCAGGCTCACGGTAAACATCGCCGCAGCACCCGGCGCAACCGTGACGCTCGGCGGCGCAATCGAAATCTGGAAATCGGGTGGCGGCACGACCACCAGCCGGACTTGAGCCGTGCGCTTCTGCGTCCCGGCTTCGCCGCTGATCGTGAGATCATACTCACCGGTGGGGGTGTCAGCGGAGGTGCCGATCGTGAGCACTGCGTCGCCCGTCGGAGTGACGTTGTCGGGAACAAAGCCCGCACTTGCACCGGCCGGGAGCCCCTCGATGGCCAAGGCGACGATCGACGTGAAGCCGTTTACGCCGACGACGTGCACGGTGAAATCAGCCGCCGATCCCTGGACGACCTCGCGTTCGTCGGGGTCAGCCTCAATGTTGAAATCGGGGGCGGTGGTGACCTGGAGCGTCACCTTCACACTGTGCGTTCGCCCGCCTCCATTTCCGCTCACGGTCAGCTCGTACGTTCCCACCAGCGTGTCGAGTGCCGTCTGGATCTGCAGAGCGGAATCCACCGAGGGGGTCACGGGATTCTGAGAGAACGTCGCTGCGGCACCTGCGGGCAGGCCGGTGATGCTCAGGTCCACGGGCGCGGAGAAGCCGTTCAGAGCTTCGACGTGGAGAGTGAATCCGGCGTTTGATCCCTGACTGACTTGACGCTCCTCCGGCTCAGCCTCCAGGCTGAAATCGGGGGCAGGGGTGACCTGGAGCGTCACATTCACACTGTGCGTTCGCTCGCCGCCGCTCCCGCTCACCGTCAGCTCATAGGTGCCGGCGGGTGTGTCGAGCGCTGCCAGGATCTCCAATGTGGAATCCCCGGACGGAGTGACCGTATCCGGCGAGAAGGTCGCCGTGGCGCCTGCCGGCAAGCCGGTGACGCTCAGGTCCACCGGCGCCGAGAAACCGTTCAAAGCCGTGAGTGTGATTGTCGAGCTGGTCGACGCGCCCTGGGGCACCGTCAGGCTGTCGGGCGAAGCTCCGATTGAAAAATCCGGGTCGGGTGTCGAACAGTAGAAGCGGATCTCGCTCGCGCGGATCGTGACTTTCCATCCCTTGTGCAACTCATCCACGTCCACGCGAAGCTGGTTGATCCCCTCGACCAGCACCGACGGCGGCACCGTCTTCTCGACTGTTCCCCACTGATTGTTCAGGCCCTCGAGCAGGCCGAGCTCGTACCCGTTAAAGTAAACGCGATCGTGTTCATCATTGGCCGGGTAGTCGACGTCATATGCCTCGATATACAGGCCGACCCTGACGACAGAACCCAGGATCCCCGGGGGCACATTGTGGGTCCACAGAATCGGGTTGTTCGGGTCGTCCCAGCCGGTATAGATGCCATAGGATGGGGCATCCGTGATCCGCTCGGTGTAACACAGCGTCTCGGCGCCCACGCTGATTCCGGCGGAGGCCGCGGTGAGAAACGCGGCGAATGCGACTGCGGCCCGTGTCTTGTGCGGATTCATTCCCATTCCAATCCCCCGGTCTTTGTGGCGCATCCGATTCTGTCGAGTTTCAGAAAAGCGCGACGAGCTTGAAATACCCGATTCGCGATGTGTAGTTCTCAGCGGGATCCTGCTGATCCCTGAAATTGACGTATTCCGCGCCCACGCCGAAGCGGAAATGCTTGAAGAGGAGATAGCCGAGCTCGGCTGCGGCCGTCTCTCTCCGGTTCTCGATCGGGCCCCAGACGCGTAGCAGCTTGTAGTTGGCCAGGAAGTCGAGTTTGCGAGTGAGCTTGAAGGTGACGCCCTGGATGGAGCCTACCGAGTTGCTGCGTGTGCGATTGAGTGGCGGATAGAGCTCGATGTTGGTGTCATACCGCCACTGTGAGTACACGGAGGAGCGGCGCGTTACTTTCCAGAGGACGCGCACATTGAGCTGTTCCTCGGAGCGTTCGGTCAAGGAGGTGAGCGCCTCATCAGTGCCGCTCTGCCTGTAGTAGCGCAGCGAAACGTCCAGCGCCTTGAGCGGCGAGCCAAAGAGGAAGAGCGACCACAGATGGCGGCGCCCTTCGCGGCCCGGTGCCTTGTTGAGTTGCACCTCGTACCGGCCCAGTGCACGGAATTCGCGGCTCTCGATTCCGCCTCCGAGCGACAGGATGTCGCTGTTACTGTTCTCCTTTCCCCGCATCACACTCTCATGCCGCAGGCGCGTATCGACGAAGAACCACTTGTAGACCGGGCGCTTCACCCCGGCCTCGAAGATATCGCCGTCCATGGTGACTTCGTCGTCGTCCAGGTCGACCACACGCTGCTTGCGATATCCGGCGAAAACTCCCTCCTGGCCGGTCAGAAACTCACCGGCGATCGAGAAGGACTCGGTGCGTGTATCGGGAAGGATGTCGAGGAGATCGTCGAGCTGGTCGCCGTTGAAGTCGGCCTGCACAAACAGGTCACCGCGCCCGGTGCGCAGCAGACGCTGGCGGAGCCCCAACAGAGCTTCAAGATCGCGAGAGTCGCGAACATCCCGGCCAGAATCCCATGTGCGCTCGGCACCGAACTTGCCCCAGTACTTGGTTGCATCGCCATCGTGGAACGTGGAGAAGTAGGCGAGATCGCTGTCGTAGGCACTGTGGAAATCCCGCCCGATCCCGTAACCTCCCGAGTAGCGTGTGTGGCCTCGGTCCCATTCGAGGAACCCCGTCGCCTCACGCTCGCCCGCCGTCAGCCGCGCCAACGTGAACGGATAGAGGTCCGCGCCGAGGTTGCGCGTGAACTGGAACGGCGACAGAAAGATGCTCCTCTCCGCAAACGAGGGAAAAATCTGGTAGAGGCTGTAGCCGTACTGAAGCTGCCGGTTGGCAAACGTGGAGAAGTCGCTCGCAATGCGCCAGCCATCGACGTAGGCGCGAAGATTGTCAGTGATGTTCACACGCCCGCCGCCGAACACGCCGTACTCACGCCCCGCGCCCGCCCCGGCACTCGACGCCACCTCACCCACAAAGTACACCCGCTTCGAGTCGACCCGCAGGCCGAGCGACGATATTCCTCGGCGCTTCTCGAACGCGTCGGCGAAACTCAGCGACGAATCGGAATCGGCGATGTATGAAAAGCTCGCCTTCAGAAACGAAGCGGGCGACACCCACGCCCGCATGCCGTAGACGTCACGAGTGAAGCGCCCTCCGAGGGCTTCGAACTGGTAGCTCACAAGGACGAAAACGAGGTTTCCGAGGTCATCGGTCGGGTACAGTGAATAATTGAAAATGAGAGCGCCACGGTCGTAGTCGACGAAATAGTCGACGTTGCGTGTGACCTGCCGCCGCGACAGCTCGACCGACGGGTCCACTGCGCTCTTGGTCACAAGGAAGACCACCTCACTGCCACGTAGGATGGGCGTGTCCTGGATGTAGTACGGTCCGGCGCCCGCGTCAGCCGGAAATTCGTCGATCCCGGATTCGCCGCGGGCTATCCCGAGCACGGCCTCGGCGCCGATGTGCTCGCCGGCCTTTCCGGCCAGCCCTCCACGAAACGGATGAAAGTATTGGCTGAAGATGGAATCGAGAAAAACGCCTGTACGGAAGTCCCCGGCAGAGCCGTACGTGCTCTTGTTGCCGGCACTGACGAAGAAGTCGAGCGGCGGCTCGGTGATGCGGTTCTCCGGGTCGTAGTCGAGGTGTCCGTCGATGTCGTATCGACCCCCCCCGAATGTGCCGTCGATCATGAACGAGGCTCGCTCGCGCGTCGAAAACTCAGCGGGAAGACCGAGGTCGCTGTACCGGAAGCGGATCTCGTTGCCTCTGACGTCGGTCCAGTTGATTCGCAGCATGCCGATGCCCATAAGGAAGAGACGGTCCTTCTGAGCTTGGCGCGCCGGGGCTTCGGCGCATTGCTCGAGCGCCTTTGCAGCCGAATCGCGCACCCCGCGGTCACTGTCGGCGAGGGCCACTTTCAGCGCCGGCACTGCGGAGGCGGATGCGTGGCCGAAATCGCCGAGTGCCCGCACGGCCCTGAGCCGGATCTCAGCGTCCGGCTCCTTCAGCAACCCTATGAGCACTCGCACCGCTTCCGGGGTCGTCGATGGGTCGACTGAAACCATGCTCGCCGCCGCCTGTGCGCGCAGCGAAGGACTCGCGTCTCCAAGCGCGGCCCGCAATGAATACCGGGCGCTCGAGGCCGCGGGCCCGATGTAACCGAGCACCCGCGCCGCGGATTCGCGTACGCGTCCATCGGGCTCGATCTGCAGCGCCTGCGCCAGCAGCGGTACCGCCGGAGCGCCGATCGCCGCCAGCTCGCGTTCGATCTCAGCCGTCGTCCGGCCCGGCTGTGATTGAGTGCCGGCAGCTCGAAGCAGCTCGATCAGATCCTGTGCGCGCCCTGCCCGAGCAGGCGGTTCATCGCCGGCAACCACGAGAGCGGCAGACGTAAGCACCATCGCTCCGATCCGGGCCACGCGGTCCCCAAGCGCCCGGAAGCTCGACCTTCGGTGGGACGTACGACTCAGACGCACATACCCCTCCTGATGACGGCTCATATCGACCAACAGCAGGCGGGCGCCACCTGATTAGGAATCAAGGTCCAATGAGTGGCCAAAAACGCTCCGGGCGGGCCACCAATGGCGAGAGACCCCTCGACCGGATCGCATTGATCAGTCCGACTCCCTGATGAAAGGGAAACCCGTCACAGCCGCGCCCCGCGGCCGGAGACTCCAGTAGGTCTTGCCTTCGCCAAATAAACTGCCCTTTATTCTATCGGCAGGCACACCGCACTACAATAGCCCCAAAAGCAGCGAAGCCCGAAATATTCTTTTCCGACGTCCCCGCGCGAAATCCTTTCGCCTCTCGCTGACGCAGGACGGTCCGGGCAAGTACGATCAGCGTGCGTGCAAGAGCTCCCACATTCCAGCAAGGGTAGCGAGCGAGCCTTGCCAGCGCCCGGGTGCGAGGCGCGGATGCGTCTCAGTCATCGTCGCGATGTTCTGGGTCGCGTTGGGCCACGCGTGTGTCGCGCTTGCAGAGCAGCTCCCAGTCCGTGTCTACACAGTCGCGGACGGGTTGTCACAGGATGCGATATCCGACATCGAGTGGGATCCGAGTGGGTTCCTCTGGTTCTGCACCACCGACGGACTTTCGCGATTCGACGGCTACGAATTCACTATCTACGGGCGCGGGGATGGTTTGACTGGCAATCTCGTGACAGATCTAGTGATTACTCGGAGCGGTCAGTACTGGGTGGCCGCCAGTCCGGGCGGTCTTTTTCGAATCGACGTTGCGGCGGCTTTGGCCGGAGGTGTCGGATTGGTTGGAGCGCGTGATCCGGCGGGGTCATCGGCGCGCCCGTTCTTCGTCGCAAGTGGAGCCAGCGAGCTGCCGTCCATCTACAGACTGTTCGAGACCTGCGCGGGCGCCACCTTGTGCGGGTCCAATCGTGGGTTGTTTCGATTGGAACGCGAAGGGGAGCTCTAGCAAGCGCGCCCCGTCGATATCGGAGCGCCTGAAGGTGCGTCTTTGTTCGAGGTTGTGGACATGGTGGAGGACGACAGCGGAGCTCTGTGGATCGCGTCTTCCCGAGGCCTGTATCGGCGCGAGGATCAAGGGCGCACGACCCGATACGGAGCGAATGACGGCCTAGCCTCCGAACGGATCAGGGCGTTGCTCAGCGATCGCGATGGCGCGGTTTGGGTCGGCACGGCCCTCGGGTTGTGCCGGCTCAGTCATGACCCCGGTACGAAGCGCCTCACCGTCATACAGGTATTCACGACATCCGATGGCCCGCCGGCGGACGTTGTCGACCTGCTTCTCCGAACCTCGGGCGGCAGGTTGTGGGCCGGCACAAATCAGGGCCTGGCTGAGCTCCTATATCCACAAAGGTTTGACGGCTGAGCCCTATCGTCTTATATTCTCAACATGCTCCTCCACCGGCCTCCTGAGCCGACAAGCATCTTCGAACTTATTCGGGCTCCGGGGGGCGTCTGTGGTGCCGGAATGGGGGACTTCTGGGGACCATTAACTTCGTATGTCGGCCTGAGCGTGACACGTCCAAGAACCCCCCTCTGGTTTGACCTCAGTTCATCGCTCGTCTTGTCGCATCTGGTGGGTGAATCCAATGGTTCAAACTGGTGAATCGGCTGAAGGCGCGTCTCTCTCCGGTCCTCGGATTTACTGGAGTCTTGCACTGATACCTGTGCAGGAATGGATCTCTGAGGCTCGCCGATCGAGGGACCTGTGGGTGGGCTCGGCGTTCCTCTCGTGGACAATGGCGAAGGTGCTCGACACTCTTCAGAGTCACCTTCAAGCCATGGTGGTTCTCCCGAGCGAAGCGCAGCTAGGCCGCTTCAAGCGCATCGCTGACTTGCCGTTCCAAGATGTTTTGGAAACCTCGGAGTACTCCATTCCCAACAGGGCGAGTGGGTACTTTCAAAGCGGCGGGGCTATCGACGATGTCGGAGATTTCTTTCGGAAGAGAATCTCGCGATGCCCGCTGCATGCATGGGAGGCCCTCCGTCAGGAGGTGGCTTCCAAGAGCAGAGATGACACATGGTGCGAGATCGTGCGCATGCTTGAGGACGATATTGCGTCCCCTGTCGAGCTGGTCTGGTGCGTCAAACAGGTCGAGCCGCCCGACTTGCCCGATGGTCTGATGCTCGTCGATAGGCTTTTCCAGGCAGTCAAGAGGACGCGCCCGTTGCCGACAAACGTCGGGCATCCGGTCGGGAAGTGCACGCAGTGCGGCCGACGAGAAGCAGTCGGCGGCGATGACTGGAAGCAATGGCGTCAATCCCAAGAGAATATTGAAGGACTGCGGAGCGTTCAACTCGGATACCGCCTCGATGTCGGCGAAAGGCTCTGTCCTGTCTGCTGCATCAAACGCTTCGCCGGGTACCTCTCGGACGTGTCCTTCCCCTCCACGAGCAATATCGCTGCCGCGTGGTGGGCCGGACAAATCGCTAATCGCACCGGCTTGCTTTCATGGTCTTTGAAGGAAGTCCAGGAATGTGCGCGAAGAGTGCCGGGTTATGACGAGAAGTCCAGCGACCCGTCGCCGCTCTACTTTGGACGTACATTGAAGCGCCATCTGCAGAAGGCGCATGGGGAGCTGACGGCGCTAGAAGCGGTCAAGAATGCCCAAGAAGATCTCAGAAAGAAGATCGTGGATGCTAACAAGACATCTCCCGCCTCCGCGCCTTTGAAACCGGAGCCTTCTAACTACCTCGCTGTTGTCACGTTCGACGGGGACAACATGGGCAGAACCGTTCAGAAACATTCGGTTACGGTCCCGCAGAAGCTGATGAATTTCGCCGACATGCTGCGCAGGCAGATGCCGAAGCATCACGCTCAAGCCTTCTACTTGGGTGGAGATGAGGGGCTCATCCTCTGTCCGATTGAGAGTACTCTGGACTTGGCCGAGACAATCCACGCGGAATGGGGAAACAACATCTGCGAAACCACGATCTCGGTGGGAGTAGCGATGTTTGATCGTGAGAGACCACTTGGGGCCGCGATCGAAGCCGCGCGCGCGGCGCTCGAAAAGGCGAAGGCGCTTGACGGAAAGAACGGCCTGGGAATTTCCGTCCAGACCGCGTCCGGCAGCGAATGGACCGCGGTCGATCACTGGGGCGAGGGCTGGAGCCGGATGCGTGACGCGCTCCGGCTGCGGTGCACGGATCGGCTCTCATCGGGCTGGGTGCATGATGTTGAGGAGTTTCTAAGGAGCCTCCCGGACTCGGCTTTGCAGTCCGCCACGTCTCTGGATGCGATCCGGGCCGAGCTGAAGCGGCTCACCCGGCGTAGGACAACCAGCCAAGAAGAAGCGGACCATGTCTGGGACGATGAGCTACGGGGTGCGACTTGGCTATTGAACGCCGCGGATCAAACGGTGAGCCAGAGCGTCTCCAATCAGCTCCACGTCATCGCCTTTCTCGCTCGCGAGGCCCGCCCGTGAGGTGAAACATGGGAGAAGTAATAGGAGTGGCCTCCACCGGTCATCAGCAAGTCGCCCGCACGACTGTGTACCAAGTTGAGATCGATCCCATCGACCCACTTCTCTTCGGAGATAACCGGCCGGCACGCGCAGGGGTCGATCACTTGATCAGGGACAAGGAGCCGTCACCCATCCTCATTCATGGTGCCATCGGGACCTGCATCTTTGAGAGCAATGGTAGCAAATGGACGGAGGAAGTGCTCGGACCCCGGCTTGACGATATTCTGACTGCCCCGGCCGGCAAGCAATTCGCGGAGCTACTCGGCTATTGCTATGCCGATCCCCGTGGAGGCCTGTGGTTCCCGAAGCCTCTGAGTTTCCGTTGTCTGAAGCCTTGTCAAGGCTGGCCGCCCTTTCCAGGCGACTTGATCGTTCCCCGGGGGGTCGATAAGCGGTCCGAGCTGACGTCATGTATGCTTCCGTGCATTCTCGATGGGGATCCGCTTCCTGGTGATGAAGATGAAACCACGATGCTGGTCAGTCTCGAAGTTCTCGGTCGTATTCTTCGTGGGCATCCGGGGGCTCGAGTTCCACTTGGCAATGAAGTCCTTCGGTTGACGGAGGTATTCAGGCGAGAGTCTCGGGCTGGGCTTGGAATGGACAACCGGACCGGCCGGGCGGAGGAAGGGATACTCTTCACCCGACCCTACCGTCGGTTTCAACCTGCTGAACCCGATCCGACGCTCCCTCGTCTGGGCTACGGGTTCACGGCATGGTTTCAGACTCGAGAGCCGCTCCAATGTCCAATCGAAAGAGTGGGGTTCCTCGGTGGAGACAGGGGCCGGGCGCGGTTTGAATTCCAGGCGCTTGATGGCGCGAGACGCCCTCTGCAGGAGATGCTTGACGAAATCGTGAAGGCAGTAGCAAACACCAAGGGCTTCCTGGCCTACCTCCTGACACCAATGATTTGGGAAGGCCAGTGGCCGCAGGTGCTGACCAACTCTCCGATCGCAGCTGCGATCGGCAAGCCACTGTACGCTAGCGGATGGAATACTCGCCTCGGATGTCCTCGGCCTCTGCACGCGCTCATCCCGGCCGGATCGATCTTCTTCTACGAGTGGCCAAACGCGCAACCAGATTCGACGATCATTCAAAGCAACTGGTTATCCTCTGTCTCTGCGAAGGGAGCGTGCGCCGGTTTTGGGCGCATTCTGGTCGGTGTCTGGCGATGAGTATGGAATTGACTCGAGGCTCGCACCTGCTCAGGATCACGCTGCTCACTCCCGCCAATTTCGGTTCGACATCGGGTTCCCCGGCGATCGATCGACCCATCAGCGTCGACGTGTTCCAGGAATTGCCCTATGTTCCCGGCAGCTCCCTGCGAGGCGTACTGGCAGGAAGAAAAGGCAACGTGCGTAACGAAACTGGGGGTTTCAACAATAGCCGGACCGAGGTCTACGGCTCCCCCGATGACGGCCTCAATCCCGGCGTGCCCTCGAGAGTCGTCCTCGGGGACGGCGAGATTCTGTGCTTTCCAGTCCCCCTCGACGGGGGAGGGATGGCACGGGTATTCGCGGCTGCGCCGCTGACCAAGATGATTCGGATCGCTGGATGGACGTCGAGTCTTCTGCCGCCGAGACTGAAGCACCAGGAATACCTGGCGACGTTCGTACTTCCGGGAGCCACGACTGAGCTCCGACAAAGCTCGGCCACTATCGATTGGCAGGCGATCTCGGACCTGGCTGGAACCGATCCCTCGGGAAATCTCATCATGGCGGGCCGGGAGGCAGCCAAGGTATTCTGGAGGAAATCGAGTGAGACTCGGACCCTGACTGCTGTCGACGCGATGACAGGGATCGTGAAAGACGGATCGCTCCGTGTGATCGAGCTCATACCGGCCGGCACAGTCTTCTTGAGTTTCGTGACGGTGTCGTCGGACACACCCTTACTGCTCGCAGACGATCAGCTTGTGCAGCTCGGTGGCTGGGAAAGCACAGGATTCGGATACGCCTGGATCGAGAATGCTGCTGAGCCGACGGGTGGTGGTCCGATCTTCGTCCCCACGCACGGAGCTGCCAGCGTGGAGAGCGAGGTCAGCGTGATGAAGAGGGTCTTCCAGGCAGTTCAGGGGGTCGGGGCCAGCGAGGAGGCACCGGTAATTTACAGCCTGTGTCGCGAGCTTGGACCGCGGTGGGGTGCTTCCGGGATCGGAGGGGCGCTCGGGTTCTGTCTTGCCAAGGCCAAGCTTGCCGCGCGCCCCGAGACGGGTTTGAGTTGCGAAACCCGAGCCTATCGGATGTTTCTGCAGGTTCTCTTCAGAGAAACGGACGAAGGGGCCCTCATGAGCCGCGTTCAAGGCGTAATCAAGGGTCACCAGCAGGCGCCACCTGCATTCGAAGCCACCCTGGTATGGCTGAGCCGATATGCGGAAATCCTTCTCAAGCCCCCAAAGCTGACATTGCGATGAAGAGAAGAATGATCGTGACCGTCGGAGCTTCGCTCTTTCATTCGGCAAGCTGGAAGAACGAAGGTCCGTTTCAGGACATTCAGGGCTATGGCAAGTGGTTCGATGGCGACCGTCTCGATCACCCTTCCAAACGATTGTCGATAGTTGATGGGGATCGAGGTGAGTTGACCGGGGCTTTCGTCCGGGAGCAGCTCAGAAGACTACTCAGCGCCAGCAGTGCTTCGCAGCTCTCACAGTTCGTTGCCCAAGATCTGGATCGTCCCCTCAGGTATTCTGCAGAGATTTCAACCATCCTGAAGTTACATGCCCACCATCGCAACTCGCATAACGAGGCTGGCTTTGGTTCCTTCTTGCACTCCGCCTACGAGCGGGTCATCTTTGTCTGTGCTGCCGCCGCGACGGACGACTCTTACATTGCCGCGCAACATCTCTCGGCCCAGCTCGCGCAGGTGGCGAGTTTGGGGGCCGGCTTGGTGCGCGTGAGCAGTGAAATCGAGGGAGAGACGCTGGAGCAGCGAACGGAATGCTTTGGCAACTACCTTGGCACTCTGGCGCGGACAAACGGAGCTTGTGATCTCGTCGTGTCGGGTGGTTACAAGATCTACGGCATCCAAGCGGCATTGATCCTGCCTCAACAGAATGACTGGCGACTCATCTACCTCCACGAAGACGATGAGGACCCGCAATTGGTGGGGTTCACAAGCAGGGGATATCTGCCAGGTGAGGACTTGGCAAGTTCATAGGGCAGGCACTGATGTCGTCTTTGGAAACAGCCGAGAAAGACGTTCGAGAGCTGAAGGCCGATGAGATTGTAGCTCTGGCACAGGTCGGATTCGATCCCACCGAGATAGATAAAACCAGGACTCTGGACAAGGAAAGTGTTTTTCATTTTCGATACGAGTTGCTGAGACGACTGGCAAGAGAGGGCGAGCATTTGTTGTGGCAAGTCATTCGCGACGATCACCATCGCGATCGCCACGAGATCGTCTGGGCGCTTTGGGAGATCCTCAAGTCGGATCCTCTCTTGAAGCAACACCACCATTCGGTGGTCGGTCATCGACGGATCATGTTCGGATGGTTCGTCGAACACTACGACGTCCCGAGAGCGCGCGCGATCTACGCGTCGGGGTGGCCGGTGAGGCATTTCCACTGGTTCCTTCTGGCGCTACTTCTCGCCAATCTGTTCACGCTCTCGGCCTGGTGGCTCGCCCTGCTCTCCTATGGCATTTCGTGCATGCTGTTTCTCGTGAAGGGCCGTCCCTCCCAGATTTCGCCGATCGAGTCCGTGCAGTCTCTCGTCCCCCGACTCGCTGGTGCGGTTGCCGTTGGCTATCTCTTTCTCGTCGCGAGTGACAGCTTCACCAAGTACCTTTCTGAGCAATCGCGGTGGCGAGTCGGGAGCGCTTGCCTGGGCATCGCGGCGCTCTACCTCGTGCTGGAGATGGGGCACAGGCTGCGTCCTATGCCTCGATTGGGTGTAGTGCTCAGCAGGGCGCTCGACACTCTGTGCATCGGAGCGTGTCATGCCATCGCGCTGGTGATCATCAGTTCCCGTTTCCTGAGCACAATCGTTGACGGCCAGGTCAGCATGTCACTTTCGCTGGTCTGGGCTGCAGTCGTTCTACTGATCGGTCTCGTGTTGAACGTGTTCTGGGCGGAAGAGCCCGTCACGCGTCCATTGTGAGGAAATGACTATGTCGGAATACAAGTTCCAGCAGGTTTTCTATCGGGCTATCACGCCTCTCCATGTGGGATGCGGTCAGGACGTCGGGGTCGTCGACCTGCCGATCTTCCGCGAACGGACGACGGGATACCCTATGATTCCGGGGTCCGGTATTCGCGGAACGTTACGAGATCGTTTTGAGGTCAAAGACGATGCCGAGGCAAAGGCCCTGACACGACGGCTCTTCGGGAGCGACCAGCAGAATGAGATCTCGGCCGGGTGCATCTCGGTTCTGGACGCGCGGATTCTCCTGTTTCCCGTTCGCTCTGTCCCGAAGGTCTTCGTGTGGATAACCTGTCCGTTCGTCATCGGACGGTACTCTGACGACACCTCTCACTTCCTCGGTCAGAAACCTGCCTTGGACGAGATCAAGGCTCCACCCGATGAGGACCATTACCTCGGAGTGATGAATGGACCGAGCCCGCTCTGGCTGGAGGAATTTCCTTTTCATAGGAACGATCTAGCCTGGTCTTGGAAGGGCGGCCTCGATGGTATCGACGCGGGCAGGGTGGTGCTCGTTGCCGACAGTGTGTTCGACTACTTCGTGCGTCATGCCACGATCATCACTCAACACAATCGGCTCACGTCGGCGAAGACCGTGGAAGGTGGAATGCTCTTTTCAGTCGAGGCCGTTCCACCGGAGGCTGTGTTCTATGCGTTCATCGGATGCACGAGTGAACGGACAGCGTCCGAAACGCGGATGTCCAGGGAAGAAGCTCTGAAGTCCCTGCGCAAGAAGCTGACCGGCGAAGAGAAGGGCACCGAGACGTATCTGAGCTTGGGCGGCGATGAATCGACCGGGTTGGGCGTGACGAGGATGGCATGGGTCGGGTGAGGTGACTCATGAAAAGCCTCGATCAACTGAGAGCTGAGCACGCCTACGGGATTGCCGATCGCTACAGGGACAACGACGATTTCCGCAACCTTGCCGAGAAGCTGCCGGTCATGATGCGGACAAACGGCCTTCTCGCCACGTGGGCATTCCTGATGGCGAAGAAATATCACGACATGGCGCAGGCCCTGCAGTGCCATCTGACGGATCCCGTCCTCGGGCTGAGGGTTCCGGAAGGCGATGACATCACCGTCTTCCGCCGCTGGGTGGGGGAGCTCGGTAGTCAGACATGCCTCAATGGGACTGATCTCAGGCGGCTGACCGAAGAAGCCATCGCATTTGCCGGGTGGCTCAGACGAGCCGTGCAGGCGTACAAGCCATGAGCCCAGTGTGCACCACAATAGATCACGAGAGGCCGGACGGCGACTGTTCACCGGCCCTTCTGTTCTGCAGGTTCCATGACTACGACTGCTTCCATGACGAGGTGCGCGTCGTGCACGGGAAGACGAAGCACCTGAAGGCCTTCGACCACGACGAATCACGCAGGCAAAGTCTCAAGGACATGGTCGAAGCCATTCAGCGAGTCGGGATAAGCCGCTACGAAGACTGGCATCGCAATTACGCCTCAGCCCTCAAAGACCTTTCGAACATGCCGACCGTAACCTACACGTCGAAGTGGAGACTTATCGTGGGATGGGGAACGAACCCAGCTTTGGAGACAGGAATTGCTCTCCACCATCTCCTGGGGTTCCCGCTGATCCCGGGCTCATCCGTCAAGGGTCTCCTTCACCATGTAGCAGAAATGGAACTGATGGAAGAATCAGACGCTGTCCCGGAGGCGCCCAATGACCCGAACGACCTGGCCGAATCACCTCCTGCCAATCTGCTGGCTTCGATCGCCCGAGCCAGGCTCGTGCGCGCAATCTTCGGATCGCTTTTCATCGAGAGGCATAAAGACAAGAAGAACGTAGAGCACGGTCCGAAGACTCCCCTCAACGAATTGAGGAAGTGGAAGAAGCTCATCAAAGACACAGGTGGAGATCAAGAAGGTTCTCCCTGGCGAGAAGTGTTTGCTGATCTGTCAGCGTTGACGGGAACCACCGCAACCGGCGGGATGCTCACGTGCTTCGATGCGGTCCCCTCCGTGAGCGCCATGCAGAATGCAAAGCAGTGCGTAGTTCAACCGGACATCCTCAATCCACACTACCCGAATTACTATGACCATCCGGAAAACGAAGCCCCCACCGACGATCAGGGCCCTCGCCCCATCTGCTTTCTCGCGGTTCGTCCGGAGACGCCCTTTGAATTCTCGTTTCGTATCGCGAGCGTGCCTCAGGCGCTCCGACTGGATGATGCCGCGAAAGAGAGAGTGAGAGCGCTCAGTTCGTGGAAGACAGAGAAGCTACGTGAGAAGATAGAGGGTTGGTTGCGTCAAGGGCTCGATCTGTGGGGCATCGGTGCCAAGACGGCGGCGGGGTACGGGTACTTCAATGTCGAGGTCGCTCTGACGTCCGTTGATGATAACAACAGGACACCCAATCAGCCACCACCTGAGACCCCGCAGAAACGGGCTGAAAGGCTTCTCCCGCCGACACTCACTCCTGGAGAATTGCCCTCGCGACTGGAGCGTCTGTTCAGAGAATCGCACGAGGTACAGGCTGAAGTTGTCAGACTTCTACGGCAGCACTACGCGGGCGAAATCAGGCAGTGGCGGAGGAAAACTGCCAAGAAACCGGGAGTGCTGAAGCGGATCGAGTGGCTCGACGGCTTTCCCGACTGAGGAGCCAGCATGACCATCAAGACCGTGACAGCGAAGTTGGTGATGCCCGTCATGATCGGCGGCGCCAACGCCAGGGAATGCGACGACCCCCCTACCCTTAGACCGCCCGCCGTTCGAGGGATGCTCCGGTTCTGGACGCGTTCCCTTGGAGGCGATCACCCAAACTCCCTGGAATCCAGGCTCTGGGGCAGCACCGACACGGGGCAGGGGATATCTGTGCTGAGCTCCATTTCCCTCCCGTCGCCTGAGCAACGCAAGTTGTTTCCTTCTAAGCCGGCAGATCGACAGGCCTCTACCTTGATGTGCCACCCTGACGGAAAGCAGTTGACCATTGGATTCCGAATACCCGAGGAGTCGCTTGTCGAACCTTTGCAGGCTGTCGTTTGGACATGGCTCCATCTCGGGGCGATCGGCCGTCGTTCCCGGCGAGGCTACGGATCTCTGCACTGGTGTTCGACTAGGAATCCGGACGATCTATTCAAGGGAAGTGGATTCGAGGAATTTGACGAGCAGAAACACCTCGCCAACTGTTCGGCCCTCCGAGAGTACTTGAAGACTGGCTTCAAGGGAATGAATAAAAAGGTCGTCGACGGGCTTCATCCACCTGACATGACCCGAGCTCGACAGTGCTCTTCCTGGTTTCGATTCTCGACTCTCGATCAGGTCTTCGTTGGCGGCATGAAAACGGAACAGCTCACCAACCGGCGATTTGGTTTGGAGGATCTAATACACGGGAAAGATTGGCAGGCTCGCGCCGTGAAAGCCGCCGAGAGGAACCAGATGGGTGGTCACGGGCAGGAAAGGCTCGCCTCCCCAATGATGTGGCGACTCTTCCGGACCCAGACCGGCTCGTACATCCCCGTGATGACGTGGTCCCCAAGGGAGAAGATTGTCGCCTTGCCCGGGGACAGCGAAATGTACATGTACCTTCACGACGACCTTGGTTTCGATAAGTCGCTGGCTGGAACCACCGGTCTTGGTGTGTGAGATGATTCGCAAGGAGGTGGATTGCTGAAGATTCGAAGCTGACGGGACGGGATTGGGTGGGACCTCCGCAGAGACGGGTACCAAGACCAGGGTTCTCAGCGAGTTGCAGATCGTGCAGTCGAATCGCGAAAGGCCAATGAAGGAATTGCGACTCACCGGAATATCCACTTATTCCTGAATAACCAGAAGGACGCATGGCGAAAGGCAAAGGAGGGGTTCTAGCGCGGTTCTGCGAAAAACGCGAGACTCCTCTGAAAGAACATCGAGTCTGGTGAAACTTACTTCTGAGGATAAGACCATGAGGAATGGGAGTAACACATGAAAAGAATCCTCATCTGCACGGTTGGCGGCTCGGACGCCCCCGTCGTTCATGCCATTCAACAGACCACCCCCACTCATGTCTATTTCATCTGCAGCGGCGGTGAACGGGGGTCGGCCAAGACGATCACCGAAGCGGTCACCACGTCGCCAGGGCAGCGCTGCCCGGCATGCAAGGCGGAAGCTGTTCCGGCACAGGCCGCCGGACCCATCGCACGCAAGGCGGGCCTGCTTCCCGCATCCTATTCTGTCTTCACAGTCTCCGATCCTGATGACATCGACCAGGTCAGCGAGGCCTGCCGTCAGGTCGATGAGGACATCCGCTCATCGGAGGAAGCACGAGAAGTCCTCGCGAACTACACCGGTGGGACCAAGACGATGAGTGTCGGGCTTTTCCTTTACGCATACGTCATGGCTCGAGATTGGACCCTGCAGCTCAACACGTCATCGGCGAGCCGCCCGGATTTGGTCAGGGTGGCTGCCGGTGACATTTCGGTGGCTCAACAAGCTCAATCCCTGCACCTGCAACAGTCCATGCAACGCGCTCAAGAGTTGATCGCCGCTCACGAATACGATTCAGCCGCCGAGGTTCTCGAGTCTTTCCTTCAAGGCGCCCGCCCTGCCATGAGATCGCTGGTATCATCGGTGCATCTTGAGGCGCTCATGCGAGTGGCGTGGGATCGCTTCGATCACGCAGCCGCGAGGGAACTTGCAACACAGGATGAGATGCTGGCCGGGAAACACTCCGGGCACCTGAAAAAGCTGATCCGGGTGAAAGCTCTGCTTCGAGGGACGGAGACCTGGAGCTTGCAGGACGTGCCCGGGACTCTCCTGGTAGGCGACCTGATCGAGATCGCCGAGCATTGCGCTGCGAGACACCGATACGACGATGCTGTAGCTCGACTCTACCGAGCAACCGAGCTTCTGGCGCAGGTGCGACTCCGACAGCACTACGGACTCCGCACGGGTGACATCGATTGCAGCTCAGAGTCCCTGGTCGCCAGCCCCGAGGCCTGCCGGTGGTTGGAATCACATCGGGGTCAGCAGCGCACGACCGGCGCTCCCGATCCGATCCAACTCGGGCTGGTGGCCTCCTACGAGCTTCTCACGTGCTTGGGAGATCCTCTCGGCGCCTACTTTGAACGTAGCCGAACACGTCTCCTGACCCTCATCAAAGCTCGTAGTCATTCACTTCTGGCTCACGGCATCGACCCGATCGACGACGAGAAGTGGAACGAGATCGGGCCCCTCTGGCTTGGGTGGCTCCGGGATGCCGTCCGCATTCTTGAACAGCCGGCCGGCGCTTTATGAGAAGTTCTTTCAAGCGAAGGCCCACGTGTGATCGTAACGCCAACCTGAGTCCGCGCGGCCGCGGGGGAGCTTGAAATGTTCGCCATTGAGTTTGATCGATACCTCCTCACGCTCCGCTTGCGTCGCGGCGCCAGGTTCCATTTCAACCACGGAGGGGTGCTGCGCGGACTTCTGAGCGCTGCGCTCCGCCGTCATGACATGCCCGTCGGGCTTGTCCCGTTCGCCTGCGAGTCCGGTCGAGTGACCTTCGAACCCGGCGACTTGTACCGAATAGGCTTAACCTTCTGTTCGGAATCGCGCGCCGATGCTCGTACTCTACTGGCCGGCCTGGCCCGCGCCGGGAACCATGGAGGTGCCACCGATGAATCACCAGCACCTGTTCTTGGCGGGAACTACGACGTCGTCTCCGCCGAGCAGCTTCCGCAACCTGAGCTCGCCCCACCCATTCTTTCCGGGACTGAACCGTCTCTGACCATACAGTTCGTTTCCCCCTTCCGCCTGGAGCGACTGCCGGCCGACCAGATCAAAGGGGCCCGGCACCTCAACGCCGCCTGCTTCCCCGTCGGCCACTTTCTTTCCCGGCTCTGGAATCGCCTCTTCCTACTGGCGCACGGGCGATACCCGGGGCGCACCGAGCGAGAAAAGGTTCCACCCCTTCCGCCGGCATGTCGCTCAGATCCATCACGGCTCCTGTGGCTTGACGTGCCGGTCGATGGAGTGACAGGCAAGGACCCCGAACGGCCTCACGGGTACACTCTCGGTGGCGTCGTCGGTCGAGTCGTTCTCGACGTGCTCCCGGTGGAGTGGCTTTCAGTGCTTGTGCTCGGCCAGCACGTGCACGGAGGCGAGAACACGCACTTCGGGTTCGGGAAGTATCGGATCTTGGGTGGCGGCACTCCGTCGTCCGATCCGTTTCGCCCGGCAGAGAGCGCGCTCGACCGCGCCTGCTCGGCTGGCGTTCTCAACGAGTCGCTCCGGCATCTTCTGTCGAGCTCGGTCGCGGCAGGCGTCGACGGCGTGAAGCCGGGTGCTTTCCAGAGCATGAGCGAAGGTTATCTCTGCTCGATCGCCGACGACCTTCGTGCGGGTAGCTATCATCCGGATCGCCTCGCGGGATTCGTCTCCCGGGATCGCAACGGCAAGCTGCGCCCGCTCGCTATCCCGACGGTTCGCGATCGCGTCGCACAACGTGCCGTCTGCGCGGTCCTGGGGCCCGCCATTGACTCCGTTCTTGAAGACTGCGCCTATGCTTATCGAAAGGGGTTCTCGCGCCGTGGTGCCGCGACCGCGATTGCCAAGGCGTATGACGCCGGCTTTCGCTATGTCCTCGATGCCGACATCTCCTCCTTCTTCGACACGGTCGACTGGTCCCGGCTGTTTGCGAAGATCGATGCTCTCTTCCCAGCCGAGCCGCTCGTCGCGCTCATCGAGAAGTGGGTGAAGGCCGCGGTTCTGTTCGAAGGTCGCGTCTTGGAGAGAACGCGCGGGCTTCCCCAAGGATCGCCCATCTCCCCACTACTTGCCAATCTCTTTTTGGACGAGTTCGACGAGGAGCTGCTCGGGCAGGACTATCGACTGGTGCGATATGCCGATGATTTCGTCGTGCTGTGCAAGGATCTCGAGTCGGCGCACGCGGCGCAGGCTGCAGCTCAGGAGGCGCTCGGGCGTCTTGGGCTGGATCTGCATCCCGAAAAGACAAACATCCGGAGCTTCGACAGCGGATTCACCTACCTTGGCTATCTCTTCTGCCGTTCGGTGATCATGGAGTCCAATGCGGCTGAGACCGTTGCAGTGCAGCAAGAGGATGCGCCGAAGATTCCGCCGTACTCGTGGCTCGCCCAAGCGCCGCTTTCAACCGTTCGCACCATCGCGGGCGCGCCACCAAGGGGGTCTGTCCGGCGTCGGGTGGAGATCGTGCCCCTTGGCGGAGAATCTGCGCTCCGAACGCCGGGTCCAAAACCGCTGTACGTCCTCGGTCCATCTTCCAAGATCTCCGTCCAGTCAGATTGCCTTATTGCTGTGGGGCCTGACAACGTCACGCAGAAGGTGCCGGTTCATTCAATCTCGCACGTGGTTCTCGTCGGGCGGACCAGGGCCACACTTCCCCTGTTCCTCCGGCTGATCGGGGACGGGGTGCCGGTCTACCTCTGCCGCCGGTCTGGAGAGTTGATATCCGTCGTTACTCCGCACAGCCCCGACTGGCCGACATGGGAAGCACAGGGACGATTCGTGGAGAATCCGGAGGCGTGCGCGGCGTTTGTCCGGGAGGTCGCGGCGGCCAAGCTTAACAACTCGGCGGCGCTCTGTGTGCGCTACAAGCTGGATGGCGGTGAGGAGGCGGCCGCTCAGATTCGGGAGATGTCCGCAGCCTGTGCGAACAAGTCGGATGTGGAGACGTTGCGGGGATTCGAGGGCAAAGCTGCGGCGCTCTTCTTCGCCTGCCTGAAACGGAGCCTCTCGGAAGATTGGGGGTTCCAGGGACGCAAAGCGCATCCCGCGACGGACCCCGTCAATGCCATGCTGTCATTCGGCTACACGCTTCTCTACAATCATCTGTCGACGGCCCTGATCGCAGCAGGCCTGAACCCTCGCATCGGGATCTTCCACGCCCAGAGAGGTGCTTACCATGCACTCGCATGCGACCTGCAAGAGGAATTCCGCCATCTGATCGACGCGTTGGTATGGGCTGGCGTGTCACGGCGCGAGGTCACTCCTGCTGACTTCATCGTGGATCAGGGGGATCAGCACAAGTGTTTCATGTCCGTCGAGCTCCGGCGGGATTTCATCCAACGGATCGAGCGGCGTCTACTGACGGCGTTCAGGCCCGGCGGAGAACAGGAGGAGCTATCCTACCGAGCGTTCATGGACCGGCAGGCGCGGCAAGTGAAGGAGCTTGTGACAAAGCGGGTATCTGCTTATATTCCGTTGAGGATCAGACCATGAGGTACATCATCGCCTACGATATCGAGGATGATTCTATCCGATCCCATGTGGCGAAGGTGCTGGAAGGGTATGGGCAGCGGGTCCAACGGTCGGTGTTTGAGTGCGAGCTGGCGGAGAACCGGATGGATGCTCTAGCGGAGGCGTTGAAGTCCGCTCTGGGTCAACCCGATGTCGGCAACATCCGCATCTATCGAGCATGTGCCGATTGCGCTGACGCTTCGTTTGGCCTCGGCGAGATCGTCCAAACGGTGTATTCCCAGCCATGTACGATAATCTAGGGATCTCGGTTGCAAGGATGAAGGCCCCTGGAGGGCATGCTCCTCGGTTCGGCTTCCAAGTGATTGATTTTCGGCGCATTACGGAAACTGGCACCTCAGCGGCATCGAAATCATCCCCGCAGCAAGCGCAAGTCATTGAAAACGGAAGGCTACCTAAACCGGAAAGGAGGTGTTTCATCGACCATTGGGGGCTCAGAAATGCGAGTTTCGCGAGATCCCCGCAAAGGGGGGGTCCAAGGCCAGATTTTTCAATAGGGTGGAGAGGGCGCAGTCGAAACAGGAAAGGCCAATGAGGGGATTGCGACTCTCCATCAGTTCCCTGACGAAACGGAGATCGGCCAGTCGAAACAGGAAAGGCCAATGAGGGGATTGCGACAGGCGTGAAGCCAAGCCTTACCATCGCATCTTCCAGTCGAAACAGGAAAGGCCAATGAGGGGATTGCGACTCTGCAACGCAGTGGGATTATCAATCCACCCCTGGATGTCGAAACAGGAAAGGCCAATGAGGGGATTGCGACTGAGTTGGTCCTGACTGGGTATCGACGACTCTGACTAGTCGAAACAGGAAAGGCCAATGAGGGGATTGCGACCCTTTCTGCCACACGGAGCCGAGAGCGACGATCGGGGTCGAAACAGGAAAGGCCAATGAGGGGATTGCGACCATCTCCCCGTGAGGACCAACCGGCACTCCACGCGTCGAAACAGGAAAGGCCAATGAGGGGATTGCGACAGATGCGAGAGATCGAATTTCATGTTATGCCCTTGGTCGAAACAGGAAAGGCCAATGAGGGGATTGCGACTCTTCGTTTTGGGAGCAGCCGGCTTCTTCGCTCGGTCGAAACAGGAAAGGCCAATGAGGGGATTGCGACTGGCATGTCATTCCTCCTAGAAGGGC
>JACPPM010000347.1 GCA_016191015.1 Acidobacteriota bacterium | reverse complement strand
GACCTGTAGCATACGGAGGAGATCCTTCGTCACCGGGCTTCGCCCGGCTCCTCAGGATGACGTTGCGCTCATGCCCGTGTGCGTCTACTCCGAATCTCAGCGTCGGAACCTTGGGAAGAAGCCCAGGAACCGCGACCCGGCCTACAAGCGCCACATCGGCTGGGGTGGCCTCACAGCGGTATGTTGCCGTGTTTCTTCGGCGGGTTGGTGTCCTTTTTGTTCTGGAGCATCTTGAGGGCGGCGATGAGCTTGGGGCGGGTCTGGCGGGGCTCGATGACTTCGTCGACGAAGCCGCGCGAGGCGGCGATGTAGGGGTTCGCGAATTTCTGCCGGAACTCGTCGGTCTTCTCGGCTCGAAGCGTCGGCACGTCCTCGGCGGCAGCAAGCTCGCGCCGGTAGATGATGTTGACCGCACCTTCGGGCCCCATCACCGCGATCTCGGCCATCGGATAGGCGAAGTTGATGTCCGTGCGGATGTGCTTGCTCGCCATGACGCAGTAGGCGCCGCCGTAGGCTTTGCGTGTGATCACCGTGATCTTCGGAACCGTCGCTTCGGCGAACGCATAGAGCAGCTTCGCGCCGTGCTTGATGATCCCTCCGAGCTCCTGCTGCGTCCCCGGCAGGAATCCCGGCACGTCTTCGAAGGTGATCAGGGGGATGTTGAAGGCGTCGCAGAAGCGGACGAAGCGCGCGCCCTTGACCGAGGCGTTGATGTCGAGCGTCCCGGCGAGATGGTCGGGCTGATTCGCCACGATACCGACCGAAAGCCCGGCCAGCCGCGCGAAGCCGACGACGATGTTCTGCGCGTAATCGCGATGGACCTCGAAGAAGCTCCCGCGATCGACGACCTGCGTGATGATTCTACGGATGTCGTATGGCTGGTTGGGGTTGGGCGGGACCACGTCGTCGAGCTCGGGCTCCATGCGATTCTCCGGGTCTTTGGAGTCGACGTAGGGCGGATCCTCGAGGTTGTTCGAGGGGAGATAGGAGAAGAGGCGCCGGATGAGCTGCAGGCAGTCGCGATCGTCCTCGGCCGCAAAGTGTGCCACGCCGCTCACCGCATTGTGCGTGTGCGCCCCGCCCAGCTCCTCCTTCGTCACATTTTCGTGCGTCACCGTCTTGATCACGTCGGGGCCCGTCACGAACATGTAGCTCTTGTCCTGCACCATGAGGATGAAATCGGTGATCGCGGGCGAGTACACGGCGCCACCGGCGCACGGCCCCATGATCGCCGAGATCTGCGGCACGACACCCGAGGCCAGCGTGTTCCGCAAGAAGATGTCGGCGTAACCGCCGAGGCTGTCGACACCCTCCTGGATGCGCGCGCCGCCCGAGTCGTTTAGCCCGATCACCGGCGCGCCGTTTTTCATGGCGAGATCCATGATCTTGCAGATCTTGGCGGCGTTGGTGACGCTGAGCGAGCCTCCAAAAACCGTGAAATCCTGAGCGAAGACGTAGACGAGCCTCCCGTCGATCTGGCCGTAGCCCGTGACGAACCCGTCGCCCGGAATGAGCTGCTTCTCCATTCCGAAATCGGTGCAGCGATGGGTGACAAAGCGATCGATTTCCTGGAAAGTGCCGGCATCAAGCAGGCACTCGATCCGCTCGCGCGCCGTCATCTTCCCCTCGGCCTGCTGTTTCTGCAACCGCTCAGGTCCCCCGCCCTCCTCGGCTCTTTTGTTGAGGTCGTCCAGCCTCGGGAACTTCGACATCAGTTACCTCCGTCCTGATCGGCATCTCCGGCATTAACGTAACCGAGAGCCAGGAGGCTCTTGCGAGTCTCCTCGTCAAACGTCGCCGCCGAGGGCGCGGCTGCCTGCGACGCAAGCGCTGCCTGCTCGTGCATCCACCCGAGCATGTGCGAGCGGAGGTACGAGGCGACGACGGGTCTTTCGGCGGCGATGTTGTGCTTTTCGAGCCTGTCGGTCCAGAGGTCGTAGAGCTCCTCTTCATCGGTCTTCGCGCGGTAGACGTACTCCCATCGCTCATGCCGTACCCCGTAGGTGGCCCGGCCCCACAGGGAGCGCGTGAAGACGAATTCGCCCTCGGGATCCGGTTCACCGGCCAGCACCGGGATCAGGCTCGTGCCCGCTGCATGCTTCCGCCCGTCGGCACTATCGAGCACGTCGGCGAAGGTGGCGAAGAGGTCGATCGTCTGAGCGAGGCCGTTGATCTTGCGAGGCTGCGCAACACCGCTGTCCGGCGGGAAATGAATGATGAGCGGGATATGAGCCATGTCCTCGTAGACATGGACATTGTGACCGAAGTAGCCGTGCTCCCACAGCGCCTCGCCGTGATCGGCGAGGATGATGACGATCGTCTTGTCCCAAACTCCTGTCCGCTTCATTTCAGCGACGATTCGGCCGACGACCGAATCGGCGTAGTTGAGCGTGGCGTCGTAGACGGAGCAGATATGGTCAAGCGCGCCCTCGTCCATCTGGATGCGTCCCACGTTGATGCTGTTCAAATCGCTCTGCGGATTGATCTTCCCTTTGTATCCCGTCGCGAATCTTGCCAGGAACTCGCGCGGCGGATCCGAAATGAAGTGCGGTTCACGGAAATGAATGTACGCGAAAGAACGCTTGTCGCGACTCTTCTGGAGCCACGGATACAATTGCGGCTCAAAATCGCCGGCGAGATTCCGGTAGCCGGGGATCCTGTACATCTCAACCATCTCGCCAAATCCCTGCTTGTATCCCGCGTTTTCGCCCGCGTGGGGGTTCCCGACGAAGCTCGCCGTCCTCACGCCGGCCGCGGAAAACATCTCGGCGAGCGTGAAGGCGGAGTCCGGCAGGCGGTCTCTGGCGAATAGGACACGGTGGAGGTCCGGGTATTGTCCGGTCATGAGCGAGCCCGTGGACGCACGCGTGTAAACTGCTTGCGTGTACGCGTTCATGAACTGCACGCCTTCGGCCGCGATGCGGTCGATATTCGGGGTTGTCGGCAGATGGTAGCCGTAGCAGCCGAAGTGCGATGCGGATGCGGCGTCCAGGAGGATGACGGCGACGCTGTACTTGTTAAGCTTCGAACGGATTTCGCGCTGCGCCGCGCTCTCAGCGACCGCCGTCGCCGCCGTCGCCTGCTGCGCTTCCCACGCGTAGTGCCGTCGATAGATCTTCGGGTCGATCCATACTCCATATGTCGGATACGTGACTCGCTCATATCCCGGCCTCACGCTGAATGTGATTCGTGCGAGCTGGCCGGCCCACTGCTCGAGGTTGATGTCCTCTTTGAAGAGAGTTTGATGGCTCCGTCGCCTCTTGGGATCGCAGTACTGGCTGAAGAGAACATGAGGCTTCTGGGCATCGACCTGCAGAGTGACTGAGAACCCGGCGCCTTCGACGAGCTTCCAGTCTTCCGGCGCCAGTCCGCAGCGGAAGGCGAGTCGCGCTTTCTCCGGAATCCGCAACGCGAACGCCCGTTCCTGAGAGGCACGCTGCACGATGGTCCTGCTTCCATCGGCTTCCAGCTCCTTCGCGTACGCCGGCACCTCGGCCCGCCCCATCTTCAGCTCGCGCTCGAGCAGATTGTACGGCGCGAAAAGCATCGAATCGACGCAGGCCGCGAGCTTCCGCTCCTCTCGCCGCTGCGCCGCCGCCGCGTCGACTTCTGGGCGGACGGCGTAGGCGAAGGTCATCCCCATGATATTCCTACCGGTGCGCTGGAGGCGGGCAGGGAGGAAGAACCGGTATTCGCCGAATTCCTTCTTCAGCTCGATCGCGGTGCCGGCAGTTTGGCCGTTAATGTCGATCGACAGTGTCTGAGACTGCTCCCCTGCGTCGACCGGCCGGCAGTTGAGAACGAGCTCGATGTCCTGTGGAGCCGTGCTTTCGAAGAGGACGGCGGCGCGCGGATCGGTGGCCCAGACGAAGGTCCTCCCTACGTTGTCCATCTCGTCGTCGGACCAAGCGCGGACGAGATACGGGCGTGCAGCAGCAGTGCCGAAGTCGATGTAGAGAGTGTCTTCGCGCTGGACTGCGCCGGCCTGGTTTTGTGCGAAATCGTAGAGGAGCTCCTGACGGGAGATCGAGCAAGCGGCCAAGAGCAGCGATCCGGCGGCGAGCACGAGCATGGCGCAGACGGTCCGAAACCGGGAGTGTGAAAGTTCCATCCGAGCTAACCGCAGATTGCGTAGATTCCGGCGCAGATTACGCAGATGAGCCGACGCATCACTCGGCCTCAGCACTAAGCCACCGACCACACGATTCGGCCAGATTCATCTGCGAAATCTGCGAAATCTGTGGTTTGCTCGGCACTTTGAGACCGTCCTGCGCCGTGTGCGATGCGCACGACAGGCGCTAGCGGCCGATCTTGGCTTCGCCGTAGGCTTTGCGGAAATCGGCCGCGAACCGTTCGATGCCGATGTCTGTGAGGGGGTGGTTCAGCAGGCTGAGCAGAACCTTGTGTGGCATCGTGGCGATGTCCGAGCCGGCCAGCGCCGACTGCAGGACGTGCATGGGGTGGCGAATCGAGGCGGCGATGATCTGGGTTGCGATCTCGTAGTTGCCGAAGATCGTGCGGATCTCATCGATCAGTTTCATGCCCTCGGTGGAGACGTCGTCGAGCCTGCCGACGAAGGGGCTGACGTAACTGGCGCCGGCCTTGGCTGCCAGGAGCGCCTGGGTGGCGGAGAAAACGAGCGTCACGTTGGTCCTGATCCCCGCATCGGAAAACACCTTCACCGCCTTGAGTCCCTCGCGGCAGATCGGGACTTTGACCACAATGTTATCCGCCAGAGCGGCCAGCTCGCGTCCCTCCCTCACCATCTCTGCGGCCTCAGTCGCCAGCACCTCGGCGCTCACCGGCCCCTTCACCAGGCGGCAGATCTCCTTGAGCAGCAGGATCGGGTCGCTGCCTTCCTTGGCAAGCAACGAAGGGTTCGTCGTCGCGCCGTCGAGCACGCCGAGGCTCACGGCCTCCTGCAGCTCCTTGATGTTCGCCGTATCGAGAAAAAATTTCATGTTCGTCCCTCCCTGACCTTCATGACGGTATTCCCCAGCGTACCGATCTTTTCGATCGTGACCTCGACGTGGTCCCCGGGCGACATCGGTCCGATCCCGCTCGGCGTTCCAGTCGAGATCACATCCCCCGGCTCGAGCGTCATGACCCAGGAGACGAATCTTACCAGATAGTCGACATTGAAAATAAGGTTCCTCGTGTTCGAGGACTGCTTCACTTTGCCGTTCAGCTTCGTCTCGATCGCGAGCGCGCCGGAGTCGATCCCGCTGACGATGGCCGGACCGATCGGCGCGAACGTATTGAACCCCTTTGCCCTGCCGTACTGGACATCCCGTTCCTGGAGATCTCGTGCCGTGACGTCATTGACGCACGTGAAGCCCAGAATGTAGTCATCCGTGCGATCGGAGTCCGCGAGCTGGTAGGTTCGGCGGCCGATCACGACGCCCATCTCACCTTCGTAATCGACGCGCTTGCTCATCTTCGGATAGATGATATCTTCGCCGTGCCCGATGACGGCCGTCTGCGGTTTCAGGAAGATCATCGGCTCAGCGGGGACGGGTTTATTGCGTTCGACTGCGTGGTCGCGGTAGTTCAGCCCGACCGCCACGATCTTGGTCGGGACGCATGGGGAGAGGAGCCGGACCTTGGAAAGCGGCACCAAATCTCCGGTCGCGGGCAGCGGTTCGAATGGGCTCCCCGCGAGGATGGACAGCACTGGATCCGGTCCATTCTCGCCGGGCTGCTCGATACCGTAGGAGATCCGCGACTGGTGCTCGAAGCGATAGAGCCTGGTCATGGCATGAACTCCTTTGCTTCGTTTGAGTGAGCGCTCTCGTTGGGCGGCGTGGATAGGTCGATCGATGTGACCAGATAGAAGTAGAGGGTCTTGGGCTTCACCGTGGAATCCAGGTACGTATTCTTCGAAACTGGCGTGGGCGTCAGCAGTTCGAGCGATCCCTTCTCGGTGCGGCGATACACGCGATACCCGCCTAAGTCCTTCGCCTGCGTCGCGCTCCAAAGCAGATTGATTCCGCTTTTTGCCGCTACAGCTACCAGGTTTTGCGGCGATGGCGGGGGGAAAGTATCCGACGGCTGAATCTCGACCTCGTTGCTGCGCGCAGTCTCCTGGTAGGGGCGGGTGGCCGTATTCACGCCTTTGACAATGTACTGGTACTTCGTCCCGAACAGGGCGCTCCCATCTACATAGGGAGGGATCGGATACGGCACGCCGTTGAGCGGCTCGGGCGAATACACCTTCTCGTCGGCCATCTTCCTGTATACGTTGTATCCGACGATCGCCGGCGGTGTGGTGCCGTCGATATTCGTCCGCGGGACCGTCCAGCTGATGACAGTGCCCGTCTCCTGCACGATTGCTTTGACGTCGGTCGGGGGATCGGCGAGGGGGATCATGGTAAGCGTGATGCGGTTGCTGTATCCCGGTCCGCGATCTTTCACGTTGAACGGCTGCACCGCATACGTAAATCGCTTTTTCAATCCACGCGGCGGCTGGAAGTTCGCCAGGTCGTCGGTGAAGGTGAGATAGTTGCCGTTGCGGTACTGGTCGAGCTCGCCGGCCTCGATCGTGTGGATCAAGCTCGCACGGCTCTCAAAGTCCAGCACCGTGACCTCCACCGGAGGGATGACCGGCGGGAGCGCGGGTGGCGTCGGCGGAGGTGCGGGCAGCGCCGGCTGAGTTTGTCCAGGTTGGCTCTGTGCAGCCGGTTGGCTTTGTGGGGCCGGCTGGCTCTGAGGCGCAGGAGGCGGCGGCGGATCTTCTGCGATCCTGAACACGTCGATGCGGTCGAGATCTGTCAGGGGGGATCCATCGTTGTTGGCAACCGGCGGAGTGAAGTAGAGAATGAACTTCGTCCCCTCCTGTCGCACAGTCAGGTCGCGGATCAACGCCGGGTAGAGCATGATCGGCGGCAGCGGCGGGGCCTTCTTGCCGCAGCCGGCTATCAGGATGACGAGGAGCCCCACCAGCATGGTCTTGGATCGGAGGGAGTGGAGCCGGAGCCCTGAGCGAAGCGAAGGGGCCCCCAGCCGCTCTCGCAGATTTCCTGAGAGCGTTGGAGCAGGAGTGTCGTTCCCTGACCGCCGCACTGTCACGATTCCGGCCATTTCATCCACATGCTCCTTTGCGTCAGGGTCTAGAGAATAAATCGGCTGAGGTCCTGGTCCTGGACTATTCCATCGAGCATCCGGTGGACGTAGGCCGCATCGATGACCAGCCGCTTCTCTGGCATTTCGGAACCTTCAAAGGAGACCTCATCGAGAAGCCTCTCCATCACGGTGTGCAGCCTCCGCGCTCCGATGTTCTCGGTGCTCTCGTTCACGCGGAATGCGAACTCGGCGACCACCTCGAGTGCATCGTCGGTGAACTCGATGGTCATGCCCTCGGTCGACATCAGCGCCTGGTACTGCTTCACGAGCGCGTTCTGGGGCTCTCGCAAGATCCTCACGAAATCCGCCTTCGACAACGAATCCAGCTCGACCCGAATCGGGAACCGCCCCTGCAGCTCGGGAATCAGATCCGACGGCTTGCTGACGTGAAACGCCCCTGCCGCGATGAAGAGCACATGGTCGGTGCGCACCATCCCGTATTTCGTGTTCACCGAGGTTCCCTCGATGATCGGGAGCAGGTCGCGCTGCACCCCCTCCCGGCTCACGTCGGGCCCGCGCCCGGATTCGCGGCCGGCAACCTTGTCGATCTCGTCGAGAAACACGATTCCGGACTGTTCGACACGCTCGATTGCCGTCCTCGCCGTCTGCTCGGGGTCGATGAGCTTCTGCTGCTCTTCGTATGTCAAATACGACAGCGCCTCACTCACCTTCATCCTCCGCCTCTTCGGCTTCCCGGAAAACATGTTCGGGAGCATGTCCTGCAGATTGCTCACCATCTCCTCGACACCGCTCCCGGTGTAGACCTCGAAATGGAACGGCGAGGCTTTCTCGTGCGCCTCCACTTCCACCGCACGCTCGTCCAGCTTTCCTTCGCGGAGCTGTATCCGGATCCGTTCGCGCGTCTCGCGAAACCTCGCGTGTTCGTCGATCGTGCCCGCGTGCGCCGCGGCATCGCCGTGCACGCCGGAAGGGCCGGCCTTCAGCGGTGGAAGCAACAAATCAAGCAGCCTCTCCTCCGCGTTTGACGCTCCTCGCGAACGAACCTCGTCCAGCTTCTCCGACCGCACCATCTCGACCGCGATCTCGGTGAGATCCCTGACCATGCTGTCGACGTCCCGTCCGACGTACCCTACCTCCGTGAACTTGGACGCCTCGACCTTGAGAAACGGCGACCCGGCCAGGCGCGCGAGCCGCCGGGCGATCTCTGTTTTCCCCACCCCGGTTGGTCCGATCATCAGGATGTTTTTTGGCGAAATCTCCTCGGCGACGTGCGCCGGCAGACGCTGGCGGCGAATGCGGTTACGCAGCGCGATGGCGACAGCCCGCTTCGCCTTGGCCTGGCCGACGATGTACCTGTCGAGCTGCTCGACGATCATTCTCGGAGTCAGGGCATCATGGGGCGTTCGCGGCTCCAGGTCCCCGGACGGCATCAGAAATACGGGCATCAGAGCTCCTCGACCATGATCTCGCTGTTCGTGTATATGCAGATCTCGGAGGCGATCTTCAACGCACGCTCGGCGATCTCGCGCGCCCCGAGATCGGAGTGGCGGACAAGGGCGCGAGCGGCTGCCAGGGCCATAGGGCCTCCCGAGCCAATGGCCACGATCCCGTCGTCAGGTTCGATCAGATCTCCGGTCCCGGACAGCAGGAACGAATTCTTGTCGTCGACAACGATGAGCAGCGCCTCGAGCCGCCTCAAGGCCTTGTCCAGTCGCCAGTCCTTGGCCAGCTCGATCGCCGCCCGGTTCAGGTTGCCGTGGAACTCCTCCAGCTTGGCCTCGAAGCGGGCGAACAACGCAAAGGAATCGCTGGCCGAACCGGCAAAGCCGGCCAGAATCTTGTTCTGGTACAGCCGACGGATCTTGCGTGCCGTGTGTTTCACGATCGTCTGTCCCAGTGTCACCTGACCATCGCCGGCCATCGCAACCCGCCCCTTGTGCCTGATGCAGATGATCGTCGTCGACCGCACCTTCTCCCGTCTCCTCACCAAACACCTCAAAACTCCGGATTCTATGGCGCACCGCCGGTCAAGTCAATCGGAGCCGACGAACGCAACAGGGCTGCGGCAAAGTCGAGGCGCCGACTCGGGCGAGGCCGTTCCGTGCGAAACCGCAGATTTCGCAGATTCCACAGATTCAACCTCGGAGTATTGTCGGCCGCGAGATCCGGGCTCGGGGGAATCTGCGGAATCGGCGCAATCTGCGGTTTCCCTTCCGGTCTTCCGGCTGCCGCAACGCGGCCTCTTGTCGCAGGCGCAGTCCTGCGACGAGCCTAGCCCTTAGCCTTAAGCTGTTAGCCCCGGAAGGAGATCGGTGCTATTGGCGACCACTGATCAGCCGGGAGCTACGCTTGCCAGCAAATCTCGCCCGCCGACCGTTCGGAGCTAACGGCCAATGGCTAACGGCTATCAGCTCAGAAAACGGAATGGAGAGACGCCGGCCGGCCTGTCCGGCGCCTCCACAACACCCCTGTCAGAACAGAATGCCGCCCGTGATGTAGACCTGATCGCCGTCGCCGAAGCTCACGCGGAGCTCGGCAAACGGAGTGATCGAGGAGTCGACGCCGAACTTGGCGCCGCCGAGGATGTTGACACCGATCAGGGTGTCGCCCTCGACGAGGTCGCCTCCGATGTGTCCGATGCGAAGCCCGCCGCCGGCGTAAGGTTCGATATTGCTGCCGATGTCGAAGCCATACGCGACGTTGGCGTTGATTTCGAAATAGTTGATATCGACAGAGTAGTCACCGTAATCGTCGCCGACAAAGAAATAGTCGAAGGTGCCGATGACGTTGAGATTGCCGCCACCCATCTCCAGGGGAACGACCACTCGAGCACCGATTCCGAAGTCGGTATCGCTGGCGAATGAGGCCTCCGCTCCGAACTGAACGCCATCGAGAGCTACCGCCTGTCCGGAGGTCGCAAGAACCAATGATACCGCGGCGAAGGCGGCGAGGAACAACTTTGAACGCATCCGTAACTCCTTTTCTGTGTCACGAGAAAACCTGGCTACTACGGGGATAGTGCTTTTCATCAGCCTCTCCCTCCTCTCGAGAAATCTCGATCAGCTCAGTGGACGCCCTGTCCTCACCACCTCCTCCGCTTACCTTCCATGTTGTTGCCCGAAAATCGTGCGCGATTCTACTGAGAGGCCCGAAGGCGAGTCAAGCTTTCCCCGGAATCGGGTCAGGACTGTGGCAAAGTCGAGGTGCCGATTCGGGCGAGTCGGTTCCGTACGCAATCTCAGCAGGATTCGCGCCGGCCCCACCCCCTCACCGCTCTCAGGCCCACTGAATCATGCCGGCCTGGAAGGGCGTGACCAGATCGCGGTGATTCGGAAGGATGCGCAGTGAGAATCCGCGGAGTCCCGTGGTGTTGAGCGCGATCTCGCCTGCAAACTCGTAGATGCCCAGCTTGCTGTCGGGGTCTGTAGGAGCCATGAGTGTTGCGCGAGCCCCGCAGACCTCGCCGTTCTCGTCCAGGCGGCCCTCGTAGATCTCGATTCGCACGTCCCGCGGACTCACCTCCCCGAGGAAGATCTTCGCGCTCACTCTCAGCCGCGTCCCGATCGGCGCCTCGACCGCACGGTCGCCATCGACTTCGAGGACGCGAATCGCGTGCCAGTTGCGTGCGATCGCCGATCGCCACCGGGCCAAGTCCTTCGCTCTCTGGAGATTCTGCGCCGTGAGCCCCTGATAGTCGCCCGAGGCCGGGGCGTAGAAAACCGTGTAATAGTCCTGCACCATACGATGGGCATTGAAGAACGGGACCAGGCTCCGTTGAGCCGCCCGCATCATGTCGGTCCAGCCGCGCGGCACTCCGTCCCGACTACGTTCGTAGAAAGTTGGGACGACTTCCTTCTCGAGCAGATCGTAGATGGCATTGGCCTCGATCTGGTCCTGCAAGTCCTCATCGGTGTACGCTTCGGCATTTCCGATCGTCCAACCGGTGCTCTCGCGCACCGCTTCGTCCCACCACCCGTCCCGCGTGCTCATGTTCAGCACACCGTTCATGGCTGCCTTCATGCCGCTGGTTCCACATGCCTCTTTCGGTCGCCGCGGGGTGTTGAGCCAGACGTCGGCGCCCTGAACCAGGTAGTGCGCCACCGACTCGTCGTAGTCTTCGAGAAATATGATCCGGCGCTGGAGCTTCCGATCGCGGATGATCTGGATGATCTTGCGGATGATCTCTTTCCCGGGGAGGTCCTTGGGATGGGCCTTGCCGGCCACGATCACCTGGACGGGTTTGTCCCGGTTCTCGAGGATGGAGATGAGGCGCTCGGGATCTCTAAAGAGGAGCGTCCCGCGTTTATAGGTGGCGAATCGCCGGGCGAAGCCGAAGGTGAGGGCGTGGGGATCGAGCGCTTCGGCGGCCTCATTCAGGTCGTACGTGGCCGCTCCACGGCTCTGGAGCTGCTGGCGAAGACGGCGACGGGCGAAGGCGACGAGCCGTTCGCGCCTCCGTTCGTGCGTCCGCCAGAGCTCCTCGTGCGGGATCTCGTCCACGCGCGCCCAGAGAGCCGGGTCTGACGCCTGCTCGCTCCAGTGCGGTCCCAAATAGTTGTCGAACAGCCCCTTCATCTCCTGAGAGATCCATGTGCCCGGGTGCACCCCGTTTGTGATCGCGCGGATGGGCACCTCTTCGACCGGGACCCCGGGCCAGAGAGATTTCCACATCTCGCGCGAGACGACCGCGTGGAGCTTGCTGACGCCGTTGTGCCGCTGGCTGAGGCGGAGGGCGAGCACAGCCATGCTGAGCGGCTCGGGCTTCTCCGTCGTCGCGGCACGCTGTCGGCCGAGCTCCATGAGCTCGGCCGTCGAGAGCCCGATCGCCTTGTAGCTGGCTCCCAGGTAGCGTTCGATGAGTGTTGCGTCAAACATGTCGATCCCCGCGGGAACGGGAGTATGGGTGGTGAAAACGGTACCCACCGACGCCGCTTCCCTCGCTTCCGCAAATGTGGCTCCGGTGGAGCTCATGAGCATGCGGATCCACTCGAGGCCGAGAAACGCCGCGTGCCCCTCGTTCATGTGGCAGACCGAGGGCATCTTGCCGAGCGCGGCCAGAGCTCGCATCCCGCCGATCCCGAGCACGATTTCCTGTCGGATGCGCATCTCGGCATCGCCGCCGTAGAGCTCGTCCGTGATGTCCCGGTCACCGGGCTCATTGGGAGCGATGTTGGTGTCGAGCAGGTACAGCGGTACGCGGCCGACCTGTGCGCGCCAGACGCCGGCCCAAACGGTCCGCCCGTCCATCTGGATCTCCACGCGGACGGGCTCGCCATTCGCATCACGTTCCATGCGGATCGGCATATGATAGAAGTCGTTGACCGGGTACATCTCCTGCTGCCACCCCTCGTTGTTGAGGTACTGGCGGAAGTAGCCTTTCTGGTAGAGGAGGCCGACTGCGGCGAGCGGCAAGCCGAGATCGCTGGCCGACTTCAGGTGGTCGCCAGCCAGGACGCCGAGCCCTCCCGAGTAGATCGGGAGACACTCGTTGAGTCCGAATTCGGCGGAGAAGTAGGCGATCAACGTATCGGATGGCTTCTCAGGGAGGGCCTCGAACCAGGTCTCCTTGCCCGCCATGTACTCCTGGAAATCCTCCCAGACGCGGTCCAGGTTGGCGAGGAAAGCCCGATCGCGCGCCGCCGCTTCGAGCTTCGCCTGCGGGATCGATCCCAGCATCCTCACCGGATTGCGACCGCTCTGGTTCCAGAGCGACGTGTCGAGTCTCCGGAAGAGGTTCACAGTGTGATTGTCCCAGGACCAGCGCAGGTTGTAGGCCAGGTCGTTCAGACAGCGCAACGCCTCGGGCAGCTTCGGAACAACGTTGTAGACACGAATCGGGTTCACGGCAACCTCCCCTTCGATAGACCATGCATTTTATCGCTCTGATGAGGGGAAGTAAAAAGCATAAAAGAACGTAACTGCTCAGGTCAGATAGAATTCACCACAGAACGCACAGAGCGCACAGAAGTCACAAATGTTCGATGCCTCGCTTTCGTCCTGCATTTTGTGCCTCTTTGCGCGTTCTGTGCCTTCTGTGGTCAGCCTACCTGGGCGTTTCAAAAGACGATCCCGACGCTGCCTGCGAGGGAGGGCTCGCGCCCCGCCCCTACCCAGGGAGTGCCCGACTTGCTATGATGCATGGCTTATGCCACTCACACAGGTCGCCAAGAAGATTCTGGCGCGGACACCGGGGCTGAATCGCTTGGTTCACGCCGTCTATCGCAGGAGACGGGTGGCGCGACGACGGGGGGAGGTGAGTCGGGCCCTGGAGCAGGATTTGTTTGGAATGCACTCGTTCGACGGTTCGAGCTATTCCGTCGCGCACGAACCGACGATCCGCTGCAATCTGAGCTGCAAGATGTGCTACCAGGCCAACGTCAGAGATGACGTCAATACCATGCCGCTGATGAACTTCGGGAAGGAGCTGCGGACCCCCGAGATCAAAGCCATGTACGATTCGATGAAGCTGCGATTCATCGGGCTGGTCGGCAGCGAGATATTCGTGCGCAAGGATATTTTTCAGCTCTTCGAACATCTCCAGGACCACGGCATTCCTTACACCATCCTGACAAACGGCACGCTCATCGACGAGAAAAACATCGATATTCTGCGGAAATTCGCCCCGTCGACCCGGCGGATCATCTACTCGATCGATGGACCCCGAGAGATTCACAATACGATCCGAGGCACGGAGAACGCCTTCGATCAGGTCTGCCACGCCATCGCATTGACGAAGCCGTACTTCACCGTCTCCGTCAACACGGTGATTCTCGCCGAGAATCTCGAGCATCTCGAGGCCGTCGTGACGATCGTCAAGGATCTGGGCCTCCCGACTCTGAACCTCACCTTCGAAGAGGTGTACAGCGCCAAGGAGATCGCGCGGACCCGCGAGATCCTCATCCGGGAGCACGGCTGGAAGGAAGGGGAGTTCGAGATCAGCACACATGAGCGGGATGGGTTTCCGTACAGCCTGGAACATCTGAAGAAGAGGATGAGGGAGGTTCGCCGGTTCGCGGAGTCGCAGGGGGTTTTCCTGAATTTCACACCGTACACGTGGGAGGAGAACCTTGACGAGTATTACAACGGCACGGCACACAAGAAGCTCCGGCTTGTCTGCCCGAAGCTGCTCGAGCCCACGGCCCGCATCGATCACCTCGGCAACGTTCTCTTCTGCGGCGTGCTCCGCAAGGGGTGGGGGAATCTGTTGGAGAAGCCGTTCGAGGAGATCTGGAACGGTGAGGAGTTCCGCGATTTCCGTCGCACGCTGCTCGACGGGAACATGCTCCCCATCTGCCGCCGCTGCTGCAAGGTGGACAGCCTGCCCGGGAAGGCCCCGAAGGGAGCGTAGCGCTGCCCGGGCATAGTTCAAAGTTCAAGCGACAAGGTGGGTGGGCCTGTCGGAACTTTGAACTAGCCGACGCTGAGGACGACTTCGCGGTGGCGCATTGCCCCGAACATCAGGGCGATGTATGACGCCAGGAAAACGAGCGCCGAGTATCTCGAGTCGATCTCGATGCCGAAGAGCATGTCACCGACCATCGTCGCCAGGAAAGCCGTGGCGATGCCGGCCCAACCGTGGGCAAGACTGCCGCCCCGAAAGATGAGCGCAATGCGCATCAGGGCGAGCGCTATGCAGAGCGTCAGCATGTCGATCGCGTGGTACGCCGTGCTCACCGCTTTCCAGCCGAATGTGAGAGCCGGATCTGACCACATCGGGATATTGAGCTTCCATGTCAGAAAGGCGACGATAACCGCCACAACCGTGTACATGATGACGTAGGAGGTGCGAGATCCCAGAGGAAGGCCCGTTCGGGCGTAGGCGACGAGGTGAACGATCAGACCGGTGACCATCAGCACCTGACCGGCGATGAAAAAGATGTCAGCGGCTGTTGGGAAGCCCGCCGTGCCCGCCTCGTTCGAGAATCTCTGGGCTGACAGGCAGGCATGGCCCACCGTGAAAAGGTACATTCCGGCGAAGAGGATCAGCCAGGCACGCGCTGAAGCGGTGCCTCGCCCGCTGGAACGGACGACCTGCCAGAGTGCCACGACGGCGGCGCACTGCGCCACCAGGGCAGTGAGGGCGTACGTACGGAGCCAGAGCGGGCGGGGAAGCCACCCCCCATGCGCCGCGCCCAACAAAACTATCAGGGCCCCCGTCGCCATCATCAGCGCGAACGTGGACGGCGCCACGGGACGGCCTGCATTTGGATCAGTGGCCATGTCCATCCTCCTCCAGACGATCGGCGAGGGCCCGTCTACGCATCGCGAAGCGCCTTGAGCTGGGCCACGAGGGAGTCGGCGGCGGGAGCGCCGACCAGAGTGCGAAGCGCAGGCTGAAGGGCATCGGCCAAGCCCGGTAGGTCGTCCTTGGAAATTGTCTCGGGAGTCTTCCCAAGCCTCTTCGAGGCCATGCTCAGGGATGTCCGCGCAACGAATTCGCCGACAAAGGGCGCAAGCAGATCTTTCACGGCCGCGGAAACGTTCGTGTGTGAGGTGTGATCCGGTCCTGCCGCCATGAGCCTCTCCGCCTCTTTGACTCACCGCCACATCGATGAGCTCAACGTATCCTACACCCGAGAGCATGTACGAGGGAAGAGGGATTCCGCGCCCTGCGGTGGCACCTCAGCCCTACGGGGGATCCACGCCGCGAGGCTGCAGGCCGGTCCCCCGTCTTCTCATAATCGCCTCGTACGCGGGCTAAAGCCCGCGTTCCAGACAGTATCTCCCCACTGCACTGAGGCGCTACCGCCCTGCAAGGCTACGGCAAAGTCCCGGAAACCGCGGATTTCACAGATTGACTCGCAGACGTCGCCGATTGCTTCGCGCCGACCCGAGAGTGAGGAGCAAGTTGCTCGTCGGTCGAATGCTGGAAGAATCTGCGTAATGGTATGTACTCCCACATGGATTTGATCGGGGTTTTGAGAGAGGTGGAGAATGGGGG
>JACPPM010000345.1 GCA_016191015.1 Acidobacteriota bacterium | reverse complement strand
TTTCACCGCAGAGGCGCGGAGAGCGCAGAGCGGGAATCTTTCTCCGCGACCTCTGCGTCTCTGCGGTGAACAGGTTTCTTGCCATTTCGTGTAAGCACTCAACTTCGTAGACACTACCCGTGCCCGTACCCCACTCCGTCGGCGACCCGCGGGTACCGGTACGGGCAGGAGAGGTCAATCAACATACCCCAGGGCCTTGAGAGCCTCGACATCCTGGTCGGAGAGGATCCTTGTGGCATCCGCGGTGCTGAGCTGTCTGTGGGCTGCAATTTCGGCCTCCCATCGGCGAATCTCCTGGCGCAGGAAGTCCCTGACCATCGGGTGGGCATCGCCCGCGTCCCGCGCCTCTCCAGGATCGCTGTCGAGGTCGTAGAGCTCGAGCTGTGAGGTAGCGGGGTTGGCCGGGACCGTCATGATCAACTTCCACCTGTCGTACACGGCAGAGACCAAGCGCGAATCCAGCTCCGTCTCAGCGAACACCGTCCCCGCGTCGTGGGTCCCGCCTGAGAAGACAGGAGCGAAGCTCGTGCCGGGCAGATCAGTCGCCTGTGGCCTCCCCAGAAGTTCGAGGATCGTCGGGACGAGATCGATCTGCTGGATCCTGTCGCGGACAGTCCCGGGAGATCCCAAACCTTTCGGCGGCTTGACGATCCACGGGAGCCGGACGATCTCCTGATAGAGCGTATGGCCATGTTGGAACCCTCCATGCTCCCGGAACTCCTCACCATGATCGGCCGTGAAGATGATCATGGTGTCGTCGTAGAGACCCTGCGCCTTCAGGCATGAGACCACCTTGCCGAAGTAGTAATCCGTCCGGGCGACCTCCGAATCGTAGAGGGATCGGATGTACTCGACGTCTTTCGCTGCGAGCTCCGCGCTGTGCCGCTTGATACCGGCGATGAACGCCTTCGAGAGCTGCTCAGGCTCCCGCTCCACCAACGATCCGTTGTGGAGCACGAGCCGGTCGAAGGGCGGCGCCGGGTCGTACGGATAATGAGGATCGATCGTGTGGACGTAAAGGAAGAAAGGTGCCGCGCGATCCAGCTTGCTGAGCACCGCCTCGAGCAGTGTCGCGACATCCGGCGCTTGCTTCTGGGGGTAGGAGGCATAGGCGGCTGGGTCGAATCCCTGAGCGTACCCGGTTTCACGCGTGATCACGGGATGCGTGGTAAAGAACAGGCGCTGGAACCCGTCGAGTCTCTCGGCCAGCGTCACAATCTTTGGATGCAGAAAGCGATCGTGCTGTGCAACGGCGTGGGTGGATGGGTACAGACCTGTCAATAGGGTCGCGACCGACGGCTTGGTCCACGCCGTGTGCCCCAGGACGTTCGTGAAGACCATGCACTCGCGCGCAAAGTCTCGCAGGAATGGCGATGTCGCACGCCCATAGCCGTACGGCTGCAGAGCATCAGCCCGAAGAGTGTCGACAAGGTAGATCAGCAGGTTGAACCGGCGAGCCTGCACGGTCGCCCTCATTGGCGCGGACCCCGGCACCGCAATCCTCGGACTCCCCCAGAGAACGCGACCCGCCGAGACCCGCGTGACCAGACACCCCACCCCTTCTCCGTCGAGCTCAACCGACTCTTCGTCCAGACCACGGTCCTCTCCCGATATTCGGAGCACCTCCCGCACCGCTCCTCCCTCGGGGATCCACTCGATCGATGCTTGACACACGCCTTCGCGACCCACCGACACACGCAATGTCGGCTGCGGGACCTTGATCGGGACGTAGGTGCGGATTTCGGGGCAGGACGCGTCCTGCCAATACCCGTCGATCTTGCTATCCTTGTAGTAAAACGATCCGCGAGCCGAGCGTAGCCCCTGGCCGGTCCGCTCGAAGTCGATCGCAAGAAGTCGGAGCCGGGCCTTTTCGACGATCACAGATTCCTTCAGCCCTGACAATCTCAGCGTCAGGACGTTCGTGCCCTTCCGGACGACATCGGGACCCAGAGTGATCCGCTGTGCGGACAATTCGGAGCCGACCAGCCACGTGCCGACTCCTGCGCCATTCAGATCGATAGGCACGCCGACCGGCTCTCCCGTCGTGAGACCCGCGATCGTCAGGGCATCGATCGTGCCGGTGAAGTGCTGGAAGGCTAGCGGCAGATCGCGCGGTGGGAGAACGAATGTGTCGTCCTTCTCGCGGAAGAACCGGAACCTTCCCTCGGCGACCGAACCGGCCACCGTGTCGAAGTCAATCCGTGTGGTCTGCTGGACGCGATCCGCCACGGCCATGCTCGGAAGCAGGTCGAGCACATCGTGAGTGGCGCGCCTGCACGACGGCAGTGCCAGAATCGCCAGGAGACTAAACGTCAGGCTGTAGCGGGCACAATCCCGGACCGCTCGCTCGGTGGCGCGGTTCTCTTCCCCTGCGCCACAACCCTCACACTCTCCCACGCTTTCACTCTCTCACTGCTCCGACCGGCGCATGGTCGAGGAATGCTCTACCGCCCTCCGTTGCTCAGCATCTGGAGAAAATCCCCATTGGACTTGGTCTTTGCGAGTTTGTCCGTGAGCAGCTCCATGCTCTCGATTTCCGACAACGGGTGAAGAACTTTTCGCAGAACCCAGATGCGGTTCAGCTCCTCCTTCTCGATCAACAGCTCCTCCTTGCGCGTCCCGCTCCTCATGATGTTGATCGCGGGGAAGACGCGCTTGTCGGCGAGGCCGCGCTCCAGGTGGAGCTCCATGTTGCCCGTCCCCTTGAACTCCTCGAAGATCACGTCGTCCATGCGGCTGCCGGTATCGATCAGCGCCGTGGCCATGATCGTCAGGCTCCCGCCCTCTTCGATATTGCGGGCCGCACCGAAGAAGCGCTTCGGACGCTGGAGCGCGTTGCTGTCGACGCCGCCTGAGAGCACCTTGCCGCTCGGCGGTACGATCGTGTTGTAGGCGCGAGCGAGACGAGTGATCGAGTCGAGCAGGATCACGACGTCCTTCTTGTGCTCGACAAGCCGTTTCGCTTTCTCGATGACCATCTCCGCCACCTGAACATGGCGCGCGGCCGGCTCGTCGAACGTCGACGATATCACTTCGCCTTTGACCGACCGCTGCATGTCGGTCACCTCTTCGGGGCGCTCGTCGATGAGCAGGACGATCAGGATGATCTCCGGATGATTGGAGGTGATCGAGTTGGCGATTGTCTGGAGGAGCATGGTTTTGCCGGTACGAGGCGGGGCGACGATCAGCCCGCGCTGACCTTTGCCGATCGGCGTCAGCAGATCCATGACGCGCGCCGAGACGTTATCCTTGGTCGTTTCCAGGGAGATCTTTTCCTGCGGGTACAACGGCGTCAGGTTGTCGAAGAAGATCTTGTCGCGCGACTGCTCGGGCGGCTCAAAGTTGACCGCTTCGACCTTGATGAGGGCGAAGTAGCGTTCACCCTCCTTCGGCGGCCGGATTTGTCCCGAGATCGTATCACCCGTCCTCAGATCGAACTTGCGGATCTGGCTCGGCGACACGTAGATATCGTCGGGCCCCGGGAGGTAGTTGTAGTCGGGCGCGCGCAAGAACCCGAACCCCTCGGGCAGGCACTCGAGCACGCCCTCAGAGAAGATCAGACCATCCTTCTCGGCCTGCGCCTGCAGGATCCTGAAAATCAGCTCCTGCTTTCGCATCCCGGCTGCGCCGGGCACATCCAGCTCCTTCGCGATCTTGAGGAGCGATCCGATGTTCTTTTCCTTGAGCTCAGCAATGTCCATGATGCCACCTCACTGATGATTAAGAAATCTAATTTATGCCAAGACCCTGGGCTGCTTCGCGAATTCGAAAAGCATGTGCCGCAGCCTGTCGACCGTGCGGTGTGCCTGGGGCGAGACCACGAAAACGCGATCGGCCGGAGCTCCATAAACGTCCCGCAGGTCCCGCCCGAGCTTCGCCGCATCGCTCTGGTTCAGCTTGTCAGCCTTGGTCGCCACGACGAACATCTCCCGTCTCTCCTGGCTCCACCAGGTGGCGAGCTCGCGGTCGAGCGGAGTGTCGCACCGACGCGCGTCCACGACGAGCACGCCGGCGACCAGGGCTGCCCTGCCCGAAACATAGTCGCGGATCAGTCGCTCCCACGTGCCTCGCTCTCGAATCGACGCCTCCGAGTAGCCGTAGCCTGGCAGATCGACCAGGTACATTCGCCGATCGAGCCTGAAGAAATAGCGGTAGCGCGTCTTGCCCGGAGTCTTGCCGACATGCGCCAGCCCGCGCGTGCCGGCAATCATGTTGATCAGAGTTGACTTGCCGGCATTCGAGCGCCCGAATAGCGCAATCTCGGGCAGACCGTCGCGCGGGAGATCGGTCCCCGCGTATTCAGCATGAACGGCTCTCATGGCCTTTGTGACATGGGAAAATTCTGTGGTTGGGCGCTCCCGCCTGACCGGGCGCGCTTCATCGATAGTTCAGGGCGTCAGGGGCCCGCGGTATCGTTCCTAGTGAGTAACCGACCCTTCGACGGACTTGATCTCCGGAATGTCTTCGACAATCTGCACGGCTGTGACGGGATTGACCAGGGCGATCTTCAGAACCTCGTCCATCCGTTCGACCAGGTGCACCGTCAGAGCGCTCAGCATGTCCTTCGGTATCTCGGTCAGATCCTTCTCGTTGTCCCGCGGAAGTATGATGTTGGTGATGCCGGCGCGGTGAGCAGCGAGAACCTTTTCTTTGACCCCCCCAATCGGCAAGACCTTTCCTCTCAGCGTGATCTCACCAGTCATCGCAACATCATTGCGGACCGGGTTGGCCGAGAGGACGGAGATCAGGGCGGTGGCCATCGTGATCCCAGCAGAGGGCCCATCCTTGGGAATCGCTCCCTCGGGCACGTGGATGTGGATGTCGTACTTCTTGTAAAAGTCCGGGTTGACACCGTGCTCGGGTCCCTTCCCCCTCACGTAGCTGAACGCAGCCTGCGCCGATTCCTGCATGACGTGACCGAGCTTGCCGGTGAGCGTCAGCTTGCCCTTGCCGCTCATCAGAATCACCTCCGTCGACAGCAGCTCACCACCCACCTCTGTCCAGGCGAGCCCCGTGGCGACTCCAACCTCCTCCTTCGTCTCGGCCTTCGCCGAGCGGAAAGGCGGAACACCCAGCAGATCGTGCACGGCCTCCTCGGTCAGCTCGACGTGGATCTCCTGCCCCTCGGAGACCACCCTGCGCGCAATCTTCCGGCAGATCTTGGAGATCTCGCGTTCGAGGTTCCTCACACCCGCCTCGCGCGTGTAGCGCTGGATGATCTCGCGGATAGCCGCCTCATCGAACTCAATTTGCTTTTCAGAGATCCCCTGCTGCTCGAGCTGCTTCCTGACCAGGAAACGCATCGCGATCTGGGTCTTCTCGTCCTCGGTGTAGCCCGGGAGCCGCAGTACCTCCATGCGGTCCTGCAGAGCCTGTGGCACCGTGTGCAGGACGTTGGCGGTGGCGATGAACATGACCGAGGAGAGGTCGTATTCGGTGTCCAGATAGTGGTCCATGAACGAGTTGTTCTGTTCGGGATCGAGCACTTCCATCAGCGCGGCCGAAGGATCGCCCCGGAAGTCCATGCTCTTCTTGTCGACTTCGTCGAGAAGGAAGACCGGGTTCTTCGTCCCGGCCTTTTTCATCATCTGGATGATTTGGCCCGGGAAGGCGCCGATGTAGGTGCGGCGATGGCCGCGGATCTCGGCTTCGTCACGGACACCGCCCAGGGAGAGGCGGACGAACTTCCGGCCTGTCGCGCGGGCGATGGACTTGACCAGAGAGCTCTTTCCGACGCCCGGAGGACCGACGAAGCACAGGATTGAGCCCCTGGGCGATTTCACGAGCTGCCTCACGGCGAGGTACTCGAGGATACGGTCCTTGATCTTCTCGAGACCGTAGTGGTCTTCGTTCAGCACTTTCTCGGCGTACTTGAAGTCACGGATTTCTTTTGATTTCTTGAACCAGGGAACGGCGATGAGCCAGTCGAGGTAGTTGCGTGACACGGTAGCTTCGGCCGACATCGGCGGCATGCTCTCCAACCGCTTCAGCTCGGTCGATGCCTTTTCGAACGCGTCCTTCGACATCTTCGACTGCTGAATCTTCTTGCGGAGATCTTCGATCTCGTTGAACTTCTCGTCCTTACGGCCCAGCTCCCTCTGAATGGCCTTCATCTTCTCGTTGAGGTAGTACTCCTTCTGGGCGCGCTCCATCTGCTTCTTGACCCGGTTCTGGATCTTCTTGTCGACTTGGAGCTTTTCGATCTCCGACTCGAGAATCTGGGTGATCTTCTTCAGGCGTTCGTTCGAATTGAACATCTCGAGAAGATTCTGTTTTTCTTCCACAGGGATCGCGAGGTGGGAGGCGATGAGGTCCGAGAGCCGATTGGGGTCATCGGTCTTGACGCCGGTGAGCAGTGCTTCGTAATTGAGGTTGTGGCTGAGCTTGACGTACTGCTCGAAGAGCATCACCACGCGCTTGACGATCTCCTGAGTTTCGGTCGATGCATCCGGCAGCACGGGCACGCTCTTGACCAGCACCATATAGAAGGGGCGATCGTCCTTGCACTCGATGACCCTGGCCCTCTCGACACCTTCCACGATCACCTTGACGTTGTTGTCGGGCATCCGGACACTTTGCATGATCTGAGCGATCGTGCCGATCGTGTAAATGTCGCTGGGCTTTGGATCGTCCACGGAGGCGTCGTGCTGTGTGGCGAGGAATACCCGCCGCCTCGTGGCCATCGCCATGTCCAGAGCCTTCACCGAGGACTCGCGCCCGATCAGAAAAGGCATCATCATGTACGGGAAAGCAACCACGTCCCGCAAGGGGATCATCGGAAGCGTTTCGTACGTCTCTGCTTTATCTTGAATGTTCATTCTCACTCCACCACGTGCGTCTCATCATCAGGTTGCCACGGTCTATATAACGGGTAGGTTGCCAAAAATCAAGAACGCACACACCTCCTGCTGATTCATCCCTGCCCTGCCTTGGTTCAGAATTCTATCCGGCCTTTTCCAGCAGCGTGAGGGGGCTGACCTTGCGCTCGACCACCTCTTTCGTGATGACGCATTCGCGGACCTTCTTGTGCGAAGGTAGCAGGTAGCTGAGGTCCAGCATCAGCTCCTCCAGAATAATGCGCAGCCCGCGCGCACCGACCTTGCGTGCGATCGCCTGGTCGGCCACTTCGGACAGCGCATCCTCCGTGAACTTCAACTTCACGTTGTCGAATTCGAACAGCTTCTGATACTGCTTCGAGATCGCGTTCTTCGGCTTGACGAGGATTTCGATCAGCGCTGTCCGGTCGAGCTCGGTGAGACATCCGACGACCGGCAGCCGCCCGACCATCTCAGGGATCAGTCCGTACTTGATCATGTCCTCGGGCTGCAGCTCATTGAACAACGTCTCCTGATCCTTGATAGACCGCGTCTTGATCGCCGCATTGAATCCCAACGTCTTCTTTCCGATCCGTCGCTCGATCACTTTGTCGAGCCCGACGAAAGCACCGCCGCAAATGAAGAGGATATTCGTCGTGTCGATCTGCAGGAACTCCTGATGCGGATGTTTGCGCCCACCCTGCGGAGGTACATTGGCGATCGTCCCCTCGAGGATTTTCAGGAGGGCTTGCTGAACCCCCTCGCCCGAGACATCTCTGGTAATGCTGGGGTTCTCGTCCTTCCGGCTGATCTTGTCGATCTCGTCGATGTAGACAATCCCCTGCTGCGTGCGCTCAATGTTCTGGCCGGAGGCCTGGTATAGCTTGAGGATGATGTTCTCGACGTCCTCACCCACATAGCCGGCCTCCGTCAGAGTCGTCGCATCGACGATGGCGAAGGGCACCGACAGCATTTTGGCAAGAGTTTGGGCCAGAAGCGTCTTGCCGGTTCCGGTCGGCCCGATCAGCAGGATGTTACTCTTGGTCAGCTCGACGTCCGACTTCTTCTTCCCGATCTCGATGCGCTTGTAATGGTTGTAGACGGCAACGGCCAGCTTCTTCTTGGCGCGCTCCTGCCCGATCACATACTCGTCGAGGAACGCCTTGATCTCCTCGGGCTTCGGCAATTGAGACCTGGACTGCTGCTCGTCGGTCTTCGTATCCTCCGCGATGATGCCGTTGCAAACCTCGACACACTCATCGCAGATGTAAACGTCGGGGCCGGCGATCAGCTTCCGGACGTCATTCTGCGACTTGCCGCAGAACGAGCACTGGAACTGCTCCTCGAATCCTTTTCTCATTGTGCCATGCCTCAGGAAGAAGTGGTCGGACGTGTACTGATGACGTGGTCCACGAGACCGTACTCGTGGGCCTGTGCCGCCGTCATGATGAAATCGCGGTCGGCATCCTGCTGGATCTTCTCCATCGATTGGTTCGTGTGCTTGACGAGGATCTGGTTGAGACGCTCGCGCATCCGCAGGATTTCTCTGGCCTGGATGTCGATGTCCGAGGCCTGCCCCTGGAACCCTCCAAGCGGTTGGTGGATGATGATCCTGGAATTGGGAAGCGCAAACCGCTTGCCGTTCGAACCCGCGGCAAGCAGCACGGCCGCCATCGAAGCCGCCTGCCCGATGCACCAGGTCGATACCTGCGGCCTGATGAACTGCATGGTGTCGTAAATGGCCAAGCCTGCTGTGATGACCCCACCAGGACTGTTGATGTAGATCGAAATGTCTCTTTCAGGATCCTCGGCCTCGAGAAACAGCAGTTGCGCAATCACCACATTGCTGACCTCATCATCTATGGGTGAACCTATGAAAATGATGTGATCTTTCAGAAGGCGCGAGAAGATATCATATCCACGCTCCCCGCGATTTGTCTGCTCCACAACCATCGGTATCAACGGCATCCCTTGGAACTCCTGTCTATTCAATTCTAGCTTCCGTGATCAAAAAGTCAATTACCTTATCTTTCAATAAGTTAGACCGGACCTGTGCCTGCCCACGTTCGCCCAGCTTGGCCTTCACACCCTCGGGAGATTTGTGCCCATCTTCTGCCAACTTGCGGATCCTGTCCTCGCATTCGTCATCCGAAACCGAGATGGATTCCAGCCTGGCGATCTCCTCGAGAATCAGCGAGACCCGGGCGAACCCCGATGCCTCCCCAGCGAAATGGGAGAACGCCTTCTGCATTTCATCTTCGAGGTTTTCGACCGATTTGCCCGATCTCTCAAGGAACTGCTTGTAGGCGATCGTGTTCTCCAGCGCATATTGCTGGTAGAAAGCCGATGGCACCTCGATCGGGTAGGCCGTCGCAAGGTAGTTCATGATGCTCGCCGCGTACCTCTTGCGGATCGCCTGATCGCGTTCGTGCACCAGCTCCACGCGGACCTTGTCGCGCAGCTCGTCGAGCGTAGAGTAGTCCCCCAGCGTCGTGGCGAACTCGTCATCCAGAGCCGGCAGAATCTGCTCCTTCACCTCGGTGACTTGCGCCTTGTACTTCACGGTCTTTCCGACCAGCTCGGGAGGTCTCTCCCCTTCGCCGAAGCTCAGGGTGAACTCCCTCATCTCCCCTGCCCGGGCCCCGACAAGCTCCGCTGCGATCCGCGGCTCACCGGATTCCGGACCGAGCGCCAGCAGCAATCCCTTCTCGTCCAAAACCTTCTCCCCGGTATCCGTCACCCAGCCTTCCACGTCGACGATAACCCAGTAGTCCTCAGTAGCAGCCGTGTCGACGGGACGGAACTCCGCGGCGCGCTTGCGGATCTCCAATACGCGCCTCTCGACGTCCTCCTCGGTGACGGGGATCGTCTCACGCTTCAGGGGGATCTGCCGGTAGTTCTCGACCTGCAATGCCGGCATGACTTCGATCTCGACCTCGTAGTGCAGCGTAGCGGCGTAGGACGAATCGGCCTTGGTCACCTCGGGCTGGCCCACCGGCTTGAGCTTCCTGTCTTCAAGCACCTTGCTGAGGGTCGATTCGATCAGCTTCTTCGTTGCTTCCTGCTCGATCGTGCCCCGGAACATCTTCCGGATCAGCTCGATCGGCACCCGCCCCTTGCGGAATCCGGGCAAGGCAGCGAACTTGTGAACCTCCGCCTCGATCCTCCCATACTCGCCTTTCACCTCGTCAGAGGGAACGTCGACGACGAGCTTCCTGCGTACCTGCGATAATTCGATTTCTTCAACCTGCATGAGCTTCCTTTCGAGCGCCTACTGGTGCGAAAGGGGGGATTCGAACCCCCACGGTTGCCCACTGGATCCTAAGTCCAGCGCGTCTGCCAGTTCCGCCACTTTCGCTCTAACCCGCCGGGGATTCTATCCCACGGGTCACGCGGACCACAAGGAGGCGACGGAACGGCCGGAGGCGGCGGCAGAAGTTTAAAGTTTGAAGTTCAAAGTTCAAAGTTCCGGAGGCGCCAAACATGGTGTGGGAGGTATTGGCTGCTGCGGACGGCCATCCAGTCCGGACAATCGACGGGAACAATGCGCGAGACACCCGGACCTCGTTCCCCGGGGTCCGGGGTTCTTAGAAGGCGGACATTGGAGTCCCACACGTACTTCAACTCGCCCGAATCACCCTCCACTGGTCCGGAAACTTTGAACTTTGAACTTTAAACTTTAGACTTTGACCTCATTCCGCCGGCACCGCCAGCTCCTGCTCGACCAGCCCCACGCGACCGGCGAGCAGGTCTTCGAGGGTGAGCAGGATGCGGTACTGGCCTGGAGGCAGATCGAGCTCGACGGTGTGCGTGTGGGTCTTGTCGGCGATGGCGTTGAGCTCGCCGGCGCTCGACTTCGCGACGATCTCCTCAGCCCGTTCGAACTGACGCTCACCCTTGGCATCGTAGACGTCGAACGTGAGGTTCATCGAGGCCTTGACCGCCTGCTCCCCATCGGGCGCGAAGGCCATCTCCTTCAGCGGAACGGTCACCGCGACGACGACATGCCTCTTTCCGGCGACAGTGTTTCCGAAGGTCGCCCCCCACGAGAACGAGATCATTTTGACCTGGTATTCCGTCGTCACCTTCCCCGTGAGCAGCAACTCGTCATAGGTCAACTCGGGCCGTTCGACCGCACGCTCGTTCATCACATCAGTGGCCAGGTTGTACTTGAAAGGGATCGTGAACATGCTGGGCGTTCGCAACTCGGCCTGCCTCTGCGCCACCTCCACATTAGAATGTGGATCCGGCTCCGGCGGCACCAGGTACATCCTCCCGTCCCCATGGAGCTCGACGAAGGCAAATGCCTCATTCGAGTCCAAGTTCGGCAGCCTCAGCTTTCCGTACCACCACAAAACCGCGCGGCGCGTCCCAACGATCGTTCGGTCTGTCCGCAGCGGCGGTCCAAAAACGACGTAGATCTGCCCCATGGGCGTCTGCCAGCCGGGGATTGCCCCCGACGCGAAGTTCTGGTCCGCGTACGAGACTCGTCGGTCGAACTCCTGGCGGAACTCGTTCAACGCAGTCTCGGGGTTCGGGTCTCTCCGTGCCCAGAAGATACGGATGAAACTCAGCTTCGCCTCGGGTGTCTGCAGCTTCTTGAAAGTATCAAGCTCATCCTCCTCCATCACCAGCTTAGCCGGCCCCTCAACCCACCTCGTGAAGTAATCTTCGGCTCCCCACGATATCGTCGAAAAAATAATCCCCAACAACACTCCCAAGCGCATTTCTCTACCTCCAAGTGTCGTCTAGATCATAGCCCACCCCAGGGCTGGCTACCACATGTGAGTCTTCTGGCCGACGCGGCGGCAGCTTCATGTCGAAGGGACTGCTTCGGGGTTCCCTCCTCTTGGCCCCGGGTTCTGATTCCGGCTGGATGCACTTGCACCGTGCCTCCCCCCGTTGCGCGGAGCGAGTATGGGGCATCACGTCAGCGGGCGCACTATGGACCCCCAACGCGGCGGAGCCGCGCGTGAGAGCGTGGAGCGTGGAGAGTGAGAGCGGTCTTCCGAGCCACCCCGATCGGCCGAGACGACCGCTCCGTTCCTGCATTCCTCCCCTCCTGCTTTCCTGAGAGGAGCTCGGAAGATCTAGCCGCCTCAAATTTCTTGCCATTTTGCGTCAACACTCAACTTCCCAGACACTAACAGCGCGCCACAGGAGGCAGTACAGTGAGCCCGGACAGGATAAACTTAGAGCAGAAGCTCGCCATGTTCACCGATCACTGGCATCCGCGTGTTGTCGGCGAGCTCAATGGGCAGCACGTCAAGCTCGTGAAGTTCTCAGGAGAATTCGTCTGGCATCAGCATGATACGGAGGACGAGCTCTTTCTCGTCCTCCGCGGCCGGTTCAGGATGGAGTTTCGGGATCGAGGCGTGGAGGTGGGGTCGGGCGAGTTTCTGATCGTCCCTCGGGGCGTCGAGCATCGGCCGATCGCGACCGAAGAGGTCCACGTGCTACTCTTCGAACCCGCTTCTACAGTGAACACGGGCGACGCCCGGGATGCGCGAACGGTGACGGAGCCAGAGTGGATCTAGAACACGCACAGCCCCAACGCCCTCTCATCCCCGCCTGTTTGTGTCTTATGCCCGGCGCCGCATTTTCGTCCACACTGCGAGGCCGATCTGCTCGATTCCAATCCCCGCACACACGGTGAGTGGTGGCAGCACCAGCAAAATGTACTGAGGCCACTTGGTCGGCCAGAGGGTGAGGAAGAGGAGGCCGAACCCGGCCCAGGCGACCCACACTGGTCGTTCCCGCAGCGCGCGCGGCACGCCGAGAAGACTCAGCGGGAGGATGATGAGGTCGGCCAACCCAGTGTAGAAAACGCCGGGGTGCCACTTCGTCGGTGCGGCACGCAGAAGGTGGGCGAACGGCGAATACCACGGCATTCCGGAGGAAACGACATGCTCGCTCTGGGAATACCGCACGTGAAAGGTCAGAGATTCCCAGAGTTTCCCAGGAGGATTCGGCCAGAGGAATGGGTCAGCCAAGAGAAAAAACAAAAGGGCGGCTGCAGAGTACAGGAGCACCGTCCTGAGCGATCGAGCTCGGCAAAGGAGAAACGCCAGAAGGACGACTCCGACGATCCCATATGGATACTTCCCTGCTGCGGCGAGGCCCAGGGTTGCGGCCGAAGGAATGAGCAACGACCAACGCAGGCGAAGCGGTTGGGAACTGTTCGGCTTCGGCCCATCCGCCACGAGCGCCCGCTCGAACAGAAACACGGCCAGCACTGCCATCAGACCCGGTACGCCTTCCAGGTAAACCTGAGCGCAGTATTTGATGTGGTACGTGTCCAAGGCCAGGAGCAGTCCGGCGAGCGGATGGACCAACGTCATGAGGAGAACTTGCAAAGCGCCACCCACTGCCGAGATGCGGCGCGGGCCGAGGAAGGCGGCCTGATCCGCTAGCGGTATCGCGCGGCCGACCTCAAGCGCATCCCACTGCGGCTCCTTCGGATTCCTGACCCACAGGTCCGCGGCGAAGAGGAGCTTATTGAGCGGAGGATGTTCGAGATTGTCATCAAAGGCTGCAACCTGTCCCCAGCTTCCTCGTGCGAGCATCTCCTCGTAGCGAAAGGCCGCGGGCAAATAGGTGAGCTCGTCGAAATCCACAGGCAGCAAGCGCACGGCTCTGTTTCTGAGAAAGCCCGCGAGCACAACGATCAGGATCACAGCGAGACCCAGGCCCAGTCGACCCCACGGCCTGCGCTCCTTCATCCTCCGCTCCTTGATGACCTCGGTGGATCATCATACACGGGCACGGACCTCAAGAAGAAGAGCGCGGATGCGCAGCGGGATCAGATACCACGGCTCCTCTGATCCTGACTTCGAAGCGGGATCCGCCTCCGACTCGTGGCACACACCGCACCTCTCCGCCGTGGAAGCGTGCAATCTGGCGGACGAGTGCGAGGCCGAGGCCCGATCCGCCCGTGGGCATGTCTGCATCCCGATGCGCAGTGTAAAACGGTTCGAAGATGCGTTCTTGCTCCCCATCCGGTATGCCCGGGCCGCGGTCCTCCACAGTCAGGATCGCTCCGTTATCCGCGGCCGCAGCGACCGTGACCTCGACAGGCGAGCCGGGGGCGTACTTCGCGGCATTCTCGATGAGATTGCGGACGAGCCTCCGCAAGAGGCGAGGGTCTGCGGTGATCCGCACGGGCTCGCCCGAGACTGCTGCATCGACCCGGGCCGCTTCCTCGGCGGCCAGCGCCAGCAGGTCGACCTCTTCAGCGTGGTCGACGCCGTGAAGGGATTCGAGCCGGCTCGCGAGCAGAATCTCCCCGATCAGGTCGTCGAGCTCCTTGATCTCCTTCGCGATTCTCTCGCGCAGATCAGGCCGGTCCTCTCCCGGAAGCAGCTCGACCGCCATGCGCAGGCGGGCCAACGGCGACCGCAGCTCATGCGATGCATTGGCCAACATCGCCCGCTGCGCCAGTACGAGCTGCTCGATCCTGTCAGCGGCGCGGTTGAAGCTCCTGGCGAGGCACGCCACTTCATCTTTTCCCTCCACGTCGACCCGCGCGGAAAGGTCGCCCGTGGCGAGCTTTTCAACGCGGGCCCGGAGGCGCTCGAGCCTCCTCGCGATGCGTCGCGCCACCGGATAGGTCGCGATCGCCAGGACGACCGCAAACAGCGCGATGAAGGCGACATGGAGGCCGGGCCGATGTGGATGCCGCACCAGCAGGACTCGACCGTCTGCAAGCCGGAACACCACGACCATCCCGTCGCCGGCCGTATGCATCCACCCGGTGCGAGCCTGCCCGGGTGGAGGCGGCCGAATCGGACGGCCCACCCCGGCCAGCACCGAACCGTCCGGCCCGCACACCGTCAAGTCCACGCCGACGCGGCGCGCGATCTTTTCCACCACGATCTGCAACTCAGCCGTGGGTTCGTCGGGAGATGGCAGCGTGTCGCCGATCAGGCCGGCGATGATCTGGAAGGTCTGGTCGGACCGTCGCTCCGGGTCCATCCACCACAGTGTCGTCGATATCAGGCCGAAGAGCAGGATCGCGATGACGAAGCTCACGTAGATCTGGATGTAGAGCCTGTGCATCGTGACGGCGCCTTCGTGTGTGTGCCGGGCGCGCCTCACGGTGACCGCTCCTCATCCTGCTTCCTCGCGAACACATAGCCGGCGCCGCGGATCGTCAGGATGCGCCGCGGCCGTTTCGGATCGTCTTCGATTGCGGCCCGAATCCTGGAAACGTGGACGTCGATGCTTCGGTCGAACGCCTCCAGCTCCTCGCCGCGCACCTTCTCCATCAACGCCTCTCGCGACATCACGCGACCGGCATGGCATGCCATGGCCACGAGCAAATCGAACTGGTAGCTGGTCAACGAGCGCTCCTCCCCGTCGACGCGCACCACGCGGGCCGCCGCGTCGATTTCGAGCCGACCGAAGCGCAATGCATGCCGCGCACCGCCCGTTGCCCCCGCGCGCCTTCGCAGGATCGCCTTCAACCGCGCCAGGAGCTCACGGGGGTTGAAGGGCTTGGGCAGGTAATCGTCGGCGCCGATCTCGAGCCCCACGATCCGGTCGGTCTCTTCGCCGCGTGCCGTCAGCATCAGAATCGGAATGTCCGAATCTGACCGAACACGCCTGCAGATGTCGAGTCCATCCCCGTCCGGAAGCATCACATCGAGGATCAGGGCATCGCACCGGCATCGGTCGAGCGTCGCGAGCCCGGCAGCGACCGTGTGCGACACCATCACTTCGTACCCACGCTCGCCCAGATACTCGCCGAGCATCTCGGCGAGCTTCACGTCGTCGTCGATGATCAGGATCTGCTCGGCCATATGTGAAGAAATGGCGCCGCATCCGCGCCGTGGCGGATGCGGCCTCCAGGTGACATTAGCACAGAATCGCCCGTCCGGGGCGTTTACCGGTGCATCTCGTGGGCCAGCTCGATGAGCTCCTTGCGCTGTTCCTGAGTCAGCGTGTCGGCGGCGTCGGCGATGGCTGCCATGAGGCGGCTCGACGCCTGCTCAGCCAGCTCCATCTCCGCCTTCCGGATCCGCTCGATCGCCTCCCGATCCACCTGAGCCTTCCCGAGCTCCTGTGCCATCGCTTCACGGTTCCCGTGGTGCTTCTCTGCGAGCGCCGAGAGGTCGTCGACGGCATCAGCGACGATTTTCTTCACGCTGGCCTGCTGCTCGTCGGTGGCGTCGACCTTCCGCAGGCCCCATTCCGCGGCGAACTGTGCGTGCTCCTTGCAGCTCTCTTTGCTGCAGCCGCCCCGCGAAGCGTGCAAGTGGCTGCCGATGAGGCCGCCTGACGCCATCGCGCGCGCACCGGTCCAGGCGAGCCCACCGACGATGACTGCGCCGAGCAATCCCCCAAGAAACAGCCCTCCGAGGAACCCGTGAGGCCGGCGCAAGCCATGCCGGCAGCGCCGTTCCTCACCCTCGTTCTGGTTGACGTTTGCGTTCTCGTTCATTGCTTCCTTCCTTTCTCGTGCGCCGGCTTCCTGCCGGCTACACAGAGAAATGTAAGGACGCAGGGTTTCGGGCGGTTGTCGGAAATGTAAAGTTCTGTAAAGCATCGGCTCGCGAGTGCCGGCCAACTCGGCCCGTATGGCCGCAGTCTCGTACGGTCGGTGCCGCTCCCTGGAAAAACGTCGGCGTTGACGTAGTCGTAAACGAAGACGAAATCAAAGTCTGTTCGCCGACGACGACGTCTACGTCCACGACAGACGCACCCCAGTCCACTGAGAAGCTGTGAAAAAATGCAATTGCCCGTTTGATGCGCTCACACACTCAATACGTTGTGTTGTGGAAAACTACGGTTGTAGCAATTTCTTACAGCTTCTGAGGCGTTACGTCGGCCGAGCCAGCAGCAGTTCCGCCTCCGGCGCCTCAAAACGGGAACAGGATACCCTTGTCCCTGAGTCTTTCGAAGCGATGAGCGGAAAACCGATAGAGACGCGCCGGACGACTTACCCCCTGCCTCCGCCACTCACGCAGCGGCCGCAGGATCCCTAGAAGGTCCATCTTCCGCCGGAAGTTGCGCTTGTCGAGTTTCTTGTCGAGGATCACCTCGTAGACGCGCTGCAGGTCGCTCAACGAGAATTTCTCCGGCAGGAGCTGGAACCCGACGGTCGTGTACTCAAGCTTGTTTCGGAGACGCACGAGCGCGTACTCGAGAATCTTCCGATGGTCGAAGGCCAGCGGCGGCAGCTTACTGAACGGAAACCACTGCGCCTCCTCGGCATCCGTCCCGGGCCGAAGCGCCTGAGCTGAAGAGATCAGAGCGAAGTAGGCCACCGTGATCACCCGCCCGCGCGGATCTCGATCGGGATCTCCAAAGCTGTAGAGCTGCTCCAGGTAGACATCCTCGACCCCGGTCTCCTCCCGCAGCTCGCGGAGCGCCGCCTGCTCCAGGGATTCCCGATCGAGCACAAAACCGCCCGGGATCGCCCACCGTCCCCGGAACGGATCGTACTTGCGCCGGATCAGCAGGACCTGCAAGGCGTCCTCGCGGATCGAGAAGATGACGATGTCAACGGTTACACGAACGGCGCTTCTTTCCACGATGTCAACTCCGCATGTTCAGTAAATAGCACAACCGGTCTTCAGGTGCGACCGGGCGTCAACCGACAACCAACCTGGCCCGTTCCGGGGCTACATCTATCTGTGCGACTGCCCCGGAGTCGAACCTCAGGAAGTCCGCCTCCATCCCGTCGCTGAAGATCGTGCCCTGTCCCGGCATCAGGGATTCGATCGTCAGAGCAGTCCCGGGATCAATCATGCCGATCGCCAGATCCACGCTCGAATGCCGGCTGGCAAATGGCTCGCGCACGACAAAAAACAACCGGCGATCGCTCCAGTCCAATCGCACGGGCGCGGGGGGCTGACCACCGCCGATCGCTGTCACGGCGGCGGCCATGTTGAAAACTGAGGAAAGCCAACCAGTGGACCCCGCACCCGTCGAAACCAGCAGACCGCTCGACGAGTGCACCGCCTCCCGCTCCCCCACTCGAATCCGATACCGCGCCGAGATGTGGGTCTTCGCCCCGATGAAGAGATCGTTGAACGCGAGCAGACGCTGGCCGTCGTTGAGGCGCGCCTGAGCCAGGGTTACTTCCCGCACTTGCGCACGCCCGTCGAGTACCCGTTCGACTGAGCCTTCGACCTGAGCCGGGGAGAAGGGGAGGAGGAGCCCGTCGAACCTCTCGGGATCGGGGTTCGTTCCCAGGATTGGTTGGCCTCCCACGTACTTCGCCGTGTTCGCCACGAGCCCATCCTGGCCGAGGGCCACCACGATGTCCTTTCCACTGAACAGGGCCGTCGGCACGAGCTCACGATCCATGATGTGGAGCTTGAGGGTGCCGTCGAAATGCTCCAGACTCCGCCGGACCGTCTCCAGAGAGCGCCGGTAATGCGCATCCTCGAGCTCGTAATCCCGAAAATCGCAGCCGGCATGCTCAAGGTAGAACCGTGCCTGCGCCACGGTGTTGAACTGTGCGGTGAGCCCCTGCAGCCTGGTCTTCCGCGTGACGAGAACGACTTTTTCGAACATGACTCCTCCCTTCGGGCTACCTTCTCCCTCGGTCCAGGGACCTCATTCGGTGCGACCGGCTCGATCACGTCCGTTCGGGGGCGAGCAGAGAGCGGAGCAGATCGGGGCTGACGTTCAACTCGCCGATCTTCTGCGCGTTTTCAGCCATCTCGCGGAATGCCAAAGCAATCATGAAGCGGGGGTCCGAGCTCATCCCCGAGGCTGCCAGCAACGTTCTCCAGTCAACGTCCTTGATCGGCTTTAGCGACGCGTCCAGCGCATACGCTCGCGTGTCCGCCTCGGCCCGATCGTTGGTTGCCCTAGTCTCGATGAGACTCTTTCGTTGTTCTTCGATGGCAATGTCGGCCGCCATCTGTGTTTCGCGGATCTGTCGTCGCTTCTCCTCGACCGCGATCTCCGTTCGCAGCTCGTTTTCCTTGATCCGGCGCTCCTGGTCTACCGCCGCGTTGCGCCGCTCGTAGACCGACTGGTCCGCGTTCCTCTGCAGCGCCTCCCGTGCCTCAGCCTCCAATGCGCGAGACATCTCCTGCGTCGGCTTGATGGCCAGAATGTCGACATTGAGAATCTCGACCCCCAGCAGAGTGATCGCGGCGGAGGTGCGCAGGCTGGCGAGGACCGTTGCGGCCATGGACTCCCGCTGGACCAGTGCCTCGCGAAGCGGAAGCTGTCCAGTCATGCCATGCATGAGCACCTGAGCGGAGTTGACGAGCCGCTGGCGAAGGATCTCGAGGCCGTCACCCACGAGCTTCCCCTCAGGATCGATCTCGAAGTCGAGGGTCGTGGACGCACGCTTCGGGTCGGAGACCCGGTAAGTGATCTGACCCTGGATCGTGAGGTCCTGGAAATCCGCGGTTGTTTCGCTGACGATGAAGGGCACATCGGCGCTCGCCACCGGGACGGCAAGCAGCCGCGAACGAGGGCCAAAGTAGAAGAACGCCAAACTCCGCCCTTCCCGCCGCAGGCTGCCACCCGAATAATGGAACACGTGCTGGGTGGGCGATGCCTTCAAGTAGTGGAATCCGAACATTGTCTTGCTCCTTTCCGGATCGAGGGCGTCACGTTACTTCGTGTCCCTCATACACTAATATAGTGTGCACGCGACACTTTGTCAAGAGGGTCCCGCCGACCGCAATCCACGGGGTCGACGCCGCGGCGGCCGATTGGATTCCGTGCGAGCAGGCCGGGAGCTCGTCGTGTAACCACTTCCCGGGGGCGGCCGTCTCTTCAAACGGCGACGCCGCAAATCGAAACCCGGACGGCCGCTCGGCCCTCTCGCTCCCAGCCAGCAGGGTCGCGGACCGTTCCAGTGTGTCCCCATCCCCGGGCGGCACCCCCCAAATGATCACCCACCGACAACGTTAAGGAGTGAAGTATGTCTCGGAGCGTGCTCATCATGAGTATCACCGCACTGCTGCTGGCAGTTCGGATTGCCCCTGCCACGACGGGCCACGTCACGGTCCGCGTCTACAATTTGGACGACCGCAAGAGCGACAAGGTCGGGAAGCCGGCCGGGTCGGGCGTCGTTGTGAAGGTCGACGGATCCTTTGCCGGCCTCACTGATTCCAAGGGCGTCCTGGAGCTCGACCTGCCACCGGGTCAGCATCGCGTGGAGGCGGTCGTACCGTCGAAGTCCATGGGATGGGCCGACGTCACACTGAGCGACGGGGAGTCCATGCCCCTCGAACTGATTCTGGACGATGGCAAGGATGTTGTCGAGCCGACGACGCTGGAGGCCACCGAGATCCCGAACGGGGTGCTGCCGTATTCCTTCCCGACTCTGTCCATGCGATTCGTCAAGGAAGGTGAGGCAATCAGACTCAAGACGCTCGAGGCTGTTGATCTCGTAGACGCAACCGGCGCACCTTTCGTCCGCATGGGCAGCCTCTTCCGTGTAACCGAGAAGGGCGTCATCAAGGCCACGAAACCGAACAAGATCAGGAATCACGTGCTGAATGGACTGGCTGCCGGAGCCTCGGGCATCAGGGTCGTTGGCGTCGATGCTGAGGGCTTCACCCACGAAAACACGATCGCGTACCGGCTCGGCATCCTCGATCTGGAGGTGGCCCTGAAAGTGCCGCCGTCATTGCCGTCCCTGAACCTCGCGGGCCTCCCTCTCACCATCGAGGTCCTCGGCACAAACACCATCTACCAGGTGGTGACAGACCAAGCCGGCGTTCTGACTCTGAAGGAGTTTCCTATGGGAGTGCTCGCCTTTCGAGGAGTCACCCAGGCCGGGGGCGTCTTCTACTACGCCAGCGGCATCGCGGACGACATCTGGGGTTCGATCGCCGTCACCCTCACCATGCGGAGCGTGACGGACATCAAGGCCGGGGTTCGGGCGATTTCGGTCGAGCACATAGCGGGGCCGGAACAAACGCTCCCGATACCCAGGCCGGCATCCAGGCAGCCTTCAGTGCCCGGCAGGAACGGGGCTCTGCTCCCGAGCGGCGACGGCGAGGATACAGTCACCGTGGCTTCAGGGCCCGAAGGGGCGATGATCGAGGAGATGCTCGACATCCCGCTCAAGAAGGGGACCAAGACGATTACTTTGAAATATGAAGTGTGCACCGATGAATATCCGGAGTACGTTTTGCCCCAGAGCGAATTCAACGACGCCTGGGCCGTTGAGGTGTACGCCAATTCGACGGGTGCCACCCTTTTCTCAAAAAGCATGAACGTGAACTCGCAGCTCTGGTCCGCACCGACATGGCAGGGCGACGGGTGCACCGGAGACGTCACGACCACTCTGAACGTCGAGGCCCTCGCGAAGTCGGCCGACACGTCATTGACCATGCTGGTTCGCTCGATGAACGTCTCCGACGAGCTTCTGCCGACCTACGTCATGGCCGGGCTCAGCCATGTGGACATCGATATCGATTTTGTGAGCATCAGCGACAACCGGAGTCACATCAGCGTGCCACGCTCGGGTCAGCACAACACCTATCAGGTGACGATGGACATCAAGGCCACCAAGCCCAAGGACGCCAAGTTCACCAAGATCAAGATGACTCTGCTGGGCGAGGGCGGAGATCTGCAGGTGCTCATTGATCAAACGGGAGTGGGGGGCAGCGTTGTGGATCGGGGCAACGATATCCTGCGCGTGATCGTGACGATGAGTCAGCGAGCGTCCGCAGTGAACACCGATCCCCCGCCCGCCGGGGCTCTGCGCTACAAGTTCCGTATCGATGTCAAGCGCAAATCGGACGAGTCGTATGACGAAGAGGAGTTTGGCGGGTACACCGGGCTCTGGGGCATGCCGCAAACTGTGGCGCGCTACGGCGTCCGCGACGCTGGTGGCGACGACTGGGCGAAGCGGGAGACATACAGGTGGCTTCAGAATAACACCGGCCTCATCACGAGGGTCGACGATATCTCGGGCGAGCATGGCAGAAATATCGGGCACCAGACGCACGATCGGGGTGTCGACATCGACATGTTCCACTACTACACCCTTCCTGGCGGCGCCGTGAGCGGTGGAGCGAACTACGATCTCCTGCGCCAGGCACTGATCGACGCGATCGGCGGCAACCAGGGCCAGGCCCAACAGGTGAGCGCCTGGATCACCACGTCGAGGACGTCTCTGGCATCACTCGTCGCCAACAACAATGTCGGCTACGTTTACTACGCGATCGGCAGCGCGGATGGAATCCTCCCCGACGGCTGGGCTCGCGACCTCCTCACCCGCGGCCGAGTGACACCCACAGTCGGCGACGAGTACAACACCGGCCTAGGGAACTGGAACCGCCAGACCATCACTTACAATGCGGTCCACAACAGTCATATCCATATCCATTTGAACTACTGAAGGTCGAGGCGGCGGAGGCGCAACCAAACAGGGCGATCTAGTGGGCATGCCATTTCACCACAGAGGCGCGGAGTGCGCCGAGGGGGAATCTTTCTCCGCGCCCTCTGCGTCTCTGCGGTGAACAGGTTTCTTGCCATTTCTGTGTCAACACTCAACTTCTTAGACACTACAGCGCTCCAGGGCGGGATTCGTGGCGGGAGTACATCTGGTCGAGGAGAGCGCGGTGCCGTGCTTCGATGACACGGCGTTTCAGCTTGAAGGTGAGGGTCATCTCGCCGGATTGCGCCGAGAAGTCCTCATCGAGAATGCGAAAGTCCTTGATCTGCTCGAACCGAGGCAGCTCCTGGTTGACCACCTCGATCTGCTTCTCGATCATCGCTCTGAGGATCTCGCTCTGCGCGGCCGCATCGTCGAGAACGGGACGAGCGGCCTGGATGGCGACGTGATCCAAAGTGATGAGCGCGACGACGTACGGGCGGCGGTCGCAGTGGACCAGCGCGTTTGAGATATACGGTCTGGCGCGCAGCATGTTCTCCAGCTTCTGCGGTGCGATGTTCTTCCCCGATGCCGTGATGATGAGCTCCTTCTTGCGATCTGTGATGTAGTAGAAGCCGTCTTCATCCACGCGGCCGATATCGCCTGTCCGGTAGAAGCCGTCCGCATCGAACGCGGCCCTCGTCGCGTCCGGGTCCTTGTAGTACCCCTGGAACAGATTGGGACCGCGCACCAGCACCTCGCCGTCTTCGGCGATGCGCATTTCGACGCCCGGCAGCGCTTTTCCGACCGAGCCGAAGCGGTAGGTTGTTGGCGTGTTCAGCGTTGCTGGGGCGGAGGTTTCGGTCGCGCCGTAGCCCTCGCAGATGAGGATGCCGGCTGAATGGAAGAAACGCGCGAGCTCGCTGCTGAGCGGCGCGCCGCCGGAGACGAAATACCGCATTCTGCCACCGAGCTTCGCGCGGATCTTCGCAAAGACGAGGCGATCAGCGAGCGCGAACTTGCACGCCACCCACGGCCGCACCGCCTTCCCGGCCTCCAGGCATTTGCTGCGCTCGGATCCGACGCCGACCGCCCAGGCGAATATGGCGCGCCTGAGTGGCGACGCCTCCCGGATTTGCGACTGAACACGGTTGTGAAGTTTTTCGAAAAATCTTGGGACCGCGATCGAGAAGTCCGGCCGGATGGCCGCAACGTCTTCGGCGATCGTGTCGAGGGATCGGGCGTAGGCGATGGTGCCTCCGATGTAGAGCGGCATGAAATGGCCGCCGACTCTTTCGAGCGCGTGGGCGAGGGGCAGGAAGCTCAGGTTGAGGCGCGGCAGCTCCTGTCCCTTCGAGATCGCCTCCAGCCCCATCTCCGCCACGGCCAGGATGTTTCCGTGAGTCAGGACGGCGCCCTTGGGAGCACCGGTCGTTCCACTCGTATACACAATTGTCAGCGGGGCGGTCCGCGCCGCCCGAGCGCTCTCCGCGATCCGCTCCATGGCCCGCCCTCCGTCGCAGCGTCCCTCGACCTCTGCGAGGGAAATGCCCTCCGGTTCTCCTCCCTCGATCAGAACGATCGCTTTCAGCTCCGGGAGCCGTCCCCGGACGCTCAGTATCTTCTCCGCCTGTGTCCTATCCTCGACGAACACGACTCGCGACTCCGAGTGCTCCAGAATGTAGGCCGCTTCATCGGGCTTCAGGTCCGAATACAAGGAGACGACGACACAGCCGGTGAAGATCGCGCCGAGATCACAGAGCGCCCATTCCGGGCGATTCTGCGACATGATCGCCACGCGATCCCCGGGTTGAACACCGAGCGCCACCAGGCCGCTGCAAATCGAACGGACCCGCTCCTCGACCTGCGCATAGCTCAGGTCGCGCCACCGCCCGTCCCGGAAGAAACGCAGGCAGGACGAATTCGGCTGAGAGCGAAAATGCGATTGGAGGACCTGGATCAGATTCTCAGGGCGCATTGTGTCACGCGGAGATCATTCACTACACGGGTAGAATTTCTTCCCGTCCCGTGCACGATCGGCAAGCATCGGGGCGGGGTGAAACCGCGGCCCGCAGCTCACCGCCAGCGCTTCGAGGCGTCGCAGGGCTTCGGCGGCTCCGAGTGAGTCGATGTAGCGGAAAGGACCGCCGCGGAACGGCGGGAAGCCCAGCCCCAGAATCGCCCCGACATCACCGTCACGCGGCGAGGTGATGATCCCCTCCTGCAGGCAGTAGACGGCTTCGTTGACCATCAGCAGGCTCAGCCTGTCCGCGATTGCGCCTGCCGCGAGAGCCCTCCTCTCCGCCCCTCCGATCAACCGATACACCCGGGTGTTCACCGGCTTCTTCCTCTCGTCGACGTAGTGGTAGAAGCCGCGGCCGTTCTTGCGGCCGTGATAGCCGGCCTCGAAAAGCTTCGGGAGCGCAACGCTGGCTCCCAGGCCGCGCTGTACAAATGCCTGGCCGAGCTCCTTCGAGACGTGCGCGCCGACGTCTATGCCCACTTCGTCGAGCAGGGCGAGGGGCCCGACGGGGTAGCCGAAGTCCTTCATCACGCGATCGATGTCTTCGATCCGCGCCCCTTCCTCGAGCAGCACCATGGCCTCGTTCATGTAGGGGGAGAGAATGCGGGTCGTGTAGAAGCCGGGCCCATCCTTGACGACGATCACGGTCTTGCCCTGCTGCACCCCGAACGCACGCGCCGTTGCCACCGCCCACGGCGCCGTCTTCTCCGCCACGATCAGCTCCAACAGCGGCATCTTCGGCACCGGCGAGAAGTAGTGCATTCCGAGCACACGTTCCGGGCACCGGGCCTCGGCCGCAATCGAGCCGATCGGGAGGGCCGATGTGTTCGAGGCGAACACCGTTTTCTCCGGAATGTGCGCCTCGACCTCGGCGAGGACCTTTCTCTTCAGCACCAGGTCTTCGAAGACGGCCTCGATGATGAGGTCGGTGCCGGCAAGATCGTCGGCGCGCGTCGTCGGCTGGAAGCGCGTCCACAGCCGGTCCCGCTCGAACTTCGTCAACGATCCCGACAGGAGCTGTTTCGAAAGGCCCTCCCAGATCGACTTGCCGCACTTGCCGAGCGATTCGTCGGAGACGTCTTTCACGATGACGGGGGCGAGTTTCAAGGAGACCGAAGCGATGCCCTGTCCCATGAAGCCGCCGCCGAGGATGCCGAGCCGGCGCACGGGCCGGGGCTCGGCTCCCGCGATCGGCTTCTTCAGATCGGTCATTCCATTGAACAGACCGATGAGCGACTTGGTCTCGGCGCTTGCCGTCAGCTTTCCGAACAGAACGGATTCGCGATCAAAGCCTGCGGCAGTCCCCTTCGAATAACCGGTTCTGACGCAGTCGATGATGAAGAGCGGTGCCGGGTACAACCCGCGGGTCTTGGCCATCACTCCTGCGCGAGCCTGCCGAAAGACGATCGCCCGGCCGGGTGCCGACTCGAGCAGCATTTCCAAAAGGGGTTTCTTCCTCTTGCGTGGCTTCAAGCTGCCGCCGGCGAGCGCAATGGCCGCGCGCGCAGCCGTCTCGACGATGCCACCGGGTGTCGTCAAGGCGTCGACGAGTCCCATGCGATAGGCCTTGCGCGCCCGGACGCGCTGGCCCGTCAACATCATCGGGAGTGCCGCCGGCAGTCCCACAAGTTGCGGGAGGCGCTGCGTGCCTCCGGCTGCGGGCAGAAGGCCGAGCTGAACTTCGGGTAATGCCAGGGCTGTCGATGGGTCATCGGCGGCCAAGCGGTAGTGGCAGGCAAGGGCGACTTCGAGGCCTCCGCCGAGTGCCAGGCCGGAGATGGCCGCGACGAAAGGCTTGCGGCTGTCGGCGATGCGGTCGATCAGCGCGTGACCCGCACGCGATAGCTCCTCCCCCTCCGACTCCTTCTCGATCGCGTAGAACTGTTTGAGGTTGGCGCCGGCGATAAAGTCCTTTTTCGCGCTGGCGAGCACACAGGCCTTGATCTCAGGGTCATGCTCGATCTGATCGAGCAACGCGGCAAAGTCACCGAAGAGCTCGCGCGAAAGGATGTTCACCGGGCTGCCCGGCGTATCGAAGAGGATCACGGCGACGCCGCCCGGACGTTTCGTCAAAGTGACGGCGCTCATCGTTCAACCCTCTCCAGCACCATCGCGTGCCCGATCGCACCTGCCGCGCATGCTGCGACCAGCCCGTATTTCGCCTCCTCCTGCTGCATCCGGTGGCAGCACGTCGTGATGATGCGGCCTCCCGTGGCGCCGAATGGGTGGCCGATCGAGAGCGATCCGCCCCAGGCGTTGACCCTCTCCATTTCGACCCTGCCGGCGGGCCGGTCGCGGTTCAGGCGCGTTTGCGCGAATGCAGGGTCCTCCAGTAACCGGAGGTTGGCAACCATCTGCGCGGCGAATGCCTCGTGTATCTCGACGACTCCGATATCGTCGAGCGTCAGGCCGGCGGCCTCGATCGCATCCGGGATCGCAAAGGACGGGCCGAGGAGGAGCTCATCGAGCGGGTCCATCGCCGTCACTGAAGTGCTGAGGAGCGCTGCCAGCGGGTGCACGCCCAGGGAGCGGGCTTTGTCTTCGCTCATCAACAGCACGGCTGATGCCCCATCGGTCAGGAATGAGCTGTTGGCGGCAGTGACGGTGCCGAAATTCCTGTCGAAGGCCGGCTTCAAGGAGGATATCTTTTCGATGGTGCTATCGCCCCGGATCCCATTGTCTTCCCGGATCGGGGCGAACTCGGGCGGTGCCATGACCGGCTGGATCTGGCGCGCCAGGAATCCCTCACGCGTTGCCCGTGCGGCGCGCTGATGGGACATGAGTGCATACGCATCCTGGTCGGCGCGGGAAATGCCGATCCGCTTCGCGAGACGTTCGCAGTTCTGGCCCATCGTCAGCCCGGAGGAGAAGTCCGCGATCGCGGGAACTTCCGGGACCAGGTCCTTGAATCTGGTGCCCTTCATGTGCTTCAGAAGCCCCATCGGTCCCTTGGACTTCTGGGCGGCGATGAGGCGCTTGCGAATCGCGCGGCTGACACGGATCGGCGCGTCCGAGAGCGTTTCGGTGCCGCCGGCGATCGCGACGTCGGCCATGCCGGCGGCGATGAGAGTGGCGGCATTGGTGAACGCCATGTTCGCCGAGACGCACGCCACTGTCACGGTGTAGGCCGGGCAGGACGGCGGAAGGCCACAGGCAAGACCGATCTCTCGCGCGACATTGCTCGTACTCGGATCCTGGATGACCGTCCCCATGATGAGCACGTCGACTGCGGCCGGGTCGACTTCGGGATTGCGGTGCAGCAAACCGGCGACTGCGTGACGGCCCAGGTCATAGGCCGAGTGATCGGCGAAGCCCGTGCCTGAGCGCAGGAACGGGGTCCTGCAGCCGTCGACGATGACGACACGCCGGCCGTGCGTTCTACCTACCCTCATATAGCACCGAATGCAACCACGACACTCTACCAGCAGCACATCCGATTGAAAAGACATCACTCGCAGGACGTCAGGGCTGCGGCAAAGTCGAGGCGCCGACTCGGGCGAGGCCGTTCCGTGCGAAACCGCAGATGGCGCAGATTTCCGCGCAGATTACGCAAATTCTTCCAGCATTCAACCGACGAGCAACTTGCTCCTCACTCTCGGGTCGGCGCGAAGCAATCGGCGACATCTGCGAGTCAATCTGTGAAATCTGCGGTTTCCG
>JACPPM010000348.1 GCA_016191015.1 Acidobacteriota bacterium | reverse complement strand
CGGCGGAGCCGCAACCAAAAAGGTTGCGTCTCCACCGCGCGTGAGAGCGTCTGGCCCGCTTCGCGGGCCTGGAGCGTGGAGAGTGAGAGCGTTCTTCCGAGCCACCCTGATCCTCCGAGGCGGCCACTCCGTTCCTGCATTCCTCTCCTCCTGCGTTCCTGAGAGGAGTTCGGAACATCTTGCCCCCTCGAATTCTTGCCATTTCGTGTCAACACGCAACTTGTAAGACACTCCGCTCCACGCTCTACTCGCGGCTGATGGACATCAGCGTCATGTCGTCGCGCTGGCGAGCGGCACCACAGAAGGTCTGGACATCGGCGAGGAGCTTATCGAGCATCTCGCGCTGCGGAATGGATCCGTGTGCCCGCAAGAATGTTTCGAGCCTCTCCTCACCATACTCCTTCTCCTGCGTATTGAATGCTTCGGTCAGCCCATCGGTGAAAAGAAGGAGGCGATCTCCGGGTGCGAGCTGGACATCAGCCGGATGGAATGTGACGGACGGGACGACCCCGAGTGCGACATCCGTAGGTTGGAGCCGCTCGACCGTTCCATTCGACCGGACCAGGAAAGGGGGATTGTGACCGGAGTTGACATATCGCAGGGCCCCGGTAGCGAGATCGAGCTCGCCGTAGAAGAGCGTGATCAGCCTATTCGAGGGAATGTTGGAGTCGAGGTGCACGTTGAGCTTCTCCATGAGCTCCGCACCGCGATGGCCGGCCGTGAGTAGCGTCCTCAGGCTGCCCTGCAGCAGCGCCATCAGAAGCGCTGCAGGCATCCCCTTGCCGGCAACATCGCCGAGAATGACAGCGAGACGGCCCTCGGCCAGCTCCACGATGTCAAAATAGTCGCCGCCCACCGTGTTGGCCGGCCGCATCGAGCAATCGATCGAGATCCCCTCCTTGCAGTACGGTTCGAACGGGAGCAGCCCGAATTGGATCTGTCGTGCGACCTCCAGGTCGCCCTTGAGGGCGAGCTTGTCGCGCAGCTCCAAGACCAGCAGGATGAAAAGAATTGTGGCCGATACCAGAAGCCATGATGGTGACTTCAGCATCACTCCGGGCTCCAGGGTCGCCGACACGGACTTCAGCAAGTAGCGGATCCCGAATACCATGAGGATGGGGACGGCCACGGCGAAGAGGACCCTGCGCGGTGGGCTCAGGCGATAGGCCATCGCAAGGAAGACTCGCCAGGCTCCGGCCGGATATTTTCTGTGCCAGGGGAGTGGACGGAGCGCAGCGAGGTCGACTTCGCGCGTGAAGAACCGATAGGTCTCACCGGGCTCGTGCTGGAGGAAGTCGAGCATCGCCTTGCCGGTGATGTCCTTCGTGAACAGGTCGGAGACGGACTTCCAGTAGTCTTCCTTCAAGGCAGCGGGACCGGTACCGCCACCGCGCCCCGCCTCGGAAAACCGGCCCGCGAACTTCTCGAACCTCTGCCGGACGTCCATGCGGCGCAGTATACAATAGCCGCGAGGTGAGCATGAAAGCGGTAGTTCTGAGCAGGCACGGCAAACCGGACACGTTGAGAGCAACGCAGCTACCCGACCCGGCGCCGAACGGCGGCAAGGTACGCGTGCGGGTTCAGACGATCGGCCTGAACTACGCTGAGATCCTGTCGCGGAAGGGCCAGTACGGCTGGGCGCCCCCCTTGCCGTACGTCCTCGGGATGGAGGCGTACGGAGAGATCGATGCGATTGGCCCGGGAGTGAAGGAGCGGCGGATCGGTGAGAAGGTCATCGTTGTCAATCAGTCCGGCTGCTACGCGGAAAAGGTGGTGGTGCCGGAGATGCAGGCCCTGCCGGCCATGGATGTGTACTCACCGGAAGAGAACGCTGCATTTGCGGTAAGTTATCTAACGGCGTGGATCAGCCTCTTCGAGATGGCGCGGCTGAGACCAACCGATCGAGTCCTGATTCAGGCGGCGGCTGGAGGGGTCGGGACTGCGGCGGTCCAACTGGCCAAGCACTTTGGCTGCAGCGTCTACGCGGCGGCTGGAAGCGACGAGAAGATCGAGCGGCTCCGCACTCTGAACGTCGACCACGCGATCAACTACCGGACACACGACATCGAGACGGAGCTTACCGAACGCGTCGGTGCCCACAGCGTCGATGTCATCCTCGCGCTCGTCGCGGGCGAGCCCTACCGCCGCGCGCTCAGAACGCTGGCACCCTTTGGACGCATCGTCATCGCCGGTGTGGCCGGCCTCGAGCTCCACAAGTGGAATCCGCTCTCGTGGTGGGAAGCCTGGCGAGACATGCCACGCGCCGACATCCGCAGGATGGCCGTCGGATCAGTCGGCGTGATGGCCACTCATATCGGCTACCTTCTGAAGACCCCGGCCCGCATGTCGAGTATCTGGCGGGAGCTGACCGACTTCGCTCTCCGGCACGGGATACGCCCGATCGTCGGCTCGACCTTCACATTGGACGAAATCACCCAAGCCCACGCCCTCATGGAGTCGCGCGGCAGCTACGGCAAGATCGTGATTCGGGTGTGAGCCTCTTTGCCGCTGGGATGCCGCAAAGTTTCCGCAAACCGCAGATTGCCTCGAGATGGAATCGGGTTTGAAAAGAAGCTGCGTATCGGTTGGAGGTTTGGCCCATCTGCGTCATCTGTGCGGCAATCCGTGCAATCTGCGGTTGCATTCGGTACGGACTCGACGGACTCCTGCTCTCGGCTTTGCCGCTGCCTTGGTCTTTGCCGCTTCGTGTGTCCGGCGCCTACGAAGGACCGTTCATTCGGGTCTGTCAGGATCGGTATCGTCAGCGGCGATCTTGTCGTCCTCTTGGCCTCGCTCTTTCTGTTTAGACTCCAGAACATATTGCTTCCCTGGCTCGAGCATCGACTGAACAGAGAGGACAGCATTCCCAAGGCCCCCCGGACTCGCCTGCTTCCTGCGATAGTAGATCCAGCCGCGTGCTTCCATCATCAGAAGCAAACGGTCGAGCAGGATCGCGCCTGCCACCAAGGCGGCGGCGATCACAGACCACTTCCACACCGCGGCGCTCATGCCATCAGTCTGGTCGAACACGACCAGGGTGTCAACGACTGATGGTAGACCCTGAGATTTGGGATGCGCCGTCAAAGGGGACGCAGCGAATCGCGATCGGTCGGCCCTGATATCCGCACCGCATATCAGGACGTCCGTGCCCGACAGAATCAGGTCACCCTGCGTGTCGCTCCGGCACAGGATTCTCACCACAGGATCTACTCACCGATCGATAGGGCCGCCACAGAGCCAGCCGACGCCTCAGCAAAGGGATCGGCGTACTTCATCGACGATCGATTGCGCGTATTGGATGGTCTGATCCGCCTCTTCTGCGGACACATGCCGCATCCCGCCATAGTTGGCCGTGGCTCTGAGATTGTGCAAATATTTGTATCGGTGTCCCAGTTCTTCGCGCCAACGCCCGGATTGAATGAGATCCCTGTGAATTGCCTGTTCGAGACCGGAGTGGCTCTTGAAACTCTTGCCTTCCTGGAGGAAGAGCGCCGTGGCGGCATGGAACGCGGCGTAGTATGCGCGGGACGCGGCTCCGTCGGCATCGCCGCTCTCCAGATCGATTCGCGCTGTGGCCAAAGCCCTGTCGGCCCGTCTAAGTTGCTCCGCTGCTACCGGAGAAAGGTCAGCAGGGATGGAATCAGCCGTGGCAGGGCTCGCCTTTCGGCGAGTTATCCGTGGCACAGTATCCCCTCCGACTTCGCGTTTCGGTAAAGCGCACATTCACCCGATTCGTAGGCGCGCACATCAACCGGCTGGGCGTGGATGGGGCGCCTCCATTCCAGGTCCAACTGGTACAGGGCGCGGATGATTCGTTCCACCTCGTGGCCGTAGGCGATGGGTCCGCGAAGCAGCACGAGCACGTCGATATCGCTGTCCGGCATCGCCTCGCCTCGCGCTTCCGAGCCATAGAGCACGACGCCATGCAAACGCCCTCCGTACACGCTCGCGAGGCGAGTGTGTATCCGCCGCAGGATCATGGCCGGTTTCCGGTCTTTCGGACGCCGTCCGGATGGCTTCCTGGAGAATCCCTGGAATTTGTCGTCTTCGGCTACGAGCCAGATCGATCCCGAGCGCGCGGCGGTGAGGCGACCCCGGGCGATTGCTTGAAGCACAAGGCTCCGGCTCACGTTGAGCCGGTGCGCGGCTTCGGACGTGCTGAGTGATCGCATGGCACGACCATGATACCGAGAACGCAAATTTTATCAAGGCGCACAATATTCACGTGGTGGTGCTCCAGCGTTCTGCGTTGATCATGCGTCGGTCAGCTGGCACCGGGCGTGCGCGATTCGCGGCCCTCAGCAGGCACTCGTTGTATCACTACCTATCCATCCTGACCACGTAGTACCGCCCCGATGTAGCGGGGATTTGTCCGATCGCCACGTCCGCCGCCAGGTCCCGCGGTCGCAGGACGACGCTCTGGATTGTGGCCATGCCGCCAGACCAATCGAAGAAGTGCACCCGACGAAGCGCGCTCCGGATGTCCCGTGGGGCTGGGAGTTCGGCTGCTGCGTCGATCGCACGGATCATCGTGGCCACACGATCGGCGCCTGAGCCTCCTCGGATCGCGAGCGCTTGATAGTAGTTCGCGTTCGCCACGCAGCCGTCTCTCATGGGCACGATGGCATGCTGTCTGCCGGACAGCTCGAGACTCACCGCGGACCGCTCATCTGCAATCAGGAGGTTCATGGCAATCGTTCGCGGATCGGCAGCGAGCGCACGCACAGCGCGACCGACTCCGTTTTCGTTCTCGAGTGTGTGCCGAATTCGAATCAGCGCGGGTGTTGCATCGGTATCCAGGTCGCCCGCTGATGCCATATTCATGCAGACGACCAGCCCCTCGTCGTTCATGCCGGTCACGACACCTACCATCCCCGGCCAGCCGACGCTCATGATGCGGTGCCGGCCTTCCGGTGCGAGAGCGAAGACCACTCCGTGACGGTGAGCGATTCCATGATCAATCCAATCCACGTTATGCCCGGCGATCATCCCCTCCCGGGACAGCACGGCGAGTCCGGAACAGGCACGTGCCGATTTCCCAAGGAGCGCGTCGAATAAGGTGTTCATCACCAAAATGCGCTCGTACGGGACCCCGGCGCCCTGGGCAATACCGCGCATCTCCTCGCGACACTCAGCGGGGAGGAATTCGTCGTAGTGCCGACCGACAGCAAGAAGCTCCGATTCAGGCCATCCCTCACGGGCGACCAGTCCGTCGAGGACGTAGCCTCTGTAAAACCCCTCGATCTCGTGACGCAGCAGAGAGCCATGAGCCAGTCCGATTTCACGATGCGTGCCAGAGAACCGCACAACGCGGGGAGGACGTGATGTCATCCAGCTCCAGTTCCAGGCGACGAGGCCAGTCAAGGTCAAGCATGACAGCATCGCGGGGAGGTGCCAGGTGATTCTCATCTGACGCCTCCACCACGAACGCGCGTCCGTTCCGATCCTAGCGGAAGGGCGGACGACTTCTCGCTCACTCCGGCTTGACCACCGATTCACATTCATGGCTATCACAACTACCTCTCTTCACTGGGTGGACATTCCATACGAAGCCTGAATCGGCACGTCGTCTTGCTGCGGCGCATGGGAGGTAGCCGCAGACTTCAGCGGGTGGACAAGTTGCAGGCCCGCGCCGCAGCCTTGGTCGCGGCGCTACGGCGAGACTGTCTGCCCCACCAGGTCAAAGCGGGGAGCGGTCACTCGCCATGAGCCGCACGGCGAGGCCGAGGATTCGGGAGCGCCCCTCAATGCGTTGACAGCGACGGCGGCCGTGATACATTCATAGGAATGAACTTCGCTTGCGAGCCCGGGCCAGCGGCGCGGTTTTCGGATCGGACACGCATTTTACTACGAAGGTGGCAAAAAGGCAGTTCCTATGGGGTTGCTGATCGGAAAGGGAGGTCTGGGATGATTTCTTTCGGAGGTTACAGGTCCTTGAGGGGTCCCTTGGCGGTCATTGCTGTGATGAGTGCTGCTTCCTTGGGCGGTGTTGGCGAGGCCAGCGCGGACGCGGAAGAATCGATTTCGTGCGAAGCGTTCGCGAGCCCGCTCGTGGAGCTGGAGCGGCAGAACATGCAGCGCCGATGCCCCATCGTCAACGCTGAGTGGAACGCGTCGGCGCAGAATCCGGGCGGGGAAGTGGACTGGGACAAGGTGCAGCAGTACTACGTGAACTTCTGCGCCAGTTCGGGTATCGCGCCATCGGGTCGAGCGTGGTATCGCGACCACTACGTCGAAGGGAAGCGAAAGGTCCTTGCCGACAATCCCGACTGCGCGCCGCAACAGACCAGCCCTAATCCTGCGGCGCCTCGTCAACCGAGCTCCAATCCTCCAACACCGGGTTCCGACCCCTCGCACCTTCCGGCGCCACCCGGCGGTTCCACGACACCCGGCTGGGGTTCGGGAGCGCCAGGCGCCGCGGGTCAGAACGGCTGGGCAGTCTACTGCCCCGGATCCCAAATTTGGGGGAAATACATCGTCTACTCGAACACCGAGGTTACCTGCCGAGGCCAGTTAGGCTGGTATATGTGGATATTCTCGACCCTGGATCCGCAAACGCTGTACGTCATGTGCCCGGACCGAATGGATTACGACAACGAGGGACGCGAGTACATTGCGGCTTACTGGGAGCTCTACTACACCGGAATCGACTTTCGGAACGAGCACGGTGATTACCCGAAGGATCCCACCCAGTGGATACCGCAGTGGGCTGGAGAGATGAAGCTCTACGATCCGGGCACCTGCCCCGTCCCCGGCAATCTCATGAAGACGACCTGGCAGAACTTTGGCGCGCCGGGAGTGTCCAACTGGCAGGCCTACAACGGTCCGTCATACGAGATTGCTTTCCTGCCGCCGGGATCCGAACCCGTTCCACCGGGCGACGGCCCTGACAGCGGTGGCGGCACGCCGTCCGCCCGCACCTGTGGCGATATCGACGGGGATTGGCAACTGTCGGCTGAGGGCCGCCCCGGCTCCGGCGTCATCGCTTCCATGAGAATCGAATCGCGCGGCGCGGAGATCACGGCGTCCGGCGACGGTTGGAACGGCCGAGGCTCGTTCGACGGCGCGCGCGGGTACTACGACTGGCAATTCGCCGACGGCAGGCGCGGCCGCACAACGATCGCACTGGACGGCGACTGCGTCCTTCACGGCCAGGTCCGCGGGTCGGGCCTAGACTGGGACTACCAGGCACAGCGCCGGTGATTAGACCGTTGCGAGCGTGTGGGTTTCGGCGAGGCGCATCTCCTCTCGATAATCAACGGGGAGAAACTCATCGCAGCGACGGCCCACGGCAAGAAGCTGCGTCTCTGGCCATCCCTCACGGCAACAAGTCCGTCGAGAACGCAGTCCCCATGGAGCTCGTCGATCTCGCGACGCAGCAGCGGGCGTGAGCCAGTCCGATTTCACGATGAGCACCTGAAAAGCCGGGCAAGCCGGGGATGTTGTGATGTCGTCCAGTTCCAGCCGATTGGACCTTCCGTACGCGGCTCGAAGCTGCTGTTCGTCCTGCTCCCGTGCGTCCGAGGTAGCCGCAGGCTTCGGCCTACGGTGTTGATGGAGGGGTCGTCGTGTACAATACGTAATACAGCGGAGACAATCATGACAATAACCGTAAGGCTCACGGCTGCCGAAGAGAGGTCCCTCAGAGAGACCGTGCGTATCCACTCGGCCACTCGGTCAGACGTCGTCCGCCTAGCGATCGCTCAATACTGTCAGGAGAGGCTGCGAGAAGGGAAACGGCGCGCCTACGATGATATCGCCCAGTGGATCGGGTGTGCCCACAGTGGCAAGGGCGACCTGGCGACCGGGGCGCACAAACTGTACAGGGAGCGCATCCATGCCGGGCGGCGCGGCCATTTTCGTTGATACCGGACCCCTCGTCGCGATCTTCGATGCGGACGACATGCATCACGAGATCTGCGCCGCGACACTGAAGCGAATTCGGGGTCCCCTCCTCACGGTCTGGCCCGCCGTGACCGAAGCGATGTACCTGCTCTCTTTTTCGGAGGCAGCGTGTGAGAGACTCTTGAGTTGGCTCGAGTCTGGCCCCCTGGCCGTGCTCGAGCTTCGCATCGCCGACCTGAAACGTGTCGGCGAGCTCCTCGCCAAGTACAGGGATCTCCCCATGGATTTCACAGATGCCGTGATCGTGAGTCTGGCCGAGCGCGAGATCATTTGGCGCCTTAGCGCTCGACTCTTACCAACATGTTGTCAGCCGCGTGGATGATGAAATGGCCGTCCAAACCACCAAGACTCCAAGGCACAAAGCCGTACCAAGAGGTCAGAGGAGGCTCTTGGTGGATTCTTGGTGTCTTGGTGACTTGGTGGTAT
>JACPPM010000343.1 GCA_016191015.1 Acidobacteriota bacterium | reverse complement strand
GGAAACCGCAGATGACGCAGATTTCCGGAGGGATTACACAGATGGGATCATCACTCATCGCAGAGCCCTCCTCAAAGCGAATCCCACCGGCCTCGCGAAGCCATCGGCGGAATCTGCGCGAAGAATCTGCGAAATCTGCGGTTAGCTCGGGACTTTGACGAGGCCCTGCCGTGTGACGGTTTTCACCCGCCTCGGCGGCCGTCGTAACCCCTTGGGGCGGGCGTGAGTCTTAGTTCACCATGAGAGGTAAAGCCGGAATGAGGAAATGCCGAAAGGATATGTTGGGTACTCAGCCGGGTTCCTCACAGCAATCAAGGAGAATTTACATGAAAAGGCTTTCGATGATCGCGGTAATGGTGATCGGCATCACGTCACTGGGGTGGAGCAGCGAGCGGTACGTCAACGACGACGCATCCAACAAGCTGCTCCACGGGGTTGAAAACGCGTGGAACAACACGTGGGGATCGAGCGACGGGGACCCGGATGCCAGCGGATCGATCCCGGGGTTCAGTGAGACGGCCTCAGACGGGAACGTAACCGTGAAGATCACTTTCGGGACGACGACGTACTCCATCGACTACGGCTCACTCGATTTCTCACCGATGGATCCGATGCAGGATTACAAATGTGAGTTTGCGCTGACCGTCAACAAGATCGAAATCGCGGGCGGAGCCACCGTTACGGTGAAGACCCCGAACAACACGTTCGAGTACGACTGCGACAATGTCAAGGCCGGGATCAAGAATTTCATGATCACCGGGTACGCGACGGTGTCGGGAAGCACGATCACACTGACGGGTGTGGCGACCGACATCGATAGCTCGGACTACTACTACAGCCTCCCCTGCAGCAGCTCGGCCCTCGACGCGGCCATGCTCGCCGAAAACCCTGACGGCGCCCTGCCTTCGAACTACAAGAAGATGCTGGGTCAGAAATTCCGCGCATCAGGCTCGCGGTTCAACTCCGTGACCAAGAACAAGTACATGACCACGATGAAGAACAAGATGACGGATCTCGCGCAGTAGACCTTCCAACGAAACGGCAGAGCCCGGGGCCACCCGACCCCGGGCTCTCGTGTTTTCTAGGCCAACGTAATCACCGTAGGTTCGCCAGCCTCATGCGAGCCTGGTCGAGCAGACGGTTAATCTCCGGCACGACGAGCCCTTCCGGCGCATTCTCGATCCGGGCGATCCCTCGCTGCAACAAGGCTACCGCACCTTCGATATTGCCGTTGGCATCGTGGTGGAATCCGACAGAGAGCTGGATGAGTCCCTGCAGGAAGCCCTTCCGGGCTCCTTCTTCCACTATCCAGATAGCCTCGAGATACTCGTGGCACTCGAAGAACAGGTCACGCCGAAAAAGGACCACAGCGCGGCGGAGCTGTTCGTTGAACTGCTCCGGCAGTGCCGGGCCATTCAAGATCTCGCTCGCCGCAGACAGGACCCTGCTCAAGGTCGTGCGCATCTCCTCGACATGTGGCGCCGCCAGTCGCGAGAGACCCACCTTGGATGCAGCCGCGGGATCAGCGACCGGATCGCCCCTCTCATCCACACCCGCAGAGAGTGCTGCAAACTGCTCCAGCGACCACAGATCGGCCGGTGTGACGCCCCGATGGATGCCGAAGAGCCGACGCAGGTCCTCCTGGGCGCCCGTGAGGAGCGAGGCGATCGGGATCGGATCGACCTCGATGCGGGAGAGCGCCACGGGCCAGAGGACGTGGGCCGCGACGTCGCTGAAAACCGGAACGGTGAGGCCGGCAAGGGTGTTGCGAAACTGCCGGTAGCCCGCGTCCCAGATATCGCTCACGTTCAGCGGCTGGCGCTCGGCTGGGCTCCGATCGACCGCGGTAACACCGTGAGCTCCCCGATCAGGACGATGTGCGATCAGGGAGCCGCAGTCGCTCTACCGGGCGACCATGGACAAGATGCTCATCGATGATTTCGTCCACGTCCTCTGTCTTGACGTGCGCATACCAGACAGCCTCGGGATAGACCACGACCGAGACGCCGGTGGCACAGGCGTCGAGGCATCCCGAGCTGTTGGCGCGCACCTTTCCCTTCAGCCCTCGCGATGCCAGACCCGCTTTGAATCGGCTGAGCACTTCCTCCGATCCCTTCCGTGAGCAGCACCCTTTAGGGTTGTCTTCGGGCCGGAGATTCGTACAGACGAAGATGTGGTGCTCGAATCTGCTCATTCCCTCACCTTCCTTCACCTTTGCGGTTCCGGGTCGAGGGCTATCGTTTCCGCGGGCAAATCCTTGCCTCGGAAGATGCGGTAGCTCATCAGCGACTTCGCGCAAATCTCGCCGCCGGCCGTGCGGATGTCCACCTCGGCGACGGCCACCGCCTTGCCTCGCCGGAGGACGCGCGCCGCCGCCTCGACCCTCATCCCCGCCGTGACCGGGAGCAGGTACTGGATCGAGAGCTCGATCGTGGCCATGTGCTCGCCCTTGTGGAGCATTGGAATGAGCGCGACGGCGACGGCCACATCGGCCAGGCTCGCGAGAGCCCCGCCGTGCAGGTATCCGTAGGCCTGCGACAACTCCGGACGATAGTCCAGTGCGAGCACGGCCGCTCCGTGCCCGGCGCTCATCAGCTCAAGCCCCAGCAGTCTGTTGAACGCGGCCCTTTCCATGGCCTTCTGCATGCGGAGCCGGTCAACGGCCACAGCCTGTGGTATCGTGCCCATCGCCGCGGATTCTATCGGGTGACCGACCAAAAGTCGAACACGAGGCACCGGGCCGGTATCTGAAATCGCCGAACCGCAATCCCTCGGACGGTCGTATAATAGAGGACACTGTATGGTTCAACTCTTCCATGTCTACAAACAATATGATCGGGAGTCGATGGCTCTGTCGGACATCAATCTGCGATTCGACAAGGGGGAGTTTGTGTTCGTGACCGGGCCGAGCGGCGCGGGCAAGACGACACTGCTCAAGATGGTATTCCGCGAGGAGATTCCGAGTCGCGGGCAGATTTTGGTGGGGGGTCGCAACATCGCCCTGATGCCGCTCAGCAAGCTCTATCTGCTGCGCCGCAACATCGGTGTCGTGTTTCAGGATTTCAAGCTGCTGAAACGTCGGACGATCCTCGACAACATCTGCTTCGCGCTTCAGATCGTCGGCTGTCCTGCGCGCGCCCAGAAGCAACGGGCCTTCGCCGTCCTCAAGATGGTGGGACTCCAGCACAAGATGCAGTCCTACCCGCTGCAGCTCTCGGGAGGCGAGCAGCAGCGTGTCGCGATCGCGCGCGCTCTCGCCAACGAACCCCCGGTGCTGCTCGCCGATGAGCCCACCGGCAACCTCGACCCCGAGCTGGCGCGGGAGATCATGAAACTGTTCGAGGACATCAACGCGCACGGCACCACGGTCCTCGTCGCCACGCATAACAGGGAGATCATCCGAACGATGGGGAAACGCACGGTCACACTCGATCGTGGTCGTGTCGTCGATGATACGTTGAAAGCGACGGAGGCGCTATGACGATCCTCCAGAATACGCGCTACTTCGTTCGCGAGGCCCTCCACAGCCTCTGGCTCAGCCGCGCGCGCAATGTCCTCTCCCTGGCCACCATCGCGATCTCTCTGGCCGTCACCGGCGTCTTTCTCTACATCTCTCTCAACGCACGCGCCATCGCTCAAGCCTGGGCTCGGGACATCCCGCTGGTGTTCTTCCTCAGGGGCGATGCGACGGAAGCCGACATCGGCCAGCTCCACGAGAAGCTCGAAAGCAGCCCGCTGGTCGAACACGCCGAATACGTCGGAGAGAAGGAGGCCCTCGAGCGGTTCAAGCGCCTCTACGCTAAATTCGCCGGGCTCGCGACGGATCTCGGGGAGAACCCCTTTCCGGCCTCCTTTGAGGTCAAGCTCCGATCGGCCGGCTCCCGGGGTGCCATGCAGTCGTTCGTGGATGAGATCAGGCAGACACGCTGCGTCAGTGACGTGCAGTTCGATGAGGAATGGGTGAGGCGAATCGACGCCGCCCTGCTGCTCATCGACATGGGCGGCATCTTCCTCGGCGGGGTGTTCGTTCTGGCGTCGATCTTCACGATCTCCAACGTCATCAGACTGAACATCTATAGCTATCAGGAGGAGATCGAGATCATGATGCTCGTCGGCGCGAAGCTCGGCTTCATCCGCGCACCATTCCTGATCGAGGGGGCGCTCCAGGGGATGCTCGGCGGCCTTCTCTCTATCGGGGTTCTGTTCGGACTTCTGCGAGGATTCGTGCTGTACGTCGCGCCGATGAACCCGCTGATCACCTCGCTGGTGAAGCTCCAGTTCCTGCCCGTCTGGGCGTGTGCTGCGTTGGTCGGTGGGGGAATGTTGATGGGGTTTGCGGGGAGCGCCACATCGGTCGGGAAGGTCGTCAGCCAGGCGTGACAATCGGGTGTCTGTCATGAATCGGCAACATAGTGCCTACGAAGTTGAGTGTTGAGACGAAGTGACAAGGTAACTGCTCAGGTGAGGGGAAAGCTGCCACAAAATGCGCATAATGCGCAGAAATCACAAAAGCTCAATACCTCTTTTTCATCCCTTCCTCTTGTGCCATTGTGCCTTTTGCGCGTTCTGTGCCTTCTGTGGTCGGCCTGTCTGAGTAGTTACGCGACAAGAAACTCGAGGAGGCGTGATCTTCCGGGCTCCTCTCCGGAAAGCAGGAGGGGAGGAGTGCAGGAAGGGAGCGATCGTCTCGGACGATCGGAGTGGCTCGGGAGAACGCTCTTACCCCTTCGCTTCGCTCAAGGGCTCCGGCTCAACGCGCTCACGCGCGGCGGAGACGCAGCCTGTTTGGTTGCGGCTCGGCCGCGTCAAGTGGGGGTGCTGGCGCGATGAGTTTCCTCTGGCGGGTTGCCAAGTTCCTGCTGAAGTGGCTGGGTATCGCTACGCTCTTGGCCGCCACCGGCATCATCGTCATGTATTACGCCGTCCGCAACAATTTGCCGGATATCAGGCCCCTCGAAACATTCTCGCCCCTCGCGACCACAAGGCTCCTCGACCGTTCCGGCGCCCTGATCGCTTCCTACCAGGATCCGCGCATCCGGGTCTGGGTGCCGATCGAGAAGGTTCCGAAGGACGTGATCGATGCGGTGACGTGCGCGGAGGACCCGAATTTCTTCACCCACGACGGGGTCGACTTCAAAGCAATCTGGGAGGCGATCAAGATCGATGTCCAGAACATGGCCTATGTCCGAGGAGCGTCGACTATCACTCAGCAGCTCATGAAGAACCTCTTCCTCTCCCGCGAGAAGACGCTGACCCGGAAGATGAAGGAGCTCTTGCTCGCCACCGGCGTCGAGAAGAGGCTGGACAAGCGACAGATCCTCGAGCAGTACCTGAACCAGGTCGAGTGGGGTGAGAACCTGCATGGGATCGAGGCTGCGAGCCGGTATTACTTCGGGAAGCCGGCCGAAGCGCTGAAGATGCATGAAGGCGCACTGCTGGCCGGTATGCTCCCGAACCCCAAGTACTTCAACCCGTACGTGCGCCTCTCGCGCCTCAGAGTGCGACAGCGGATCATCCTCAAGCTCATGTGGCAGTACCACCATATCAGCAAACCTGAATACCTCGCCGCGGTGGAGCGGCCGATCGTCCTCGCCTCAGGAACCACGCGATCGTACTCGTGGTCGAGCCTGAAAGCGCGGATGATGGCTCGTCCCGCCGGATACCGCCTCATCATCGAGGATACGCTCGAAGATCACCTCGGGCATTTCAAGATGTGGCAGGGCGGGCTCACTCTCTCCACGACCCTCGATCTCGAAACGATCAAACAGGCCGAGAAGTATCTTGGCAGGCCCGCAAAGCTCGTCGCCCGAGAGTTCGTTTTGCTCAAGAGCGGCGCAACCGTCGTCGGAATCGGGATCGCTCCGACCGACGAGAACCAGGCGTTCGTAAAATGGATCAAAGAAAGATCGCTGACAGCGGAGATCGTCAAGGAAGACTTGCCCTGGGACGAGATTCTCGTTGCTCGGCCTGCGCCCGAGGAAAAGCATGAGAGCTGATTGTATCCTCGAGAATATCGGAGAGCTTGCGACACCCGTCGGACCGGCACCCGCGACCGGAGGCCGGATGAGCGAGCTGCGAATGATCGCCGATGCCGTCATCGCATCCGAATCCGGCCGGATCGTTTATGCCGGGCCTGCCCGTGATGCCGGGAGCATAACTCTGACGGGGCCAGGCATCAGGGTGGACGCGGGCGGGCGGGCCGTGATCCCCGGGTTCGTCGACTCCCACACACACCTCCCCTTTGCCGGCGACCGGTCGGCTGAGTTTCTCATGAGGATGCAGGGGCGAAGCTACCAGGAGATCGCCGCGGCCGGTGGCGGCATCATCAACACGGTGCGGGCGACGCGGGAAGCCACCGAGGATGCCCTGTACGAAGCGTCACGGGCGCGTCTCGACCGGATGCTCCTTCACGGCACCACGACGACCGAAGCCAAGAGCGGCTACGGTCTCGAATTGGAAGCCGAGCTGAAACAGCTCCGCGTCCTGCGCCGCCTGGCCACCTGCCACCCCGTCGACATCATCCCTACCTGCATGTGCGCCCACGATTTTCCCCCCGAGTATCGCGAGCGCCGGGATGAATACGTGCGGGCGATCTGCGATGAGATCTTGCCGGAGGTGAGCAGGCAGAAGCTGGCCGAATTCTTCGACGTCTTCGTGGAGCGGGGTGTGTATACGGTGGAGCAGGGCGAGCGGGTCTGCCGATGTGCATCGGGTCTGGGATTCGGCGTGAAAGTGCACGCCGACGAGCTCGCGGATACAGGCGGTGCAGCACTGGCGGCCGCGGTGGGCGCGGTTTCCGCCGAACACTTGCTGTTCGTCTCAGAGGAGGGGATCAAGCGACTGGCCGCCGCCCGGGTTGTGGCGACACTCCTCCCCTGCGTTCCTCTCTTTCTGATGATGGATCAGTATGCTCCTGCGCGTCGGATGATCGAACAGGGGGTCGCGGTCGCGATCGCCACGGACCTCAATCCGGGGAGCTCCAACACCGAATCAATGCCACTCGTCATCCAGCTCGCCTGCCTCAAGATGCGACTGTCCATCGAGGAGGCCCTGACCGCCGCCACACTCAACGCCGCCCACGGGATCCGGCGAGCCCATGCGGTGGGGAGCCTCGAGCCTGGAAAATCCATGGACGCCATTATCCTCGAAGCGCGATCGTTCGTCGACCTCGTCTACCACCTCGGGGTGAACCCGGTCCGGACTGTGATCAAGCGTGGCAAGGTTGTGGCGGGCAGCCCATCATAGAGTTCAAAGTACAAAGTTCAAAGTTCAACGGGCTTAACTTTGATCGGGATTCCTCGAACTTTGAACTCTTGATCCGTGTGGGCTTATCTATAAAAGGCAAGTTCAAGGTCCAAACTTCATCGGGCTCAACTTTGATCAGGATTCCTTGAACCTTGAACTTTGAACTTGAAACTTCAGAGGCGCTTCCGGAGCTCTGCCGCTTCCGTCCGCAATCCAGCCGCGATATCAGGATCCTTGATCGAGGGGAGGTTGATGTCGACGTTGGCGAGGCCGCCGGAGAGGCCGGTCCGCGCGAATTCGCGGGCGACAGACCAGTCGCTGCGGGCCGCATCGAAGATCTCGGTGGAGAGAGCGTCGCACCGATCGAGGAGCTCGGCACAGGCACGAGCCGTGCGCATCGGGACCTGTGTGGCGCGGATCGTAGCAGCCTGGATCTCTGAGGACCTCGCGTGTTTCTCGGCATCGGTGGCTTTGGGCAGCTTGAAGGCAGCCATGACCGAGTCGTAGGCGGCACTGTCGTCGTCCATCAGGGCCGCGAGGCTGTCACGGATGGCAGGCAGTCCCGCCAGCGTTTCAGCCAGCGCCTCGGAGTCCGGTGTCTTCTTGAGGGAGAGGCGGAGCACCATCTCGATCAGCGAGGCGGAGAGGAGGCCGGCGAGCGCCGCGGCGGTGCCGCCGCCGGGTGTAGGATCAATGGACGCCAGTTTCGAACAGAAATCTGAAATCGTGTGATCGACAAAGCGGTCATTCATGCTCAACGCCCCCGGCCGTCTGGAATTGTCAAATCTTCTTGAAGAGGTCGGCGAAAGCCTGCCGGGCATCGGTGGCCTTGCTCGGGCTGTCGACGGAAAGAGCCACGGTGATCTTGGGCTTGAAGTACGTGCATCCGTTTGCGGCGCGCTTGGACTCGAGCGCCGTCTCGATCGGCTGGAGGCATTCGTTAGGCGCGGACGAATCGAAGAATCGACAGTTGACGCACGAGTGGAGATCTGCACCGCAGCTCTCGCATGTGAGAGATTGAGGAACTTCGTCGTCGAGACAGGCTTGCGCGCCGCAGTTGCTACATTTGAAAAAGTCGCGCGCCCTCAATGGATCGGGCGCCGGGCGGATATCATCGGGGCTGCGCGCCGGCGTCCTCTGACGGGGACGCTTCTGCGGGCCGGCTGTCCCGCCCATGTAGCCGATCTGCTTGTACTTCCTACCTGCCATGACCTATCCCCCTCGTCGCAACTCCACGAGGATGAGCTTGACGACGGACTTGAGCGTCTCGAAAACCCCCACTCCCCGAGGCGCGACCGCCTCGACGACCGGTTCGTCCTTCCTCCGCAGCTCATCGACGAGCGTGTGAACGGGAGCGACGTTGGGAAGATCCCGCTTGTTGAGCTGCAGAACATAGGGCAGTTTCATGAGATCGAAGCCCTGACCCTTGAGGTTCAGATCGAGGTTCTGGATACTCTCGATGTTCGCCTCCCGCCGATCCTCCTGAGAGTCGGCCACGAAGATCACGCCGTCGACTCCCTTGAGGATCAGTTTTCGACTGGCGTCGTAAAAGACCTGGCCCGGGACTGTGTAGAGGTGAAACCTCGTCTTGAAGCCGCGCACCGTGCCGAGGTCGAGCGGCAGGAAGTCGAAGAAGAGCGTCCGGTCAGTTTCGGTGGCAAGCGAGATGAGCCTGCCCTTGGCGTTGGGATTGCTCTTGTCGTAGATGTACTGGAGGTTCGTGGTCTTGCCGCAGAGGCCGGGGCCGTAGTAGACGATCTTGCAGTTGATCTCCCGGGCTGCGTAGTTGATGAAGGTCATCGGATCGAAAGGCCCGGGCTACTCGCTGAACAGATTGTCGATATCCTCGTCTGTGATCTCCGAAAACGGCGATTCGAATCCGGCGCCCATGGCATCCTTCTCCTTCTCGAGCTTGGACAGAATTTGTTCGAAGACACGGGCAAGCTCGACACTGGCCTTCTTCACGCGAAGCCGGACGAGCCCGAGGCTGCTCCGATCGTCAAAGATCACGACAAGAATAATGCGCTGGGCCACAATCGTGATGTGGATGTTGTCCTTGGCCCCCTCGCCGTGGATCACGAGAAATTCCTTCTCGCCGATCAGCTTGGCGAGCCCGTCGGAGGCGGCCACGTTTCCCGCGGTGAGCGAGGCCAACGATGTCGTGTCCAGGTTCTCGATGTCGCCGTGGGCCGCAATGGGCTGGCCGTTCTTGTCGACGAGAAAAACGATCTTGGCATTGGCATCGCCCCGAAGCCTGGCGATAATCTGCTTGAGCAGCTGGAACTCCTCCTCGTACATCACCAGGTTAGGAGAGAGCATACCGGGTCACCTCGCATCCAGCCGGATCAACCATTTGTCAGGCAATTCCGTTCTATGAGGCCCGCATTATATAGCACAAGAACGGGAAAAACAATCGGATGGTTGAGTGAGCCGTGGATGAAGCACACACGTGTCATCCTGAGGAGCCATCCCCGCTCTGGGTCTCGCATTACGAGAGGTCTCGCCGTCCGATGAGAGCGCGGGCAAGCGTGACCTCGTCGGCGTACTCCAGATCTCCGCCGACGGGGATGCCCATACCGATTCTCGTGACCCGACAGCCGAGCGGCTTGATCAGCCGATACAAATACAAGGCTGTGGCCTCCCCGTCCATCGTGGGATTGGTGGCGATGATGACCTCTTCGACGCCTCCCTCACGAATGCGTTCAAGCAGACCGTCGACCTGGAGGTCCTCGGCCGACACGCCGTGGACCGGCGAAAGACTTCCCATGAGGACGTGATACATTCCCTTGAACTCTCCGCTCTTTTCCACCGGCAAGATCGCCGAGGGCTCCTCCACCACGCAAACCACCGCGTGACTGCGATTCGGATCGGCACAGAAATGACACAACTCCCCGACGGCAAAGTAGTTGCAGCGCCGGCATCGGCCCACGCTCCGTTTCATCTCCTGCAGTGAAAGCGACAACGCGGACACCTGCTCGGCCGGTGCCTTCAACAGGTGAAAGACGATCCGTTGCGCTGATTTCGGTCCGATGCCGGGGAGCTTCTTCAGGTCCTCGATCAGCTTCTCGATGGGCGCGGGGAAGATGGGCACGGTGTCTAGCCGTTGAGGCGTAGAGCGTAGAGCGTGGTGCGTAGAGCGTTTCGTGCCGACCTCATCGACATCGCTTCACCCTCTCCACTGCCGTTTTCGGCCCTGCCCGTGGACTCTGCACCCCGGCCCCTTGACCTCTGCGCCCGCCCCGCCAACAAGCGCCGCTGGAGGTCTGCCTACTCCCAAATCAGACACCGCAATCACGTGAGGCCAGGGATGTTGAGTCCGGCGGTGAGCCCGGCGAGCTGGCCACGCATGAGCTCGTCGGCCTTGTTCATCGCATCGTTCATCGCCGCCTGTACGAGGTCCTGGAGCATCTCCCGTTCCTCCGGCTTGATCACCTCGGTATCGATCGAAATCGACAGCACGTGCTTGTGACCATCGATGGTGATCTTGACCATCCCTCCACCGCTGCTCCCCTCGATCTTCATCTCGCTCATCTGCTGCTGGATCTGCTCCTGCATCCGCTGAGCGTTCCTCATCATCTCCTGAAGGTCTCTCAGGCCCATTTCTTACCTCTATGGTGAAATTAGAAACATGGCAAAATCAGAAATCAGAACATAGCGCACATCGCGCGGAATTGGAACGGTGGAATGATGGAATAGTGGGTACCGGGAGGAAGCGGCGGCGGCAACGGGGCTTTCTTGGCAATGAGCAGCTATGGCGCGGTCGTGGCACCCATCGTTCCAACATTCCATTTATTCCCCTCGCACTGCCCACAGACTCGCAACGGGCGATTGATTCTCGATTCTTTGTAGAGTTCCCGAGACGTGGCGGCAACCTCTTCCGGGGAGTCACGGCTATCTGTTGCTGATCAGCTTGTAAGCGTCAGCGATCGGGATCAGTTTGCGGAACTGGCACATTTTGAGGAAGCCGGCTTCGATGAGATAACGCGGGCTGTGAACGTACCTCAGGTTCGCTTCGATCTGCATGAGGAATTGCAAGTGCCGCAGTAGATCGGCCTCCTCCCCGAACAGCGCGGCCACCCCGCGAAGAGCCTGGAGGTCCTCCTCGTACGTGTCAATCAGCTTTTCCGGGGCCCGGGCGATCTTCACGACGAGGAGCTGACGCAGGTACTCCTCGAAATCGTTCAGAAAACTCACGATATCGCATCCGCATTCCACAATCTTCGCGATCTCGTCGAGAACGGCGCCACCATCCCCCGAGGCGATGGCCCGGGCCATGCGCTCGTGTACGTCGCTGGACATGATGTTGAGGATCTGGAGAAGGTCGCCGTCGTCGACCGACAGTCCGCAGTAAGCGACGATCTGGTCGAGCAGCGAGATCGAATCGCGGGAGCTTCCCGCGGCCAGGCGGGCGATGTGAAACAGCCCGCGATCGGACACGGAAATTCCTTCTTGCGCACAGATCGACCGCAGATGCTCGACCAACAGGCTCATTGGCAGCGGCCGGAAGAAGAACTGGAGACATCGCGAGAGGATCGTGGCCGGAACCTTCCTGTACTCGGTCGTCGCGAAGATGAAGACGATCCAGGACGGCGGCTCTTCCAGCGTCTTCAGCAGGGCGTTGAAGGCCGCCGTCGTGACCATGTGGACTTCGTCGATAATGACGACTCTATAACGATCCCGAATCGGCGTGTAGCGGACAATCTCCCGGAGCTCGCGGATCTGATCGACTCCGCCGCTGCTCGCGCCGTCGATCTCCATGATGTCGATCGATCGTCCCTCGGCCGTCTCGACACAGGAGGGGCATGCATTGCATGGGGTGGCAGTCGGCCCGCTGGCGCAGTTGAGAGCCTTGGCAAGCAGGCGGGCCGTCGTCGTCTTGCCAATCCCGCGAATCCCGGAGAAGAGATAGGCGTGATGGAGACGCTTGCTTCGAAGGCTGTTCCGCAGTGCCGTAATGATCGGCTCCTGCCCCACAACTTTCTCGAAGGTGTCAGGACGGTACTTGCGCGCCAGAGCCAGGTAACTCATGCGAGATCCCCGAACTGCACTTCCTCCGATCCAGGCACCGCCGTTCCGCCCTCCTCCCTGGATCGCCACCGCGCCGTCCGCAATCGGCAACTCTCCATCAATGCCCGGTGGGGAACTCCGGTTGACCGCGGCACATGAAACGCTCTGCTTACCGTTGCTTCCTTCCGGACCTGGCGGGGTTCGCAGTGCCTCATTGCACGGGACCGGAGTCCGCCCTCCAAGGCGGCGCCGAGCATATCAGGAACGCGCCCGTAGTTCCAGCCCCGGCAGGAACCCTGAATCCGCGCGTAAGACGCGCGGATTCGGGAATTAGAAATGCAAAATTAAAAATGCAAAAGCGGGGGAAGCGTGAGTGACGGGCCGAGCGCAGATGCAACGGTCGTCGTGGCACCGAAGCGGTCGAGATCTCTTTC
>JACPPM010000344.1 GCA_016191015.1 Acidobacteriota bacterium | reverse complement strand
GTCTTGCAGCGTGCCTGGCTCTTGCCTGTTTGGTTGCGGCTCCGCCGCGTTAGTGTCTAAGAAGTTGAGTGTTGACACGAAATGGCAAGAAACCTGTTCACCGCATAGACGCAGAGGTCGCGGAGAAAGATTCCCGCTCCGCGCTCTCAGCGCCTCTGTGGTGAAATGGCATACCCATGAACCCGCGGCTCTTGGTTGCGGCTATGCCGCGTTAGGAAAAAGAACATGACTTCGGGCCTATATTGCGATTCGAGAGCCGGTGTCGCTCTGGTGCCGGAGGCACGAATCCGAATCATGATCGCCGAAGACCATCCCGTGGTTCGCGAGGGGTTGGCGGCGATGATCGCCAAAGAACCGGGGTTGGTTCTCGCCGGAAGCGCCGAGGACGGGTCGCAGGCGGTCGAGCTCTATCGGCGATCGCGGCCCGACATCGCCCTGATGGATCTTCGGATGCCCGGTAAGAGCGGGGTCGAGGCCACGCGGGAGATACTGGCCGAGTTCCCCGCGGCTCGCATCATCATCCTTTCGACCTACGACGGCGACGAGCACATCTATGGGGCGTTGAAAGCAGGGGCTCGCTCATACCTCCTCAAGGACATGCGCCTACGGGAGATGGTCGAGGTGATCCATGCGGTTCACAGGGGTGAGAGGCGACTGCCACCGGCGGTCGCGGCAAACCTGGCCGAACGGATACCCGGCGAGGACTTGACGGCGCGCGAACGGGAAGTGCTGGCGCTCTTGGCGAGGGGCATGAGCAACAAGCAGATCGGTGCTGCGCTCGGGATCGCGGCCAGCACGGCCAAGGGGTTCGTCATGAACATCATGGGAAAGCTCGGAGCCGCCGACCGTACCGAAGCGGTCACGATTGCCCTGCGGCGCGGACTAGTTCGGATAAAATAGGGCGCTCCGCAAACTGCTGGTGGTCGGGCCGGCACACGAGGCATCTGCAGACGCGGCTCCGATTGGACACTGGCGCTGCAATTGATAAAATGACCACATGGTCGACAAGTCTTTTATATACCTGTGAATATACTGAAGAGCTGGCGCACAAAGGTTCTCATCCATGTCCTCCTTGTGTCCACGCTCACGATGCTAGTCTTCATCTTGATCAACGTTACAGCTCAGAGGGCGCAGGTCAAGAGGCTGAGCCGGCAGAAGATCGATCTTCTGACCACGGCGGTGGATAGGGCGACCGCCGTCGCCATGGTCGACGGAAAGATGGAAGAGGTGCAGTCGATCGTGGAGAGCCTGGCAGTGCATCCTGATGTCAGGCGGATCCGGATTCTGGGGCCGGACGGAAGGGTGGCGGTGTCCTCGGACCGGGGCGAGATCGGATCGAAAACGACGGAGTATTTGCCCAGCCTCGCGGTCGCGGAGGCGACGACGGGCGAGGCGACGCTCGAGGTCGATGGTATCCTGCACGAGCTTCGGGTAATCCCGAATCGACCGCGATGCTACTCCTGCCATGAGAGCTCGCGGGAGGTGAACGGGTATCTCGAAGTTGACATCGACACTGCCCCCAGCATTCGGTTTCTCGCCAGTGCCTTGTGGCGTTCGGTCCTACTCGGGTTTGCCGTGGCACTCGTGATGGCGGTTGCGATCGCGCGCCTGATGGAACGGCTCGTGCACCGCCCGGTGATTGAGCTGAGGCAGAAGATGGAGCTTGCTCGGGGTGGAGATTTCGGGCATTCGGTCGATGTGCCCCGTGATGACGAGATCGGGAGCCTCACCGCCAGCTACAATGTTCTGGTCGCCGAGCTGAAGAGGGCGGAGCAGGAGCTTCGCGAGAGTCACATGCGGGACTTGCAGAGGGCCGAGCAGCTGGCGACGCTCGGAGAGCTGGCCACGGGGCTCGCGCACGAAATCAAGAACCCGCTCTCGGGCATCAAGGGTGCCCTCGAAGTGATCGAGGCCGAGATGCCGCTCGATGGCTACCGTGAGATCATGAAGGAGGTGATGCTGCAGATCGGGCGGATCAACGATACGGTCAACGATCTGCTGACCTATGCGCGCCCGCGCGAACCACAGCGCTCCTTGCAGGAGATCAACTCGCTTGCGGAAACCCTGATCAAATTCTTCGAAAACAAGGTTCGTGGGAAGAACATCCTGCTCGAGTTCGCTCCGGGCGATATCCCGCAGGTGAAGGTCGACCCCGAGCAGATCCGTCAGGTCCTGCTCAATCTTCTGCTCAACTCCACCCAGGCAATCGATGGCGGTGGGCGGATCCGGGTGCAAACAGGCTACACCTACGGCGGGGCGGTGACGCTGGCCGTCAGCGACAACGGCAAGGGCATCTCCGCCGGACACCTGCAGAACATCTTCCGGCCGTTCTACACGACGAAGGCGCAAGGGACCGGGCTGGGGCTGTCGATCTCGCGCGGGATCATCGAGAAGCACGGAGGCAGGATATCGGTGGAAAGCGCAGAAGGGAAAGGTACGACGGTGACCATTCATCTGCCGGCGGTGGAGAGCGCCGCTGAGGAGCGAGGGGATGCCGGCCGCTGACGACGGAACGCCGATGGATCGGCCCGATCCCCGGATGGCGGAATCCGCTTCTCGCATCTCGGCGATGCAGTATGCTGGGGATCTGGTGGGATGAGAAAAAGAAAAGTCCTTGTCGTCGATGACGAGAAACTGATTCGATGGTCGGTGGGGCAGAAGCTGCTCGCCTGGGGCTTCGAGGCAACCGAGGCCGAAAACGCGGTGACAGCGATCGGCTTTCTTTCCCACGAATCACCTGATCTGGTCCTCCTCGACATGCGTCTCCCGGACGGGTCGGGAATGGATGTGCTGAAGGAGGTGAAGTCCGCCAACCCGGCGCTGCCCGTCATCATGATCACCGCTCACGGCGTGCTCGAGGAAGCCGTCGAGGCGATGAGAGCCGGGGCTTACCATTTCCTGACCAAGCCGATCAACTTCGAGGAGCTGAAGGTGACGATGCAGAACGCCCTCGAATTGGAATCGCTCAAGCAGGAGATCGATCTTTACAAGGAGCGAGAGAAGAGGCAGTTCGACCCATCGACGATCGTCGCCGAGTCCGCGGCGATGCGCAGGGTCCTCGAGGTCACGGCCAAGATCGCGCGGAGCGAGGCGTCGTTGGTGCTCCTTACCGGGGAGAGCGGCTCGGGCAAGGACCTCGTCGCACACGCCATTCACGACATGAGCCGGCGATGCCAGCGCCCATTCCTGGCCATCAACTGTTCGGCCATCCCCGAGACGCTGCTCGAGAGCGAGCTCTTTGGCCACGAAAAAGGCGCGTTCACGGACGCTCGCGCGCAGAAGCGCGGCCTCCTCGAGATCGCCGATGGCGGAACGGTCTTCCTGGACGAGGTCGGCGATCTCAGCCTCGGGCTCCAGGCAAAGTTTCTGCGCTTCCTCGAGGAGCGAACCTTCAAACGCGTCGGTGGGCTCACCGATATCGAAGTCGATGTGCGGATCGTGGCCGCGACGAACGTGAACCTCGAGGCGGCCAGCCGGGACGGGAAATTCAGAAGAGACCTCTATTTTCGCCTCTCCATCATGCCGATCCAGATGCCGTCGCTGCGGGAGCGGCCGGAGGACATCGAACCGCTCGCGCGTCGCTTCGTCCAGGTCTTCAACGAGAAGTTCAAGAAAAGCGTCAAGGGTGTTTCGCCGCGTGCGCTCGAGAGATTCCTCTCCTACGATTGGCCGGGAAACGTGCGGGAGCTGCGGAACGCCATCGAGCGGGCGATGATTCTCGAAGACGGAGATGTTCTCGACATATCCGCCTTCCCGATGGAGGCGACCGCGGCGTCTCCGTCGTACGCCTGCGTGGCCGGCGTGGACTCGGCCGGTGCGCCGGGCGGCGGGCTGGACGAGGTCGAAAAATGCGTCATCGAGAAGGCCCTGGCCGCAGCGCATGGCAACCAGTCGCGAGCCGCCCGGATCCTGAAGGTGTCGCGAGACCGACTTCGCTACAAGATGAAGAAATACGGGTTGGCCGCGGGGACAACGGAAGAAGTCTAAGGTTTAAAGTTTAAAGTTTAAAGTTTAAGGTTCAAAGTTCCAGAACCGGACCATTGGAGACGGACGCAATGACTGCGCTCAACGGTTCGGCGCCTCCGGACCTTCTCAGTGAGGCTCACCTCCAATACAGACGATGAGACGGCTTGCCGCCAAGAGCTCGCGATCCTTCCCAGCTCTTTGAACTTTGAACTTGGAATTTTAAACTTGGAACTTTAAACTCAGGACTTCTGTCGTCGCCGAAACCTGACGCGCGCCTGGTGCAAGAGCCATCGTGTGGCGAAGACCATGTCGTCGGGACGCTTCCACATGCCAAGATCGACGTACAACGCTTTCGCGTGGAAGATGAAATTGCTCGCCATGGACAGGGCGGTTGTCCGTCGGGAGTCTGGGCTGGAGCTGTCTTTCAGGTCTGTGTAGAGCGTCAATTTCTCCGGAACCCGGGAGTAGTCGGGATAGTGGAGGATGTGGTGCGGCACGAACCTTTTGGGGCCGCCGATCTCGAGCGTCTCGTGCACAGGCTTCACCCATCGGCATCGTTCGCGATCGTAAAGCCGATAGTGGAAGCCCGGATATGACTCGACAATCTTGCGCAAGCGTCCCAGCTCGTCGAATGTCTTTCGCGGGAAGCAAAACGCCGCGTAGTGCTCGATCGATCCGCTCTCGAACAGCCGTGTGATGGCGTCAGTCAACGAATCCGTCATCGATTCGTCGGCATCCAGGTGAAGAACCCAGCGGTGGGCGGCGCGAGAGCTGGCAAGGTTGCGCTGCGCGGAGAAGCTGACGAGCGGGTTAGCGACGACAACGTCGGCGTGCCGGCCGGCGATTTCGAGACTTTTGTCGGTGCTGCCCGAATCCACCACGACGATTTCGCGCACCAATGGACGGAGCCGCTCAAAATACTTCTCGAGATTCCGATCCTCGTTGCGGCACAGGAGACAGGCAGTCACCGGCCAAGGCATGGGCGAACCTCAGAGGCCCGGACCGATTCGGGGATCTCTCATCAGTCCATCGCCGACCGGCGTGTGACACGCAGAGTTGTGCCGGGGCGCTTGACGATCTCCTGCAGATACCGCTCCAGCGGAAGCATCGTTTCGGGGAATGCGGCGCCCGCCGGGACTTGGCCACGCGCCTGCATCTGCGCGCAGATGCTCGGCGGAATGCTCGTGGCCGAATCCACCACATCCGGCCATTCGGGATGGGGCAGGCACACCGCGTCGACCAGATACGAGACGGGGCGCCCATCTTTCGTCCCGCCGACGTCGGCGCGCAGCACGTTCACGGTCTCGACTTTGATCTCGACCCCCCGCAGACGGGTCTCGATCTGGGATTGCACCATGAAGGTGAGGAACTGGAGCGGCGAAATGCCGGTACCCGCGAAGCTCACCTTGTCTTTGCGGTCGAAGCCCAGGGCCACCATCATCTTCGCCCTCTCGCTCAACTCCGGCGGCGGCCCTAGCTTGAATGTCGCCTCCCGGATCCCCTTCGCTGCAAAGCTTGTCGCAAACTGGTACGGCTCGGAATGCAGAGTGTAATGGCACCGGACGCGGCCGAGCGGTTCGAAAAAATCGATCTCCTCCTCACCCGAGCAGGCCGGCACCGTCTTCCACTCGGCATCCAGAAACTCGGGCGGCGGCACGGAGTACTCTTCCAGCAGAGTCTGGAGCGCGTAGGGAGGAACGAAGACGCCGTTGATGTCGCACGCGCCCGTGAACCCGCAGCGCGCGTTGGCTCGGGCAACCGTGTCGAGGCGATCGACGGCGTAGCGAGCGAGCATGTTGATCGTGCCGGGCGAGCTGCCGATGCCCAGCACAGCGGAAAGCCCGGCTTTGCGGAAGTCTCCGTCGAGCTTGTGCTGCTCACGTGCAATGAAAAACAGCCCGCCGAGATCGTTGTAGTTGCAGCGCGCATCGAGACAGGCCGCCATCACCCGCAAATTCAGATCGTGAATCGTGCAGTTGACGCAGACGTCAGCGCCGCGAAGGATCGGGACCAGCGCGGCGCTGCTTGACGCATCCGCCTCGACGGCCACCACCCGTCCTCCGGGATATGCTGCCGCCTCCCGTCGAGCCGCTTCGCCGTTCCTGTCGGCAATCACGATCTGCGCCTCCGGCGCGCTCGTGTAGAGATCCCGAACCGCGCCGCGGCCCATCGCGCCCGCTCCCCCCAAGACTACAACTCTCATCGCCACTCCATCACTGCTCGCGCATTCCCGTCATTTCGCACCCTGCGGCTGGTCTCGATCCCGGCCGGCAGCTCTGCCCCGAGACCGACGCCGTATCTTCCGGTGCGGCAGCGATGCGTGTCAAGCGCTGCTGTGTTGATGCGCTCCGACGAACAACGCCTCAACCAGCGGCGAGATCTCTTCCAGATCATGCGATGTGTTGACCGCTCTCCGGAACTCCGCCCCGCCGGTGACGCCCTTCGTGAAGTAGGCCGTGAATTGCTTGAAGTGGTTGAGCGCATCGAAGGGATTCTCCTCACCCATGAGCAGAAGCATATATTTCCTCAAAATGCTCCCCCTGTCCGGCACGCTCGGCGATCCGCCATCAAGCAGCGCGCTCGTTTCGGCGAAAATCGTTGGATTAGCCACCGCGCCCCGCCCGATCATCACGCCATCGGCCCCGGTGGCAGTCAGCAGCTCCACCGCCTGCTCGGCGGTCGTCACATCGCCGTTGCCGAACACAGGAACTGTCAATTCGGATTTGAGGCGTGCGATCAGCGACCAGTCGGCCCGGCCGCCGTACCCCTGGCTCGCCGTCCGCGGATGCAGCGTCAGCCGGCAGATCCCGGACTCCTGCGCGATCCGGCCGATCCGGAAGCAGGCCTCCGCCTCACCCAGGCCGGCGCGCATCTTGAGGGACACCGGGATCGAAACGGATTTTACTACACGTGTAAAAATCGAGCTGCACAGTCCCGGGTCCCGCAGCATCGCCGCGCCGGCGTTTTGCTTCACAACCTTGGGAACAGGACATCCGGCATTGATGTCGACCCCGTCGGCGCCGAGAGACTCGACGATGCGCGCGCTTTCAGCCATCGCGTACGCGTCCGCCCCGAAGATCTGGCAGAAAATCGGACGTTCGTCATCCTCGAAGCGCAGCAACCGGCGGCTTCGATCAGAGTGCCGGATCAGTGCCGCCGAGCTGACGAACTCCGTGTACACCGTCCCGCACCCGCCGATCCAGCGGATCAACCGCCGGAAGGCGCTGCCGGTGAGCCCGGCCATGGGCGCCAGCGCCAGGCGATCTGCTGCAGCGCTCACGCGACTCCCCCACCCTCGGTCTTCCGGCGCAGTCCGCGGAGGATCTCGTCGAGGCGCAGCTTCACGATGATCGGGCGCCCGTGCGGGCAGACCATCGGAGTCGAGGTTGCGAAAAGATTGCGGACGATCCGTTCCATCTTCTCGAGGGTGAGCGGTGTGTTGATCTTGATGGCGGAGTGGCAGGCAAGCGACCGCAGCAGATGGAGCTCGAGATACGAACGGAAATCGCGTCCGTCGCCGCTCTCCGCGGCGCGCACGATCTCGGCCAGGAAGGCCAGTGCGCCGTTCTCGCCGAGCTGTGGGGGCGCTTCGCGGATTGCAATCGACCGCGGCCCGGCCTCTTCGACAACGAGACCGTAGCGCCCGAACTGCGCTGCCTGTTCCATGATCTTCGTGAACGCGCCCTCGGACAGATCCATCACAGGCGGCAACAGGAACTTCTGTGCAGGCAGGCGATCGAAGCGGCTGCTGTACTCCTCGTAGAGGGCGCGTTCGTGAGCGTTGTGCTGATCGATGACCAGGATCCCGTCGGGCATCGACAGCACGATGAAACTGTCCATGTACTGGCCGAGGATGCTGAAAGGTTCGTCCTTGAGAGACCGGGCGGATGTCAGTGGAAGCTGGGACGGTTCTTCAGGCGGCAGCGGCATCATGGGCGCAACCAGCGCGCGCGGTGCGCTCGACCCTACCTCCGCGAGCGGCCGCGGAGGTGCCGGACTCTCAGGATCCAGGTGCACCGAGACGAAGGTCTGGAGCCGGCCGAGCCGCCGTTTCACCGCGTTCAGAAGGCTGCGAAAAGCATCGCTGCTGTCCAGAAACTTGACCTCGGTTTTCGTCGGGTGTACGTTCACGTCGACGACGCCGGGATCGACCGTCAGGTACAGCACGGCGCTGGGGTTGATGTCCTTCTGCAGGTACTCCTGGTAGGCACGGCGGAGCGCGAACATGAGGGCCCGGTCTTTCACGGGTCGGGCGTTGACGAAGAGGTGCTGGAACGGCCTCTCGACAGAGCGTTCCAGCGGCGGCTCGATGAAGCCGTGCCAGCGGAACGGGCCGGATACCTCTTCGAGCTCCAGGATCTCGGTGCGTGTGCCCAGCACCTGGACGATCCGTTCGCGCGCCGACCCGGCGGCCTCGCACTGCAACTGCTTGCGCCCGCCGGAGGTGAGGGAGACGAAGACGGCGGGGGCCGAGAGAGCAGCGAGCTCCACCGTGCGCGCGATGTGCCCGGCTTCGCCCCCCGGCGTTTTCAGGAACTTCTCTCGCGCCGGGAAGTTGAAGAATAGATCCTCAACTTCCACGATCGTGCCGCGCGGCAGCGCGGCATCCTCGACCCGCTCTTTCTGCCCTCCAAGAATCCGCACATACGTGCCCGCCTCGCCGGAGAGGTCGTTCGTCCAGAGCTGGAGGCGCGAGACCTCGGCGATCGACGGCAGAGCCTCGCCCCGAAACCCGCGTGTGGAGATTCGCAGCAGATCGTTCGCCTCCGTGATCTTGCTTGTCGCGTGCCGCTCAAAGCAGATCAACGTGTCCTCCCGCGACATCCCGCATCCGTCGTCTTCGACACGGATGGATTTCTTGCCGCCCTCCTGGGTTGAGACACGAATGCGTGTGGCACCGGCGTCGAGAGAGTTCTCGATGAGCTCTTTGACGACCGACGCCGGACGCTCGATTACCTCCCCAGCCGCGATCTTCCCTGCCACCTCGGGTGGCAGTATCTTCACGCGCCCCATGTCATCCTGAGGAGTCCCCCGTAGGGGGACGACGAAGGATCTCCCGCTCTACATCCATTTCTTATTCTTGAAATAGATCAACATCACCAGGGCCAGCACACCCATCCCGGCCAGAACATAATAATAGCCGTTATGCCACTTCAGCTCGGGCATATTCTCGAAGTTCATTCCGTAAATGCCGGCGATCAGAGTGAGGGGCAGCATGATCGATGCGAAAATCGTCAGGACCTTCATGATTTCGTTCATGCGGTTGGAGACGGAGGTGAGGTAGGCGTCGAGCACGCCCATGGTCATGTCCCGGTAGGAGTCTGCGATTTCGGTCATGCGATAGAGGTGATCGTAGATGTCGCGGAAATAGAGCTGCGCCTGAGGGGAGACGAGCTGGGAATCATCGCGATACAGGCGGAGAATCACGTCGCGCTGCGGGAAGCTGACACGCTTCAGCCAGAGCAGCTCACGTTTCAGCTTGAAGATCTGCTTCAAGATTTCGGGGGAGGGCCGTTCCACGACCTGCGCCTCGATGGCTTCGATCCTCTTCTCCATCATCTGCAGCACCGGGAAATAGTTGTCGACCATGCGGTCGAGGATCGTGTGGATGAGGAAGTCCAGTCCGCGGGCCATCGTGAGGCCGGTCTTGCGACAGTCCTCGCGCGCGGCCGCAATCGACCTCATTCTGCGCTTGTGATAGGTGACCAGGAAGGTCGGGCCAAGAAACACGTCGAGCTCGTGGGTCGCGAAGCGCTCGTGGGCCAGGTTGAAGTTGATGCCGTGCAGGACCAGGTAGATATAGCCCTCGTACAAATCGAGCTTCGGATGGTGCATGACGGCGATGCAATCTTCGATTGCGAGCGGATGAAAGTGAAAGACCTCGGAGAGCAGCTTCTGCTCATCCTCGGTCGGATCCTCGAAATCGAGCCAGATCTTTTCTTCGCCGTTGAGATCGAAATTCCTCAGATAGTCCAGAGGCGCAAGCTCCTCGCCCGTCATTCCGTGCCGGTGGAAGAACAACGTCATCATGCGAGACGATTATAGTCAGGTTAGGCGCCGTGGAGAAACGAGGGGGAGCTGGGAAAAGGGGCTAGGGGCTAGGGGCTAGGCCGCGGTGGCGAGACTCGGGCTGAGGCGGATGGCGGACGGGAAGGGTGCCGGGCAGCACGGCGAGGCGACATGCAGAATACTCCCTCCGGACCCTAGTCCCTACTCTAGATCAGGTCTCGAAGGATCAATTCGACCTCACGGATCGTCTTTCCAGTTTGCACGGTCAGGCGCACTTTCGTTCCCGGTGGATCGCTGCGGAACTTCAGTCGGGCTGCAGGCAGTGTCACGTCGCTGGCACTCTTGCCGTCGATCGCGGTAATCCTGTCGCCTGACTTCAGCCCGGCCTCAGCCGCAGGACTACCGGCTGTGATGTCCACGACGCTGAATGCATCGCGGTCCCCATTGATCCACATGCCCGCGCGGTCGAAATCGTCCACGGCGTCGTGGTTCGCATTCGGCTCGAAAATCATCTGCTGCCGGCTGTAATCGAACGTCACGTTAAATCGCTTCAGAATCCCGGCGCCGACGTTGCCGGCCACATAGGTGTCGGTGTAAGCGCCCTTGGTCTGGAGGGAAAGCTCCGTGACCGGCTTGGAAACCACGATATCGCCGAGCTTGAGAGTGCTCGCGCGGGTGACGGCTGAGCGGGCGCCGCCGCCGACGCCCCAGCCCGTGACAGCCTCGACCTTCGGTTCGTACTTTGCTTTCAGGTTGTTCTTTTCGACGAAGGGCGCGTGGAGGTCGAGTGACGCTCGGCTGCCGGTGTCGATCGTGAACTTGCCTGCGAGCCCGTCGACCTCACCGTCAACCTGCGGTGTCTGACCGTTGAATGTGAAGGGCATGACTGAGCCGCCGCCGTTGTATGCGAAGGCTTCGGGTGTAGTGAAGGTGGCGATCTTGTGCTCATAGTCGAGCTTCACCACCAATCGCTTGAAAACCTCGTAACCGATCAGCCCGAACGGCCCGGCCCCTTCGACGTTTTCCATGCTTTCCAGCGGAAACACGTAGAACACTTGATTGCTGATCGTGAGGCCGCCGAGCTCGACCTTCTCGATGCGAGCCAGACCGATATCCTCGGACTTCTCGCCTACCCCCTGCCCTTGCAGCGCTCCTTCGGAGGCGACGCCAAGCTCCTTTGCCATCGTCGGTGTCAGAACGTTCGCGCCGCCCGTGTCGAAGAGCATGCGGAATGGCCCCTTGCCGTTCAACCGCACCGACAGGAAGATGTGGTTGTTCACGAGATCGAACGGAAGAGAGATCGATGCCACCCCGCCCGCGATCTCGAAGTCTCGAGGAGGAGGAGCCGGGACCTCGAATCTCACCAGGTCGATCATCGGATTGATCTCAGTCGACTCGACCGCAATGATCTGGTCATACTGGGTCTCCCCGTTTGTCCCCTGCTGCGAGTAGGGGAGCTTCACACCCCCGACCGTGCGATAGTCGGAAATGTGAGTGGTCTGTGTTTCTGTGCCGCCTTTCTCGACAGTCCGATCGAGGAGGTATGAGGTGGCATCGAACCACATCTCGAATGGTCGCCCGCCTTTGGGAGTGATTCGCACGATCAGGAACCGCCTTCCCGCCTCGCTTCGCTCGCCCCCGTCCTCGACTACCGCCGCCGGCCAGCGCTCAGGGAACCAGTACGCCAACGATCGCCTATAGGCCTCGTTCACCGCCGCCTCATATTCCTCGCCGCCATCGTGCGTCAAAACCTGCTTCGATGTGTCCTGCGACCAGCTCACCTTCCCATCAAAACCCTCGGCACCGACCACAGGCCCGAGCTCGTAGCTGTCGGCATAGCGCGCCGACTGCAGCTCCTCCCACGACTCTGCGACGCCGGTGAGACCACCGGTGGACACCTTCACCTTCGTGTGTATCGTCCGGATGTCATCCCACGCGCGGCCACCCGTTGCTGCCTTGGCGTGCGCGAGAGTCTCGTGAGGATCTGCAGCGCGAGCTGTGTTGACGGAAACGAAAAAGGCGATGATGAATGCGAGCTTTCTTGGCATCTTCTTCTCCTTGGATCGTGGGCCGCCCGTGATGATCGGAGCGATCGGTTCCACGCTGATTCTACGGCGCTCGCCAGAGAAAAGTTCCGCGAATATTCAGCTTTCCCCCTTCGATGCGATCCAGAGGGAAAAGGCCGTCGTCACTACGGATGAGAGGACCCAGAGCGCACCCCAGGCGAGGGACGGGATGCCGGTGTTCTGGGCGAGCATGTCCGCGTCCGAACCGATGCCGGGACGGCGCAACACGTCGTCGACAATATCGAGCACCGCGTAAAGGCAGCTCGTCATGCCGATGACCTTGAGCACGAAGTCGTTGGTTGGCCCCGACAGCTTCCAGCCGCAGAGGATCAGGGCGAGTGCGAACAGCAGGGCGGCGGCGAAGCCAAACAGGTTTCGCACGTAGAGGAGCGCAACGATCAGGATGAAAGCGCCGATGGCGCCACTGATGTACCGGTCGTAACGTGTTCGAGCGGCCGCGATCAGGATGAGAGCACCCCAGAGCATGCTGCCGAGATACCCTGCACTCAACGTCACGAACCCGTTCCCGCCGCGAGTGTAGCAGATCCCACCCTGCTCAGGATTCACCTCAATGCGGACGATCTCGCCGCCCGTGGCGACTGCCGCCACCCCGTGGCTGATCTCGTGAAGCAGGACCACAAAGATCTTGAGCGGCGTCACGATCACCGTCCCCCAGAGCAGCGCAATCGCAACGAAAATCGCCGCGAGCATGAGGATCGTGCGGCCATCGTTTGAGTGTCGGCGAAGCTGGTCGGCCATGTGAGGTGCGATCATCCTACCCGAAGATCGAGTTGGCGGGAACCGGAGGTGTTATTATGAATCCGAGGTAAAGAGATGAGGAGCGGGCTTGCGTTTCTGTTGCTCTGCCTCGTGTCGATCCCGCAAGCGCCCGCGCTTCTGGCGAACGCGCCGGGCGCGGCCCAGATATACACAGACGTGCCCTCCTCGCCCGACCGTGCGGCGCGATATATCTTCTATCTCCACGGTGCGATCGTCGAGCGGATGGGACGCCAGGCGGTGCATCCCGAATATGGTGCGTACGAATACGATGCGATCGTCAAGGCGCTGGCCGAGGCGGGCTTTGTCGTCATCAGCGAGATACGCACCGGCAACCCCGTTCGTCCCGCCGACTACGCGGCCAAAGTGGCCGGGCAAGTGACAAAGCTCCTCGCCGCCGGCCTGCCCCCCGAGCACGTCGCGGTGATCGGACATTCGAAGGGCGGCGTGATCGCCCTCCTCGCGGCGGCGATCAACAACCCACGAATCAACTACGCAGTCATGGCGGGATGCCTCAGGAGCGGCCCCCAGCCCGGCGCGGAGCTGCTCTCAAAGGTTCGAGGCCGCATCCTCTCGATCTACGACGAGTCAGATCGCGAAGCAGGCTCGTGCAAAGCAATCTTCACGCCGGCGCGCGAGGTTGTCCTGAAGGTGGGGCTCGGCCACGGCGTCTTCTTCAAGCCGCGCAAAGAGTGGCTCGACCCCGTGCTCGACTGGGCCCGGTGCATCGACTGTCCGAAGTAGCGCCGCGCCGCCGCCTCTCAGGACGCCTGCGTTGGAGTCCGCGGGATCACTCGATTTCGCTCGCGGCGCCATCCGTCTATCCTTGCAGGCGCGTTCACACGACATCGATGGAACTGCGCACGCCGAGACCACCACGGTTCAGGACGTGCGTATAGACCATGGTCGTCGAGACATGGCTGTGACCCAGGAGCTCCTGGACCGTGCGGATATCGTGGCAATTGGTAGGTGCCTGACATTCCGTCCAGGACCCGCCGCACTTCCTCACGGCTCAAGACCTCCGGCACGCGCTTGGGGCGCTTGGCTCGCACGAGGTTTTCAATCTGGCCCACGTCCACCTTGAGGACGTGCTTGTAGAGAAAGACGATGGCGTTGAGGGCCTGGTTCTGCGTGCTTGCGGAAACTTGTTGCGCGACTGTCAGATGCGTGAGGAAAGCGCCGGTCTCTGTAACTCCCATGTCACGGGGATGCCGCTTGCCGTGGAAAAGCACGAAGCGTCGGATCCAATGGACATACGTCTTCTCGGTGCTCAAAGCGAAATGCCGAAGGCGAATCTCATCTCGCACACGATCGAGGAGACGGGGTGGCTTGGGTTGCGGAGTCCTTGCGGTATTTTCCACTAAGACGCGCACCATGCAATACTGCATCTGATCGGTATAGCAAGAGTCGATGGTGTTGGGAGCTCTTTGACGAAAAGATGTTTCCGTTACAATGGGGCTTGACGAGCTGCGGCAATCCGAGATAAATGCTAGCGTGTTCTAGACCACATTAGGGTGGTTCAACATATGTTAGCCTGTCCTGAGGCCGAGCCATGAGCGACGACTGGTTCCGACGGCACAGCTGGACAGAGACCGACCAGGCTGAGTTCTTCGCCCGACTCGGGCGGAGCCGTACTCCTTTCCACAAGGCGCAGTACGTGCGGATCCAGGCCTACGAATTGCACCAGGCTGGCGGTGCACGGTACGCTCGTGAAGCCTTGGAGTTACTCGACACGATCGTCGAATCCTGGATGGGAGACGCCCAGCGTGCATCAGTCCACCACCAGCGCGCCGAGTGCCTCCGTGATCTTGGACGTGATGTCGAAGCGATTCAGGCGTACCGTGAGACCTTTGCCGAGCAGCGCCGGTCGCCAAGCTACCTCACCAACGCTCACCTCGACTTCGCTTGGTGGATTGCTGCGTCTGGCATGCGTGAGCTCTTTGACGAGGCCATGAGCGTTCTCGATGAATTCTCGCGTGACGGTGGCATTACCTTCCCAGCAAGTGTTTACCTCGCGGAGGGTGCCCGTGCCCTCATTCAGCACGCTCGCGGGGACCGCGACGTCGCTTCCACTCATGCCCGTCGGGCCCTGGATGCCGCCGAGCTCAAGCACACTGGGCTTCGTTACCACCCGACGGTTGGTGTGGTGCGGAGACGTGATGAGGCAACACATGCAATGCTCACTTCCATTGCGGCAGGCTAACAACAGCATGCAGCGGACGGCGCTACGCGCCGCCGCTGATGCTGAACGTTGGGCAGCACCGAAGCGCACCCACCAATGCTGAGCCTGCGAGCTTCGTCCGGAGGAGATCGATGACAGGCAATTCTCCTAGACTTCACAAGAAACGCGAAGAGGTTGAACGGAAGTTCGAATCTCTCATCGATGCTGCCTCGACTCTGCACGACCTTGCAGGTCCCGAGAAGACAACAAAGCTCGTGCGCTTCAGGGAAGTCCGCGCCAGCGCGCTAAACCTATTGGGTCGCATATCGTCGAAGGACAGCGTCTACTACCGCGAGCTTTCATCCGCTGATTTCACTGATCACCTTGCACTGCGTGGAATTCTCCAGGCTGCGCTGCAAGACTATCGCGAGGGATTCATGGCGGACGCTGGCCTCTTGGTGTCCGCGGAAGTGTTCAGCGATCTTCTTGTTCAGACCGAGTTGCTCCTTGATGGCGACTACAAGGACGCAGCTGCGGTGATCATTCGGGCAGTATTGGAAGACGGACTGCGAAGGCTTTGCGTTGCCAGGGGTCTTGAGTGTGAACCTGGAGACACGATCAGCAAGCTGAACGATCGGCTATACAAGGCTGGCATCTACCTCGCGCTACAACACAAGGAGATCACGGCAAAGGCACAGGTCGGCAACGACGCGGCGCACGCCAGGTTTGACAAGTTCTCGAAAGCTGACGTCGATGCCTTTCTCTCATTCGTGCAGCGCTTCTTGGCAATGCACCTCACATAGGTCTCGAATCGTGCTGCCCAACCAGCCCATGCAGCGGCCCCGTTCCGGCGGGCTTCGCCCGTCTGCACGGGCCGCTGATGGGCGACGTTAGGCGTTTCTCGCGCTCATCCCATGCTAGTTGAGTCAGGAAAGCGATTCGTCGCCTTCTTCGATCTACTCGGTTTCAGCTCCTGGCTAGAAGCCGACGGTTCGTCTGTTGTCTTCACCTACGTTCGTGGTTTTCTCAATCTCATGATCCGGGCGAGTCTGCCCGGCAGCGTCGTCAATCAGGACATGTCGGTCACAGTTGAGGCTTCCGACATCGGGTTCATCAACTTCTCCGACTCGATCGTCTTCTATTCGCGCGATGATTCCGACGCCTGCTTCGACACCATGCTTCGGGTATGCGGCGAATTCATGAATGGAGTCATCACCGGTCCTTCACGATTGCTCCGGGGAGCGATTTCGCACGGAGAGTTCTTCGCCGACCCGAATGCGAATGCGTATGTCGGCCAAGCTCTTCTTGACGCCTATCGCCTGGAAAGCGCTCAGGATTGGCTTGCCTGCAGCTTCCATTATTCCGTTGTGGCATTGCCGCAGTTCGCTCGGGCCCTCGAAGCTTATCCCAGCTACATCGTGCCAGCGTTGGTTCCATTGCGCGACTCAAGTGTTATTCCGTACTGCCTTAACTGGGCCGACAAACGCCGGTTCCACTATCTGTCGTTCAGTGCTGAACGCGGCCTCGCGGATTGCGAACAGCGTGCCCGCGCCTCACTCGTCGATAACGCTACCGAGTTGACGAAGCTGGAGCGCCGAATGAGGCACACCAGGGAATTCATCAGCCACTACAACGGCCTCGAATAGACGAACCGAAACGCCTAACCACTCGTTGCAGCGGATTCGCTGCGGCTCGCCGCTGAACGCCAACGTTAGGCCGGGCCACGCGCTTGCCGCAGCCGCAGTCTCAGGGTAGACTGCGAATATGCCGACCGTGAGTCTCCGAGCCCACTACGAGGGCGAGCGTATCCAGCTTGACGAGGAGTTCGCCCTTCCGCCGGATGTCCCCC
>JACPPM010000341.1 GCA_016191015.1 Acidobacteriota bacterium | reverse complement strand
CTCAGGAAAGCAGGAAGTTAGGAAGGCAGGAAGGGGTCTGTTCGATGCCACCCTGCGCTCCGGAGATGACTGCTCCGTTCCTGCATTCCTCCCTTCCTGCTTTCCTGAGAGGGGGTTCGGAGGATCTCGCCCTCTCGAGAGCCTTGCCATTTCGTGTCAACACGCAACTTCCTAGACACTTAGAAAGGGAACGGATACATGAGCCACCCGGCTGCGATGGCCCCGAAAAACAGCCCGCAGAACAGCTTGATCGCGTAGACGATCTGTTCGTGCCGGTCTTGCTTCTGCAAAGGCGTCAGCACCGCCGTGACGAGTATCGCGAAGACGAGGAGAAGCGAGATGTGATTGATCACGCCTTTCTCCCCACGGCGATGTCGTACGCGTCGAGAACGACCAGGAAATTGAGCAGTCCGGATACCAGGCCGAACGTGCAACCATACTCGTAGGTGACGTCCCGGATGTGCGCGTCACTTCCGAATCCCAGAAGTTTCGTCAGGAAATACATCACCCCGTTTCCGAGGTTAGCGAATTTCGCGAGATAGGTCAGGGGATGCGCCGGGTCGATCTCATAGAGCTTGCCACCGAGCATGATCCCGATGGCGAACATCAGCGGGATGGCGACGAGAAACAAAAGCCCGCGCCACCGTTTACCGAGAAACAGGTGTCCGGTGCCCGGGACGAGCCACGCGAGCAGACAGGGAAGGACCGCAAGGGCAACCTGCTTGTCACTCGTCTTCATCGCGCGACGTATTATCCGGGAACATGTCTCATCAGTCAAGGTCATGACCCGTTCCTGAGTTTCGGAGTACGGTTCCCTCGAAACACGCGTCAAGTCATCCTGAGGAATCCGCCGCAGGCGGATGACGAAGGATCTCCTGCAGGACCCGTCGGCACGGCATGAGATCCTTCGGGCGCCTTTGGCGCCCTCAGGATGACAGAACCGGCACGCGCTGCGCTGAATCGTACTCCGAATTCCAGCGCGTTCTCGGCCGGGCCACGTCAAAACCCCCGCAATTCGCGGATGTCACGGATTGACTCGCAGATTGCTTCCAGATGATATCGAGGGTGAGAAGGATCTCCATATCGCTTGAAGGTTGGGCCCATCTGGGTAATCTGCGGTTGAGCACGGCCCGGCCTCGATTGAGTCCGCGTCGCGGCAAATGAAGGCCCCCGTCGCCGGGGGCCTTCCACATCTCGACCGACCGAAACCGTTACCGCCAGTCGAACTTGTAGCTGACGCGCGCGAAATAGTAGCCGCCGTTGATGCCAAACGGCACCGTCTCCCACCCGTAGAGGAAGCCAAGTTGTGGGAACGGGAAGGCCTTTTCGGGGTCCCAGACATCCGGATAGACATCGAAGATGTTCATCCCCCCGACAGTGAAACCGAGGCCCTTGCTGGTCTGGTAGGTAACTGACATATCGGTCAGCCACTTGCCGTCCCAGGTTTGTTTGAAGCCTCCTGTGAACCACTCGGCCGAAACCGCGCCGAAATAGTTGAAACGGACGTTGGCCGAGAGTCCTCCGCGATAGTAGGTGGCTCCGAGCACGAAGTGCCGCGAGGGCTGGCCTTCTTCGACGAGCGTCACCTGGCTGATCGGGAACAACATGTCGACCGGGATGATGCTGGAAGCCGAGCGGCGATCCGTGACCTCGGTCTTGTTGATCGAAGCTGCGGCCTCCAAGGTGAGTGCACCGGCGCCTGCTTGGAGACCATATTGGAGTGCCATGTCGATCCCGGTCGTCCGCGTGTCGATCGCATTCGTGAAGAACTGGACCTGTCCGATGCCGAGCGGATCGAGGATGGCACCGATCGCCGGGACTTGCGGGGATGGGGAAATGGCGTCCGAGAAGATGATGCGGTCATTGATGTCGATCCGGTAGACGTCGGCCGTGAAGCGGATCCTGTCCCCGGGGCGTGCGACGAAGCCGACGGAGTAGTTCCTCGATGTCTCCTCGTCCAGTGCCGGGATTCCCAGCGCACGCGTGATGGCACTGTCCTGGCGCGCCGTGAGCGTGTCGGTGAGAACGCCCGCGGCGTTCAGATTGGTGGAACGCAATGTGAAGAAGAGCTGCTGCACACCGGGAGCCCGGAAGCCTGTGGACGCGGTCGCCCGCAGCGCGACCTGCTCGCTGACGCTGACGCGCCCAGACACCTTGCCCGTGACCGTGCTGCCAAAATCGGAGAAGTTCTCAAAGCGCAGCGCGACAGCGCCGGTGAATTTGTCGGTGAACGCCGACTCCATGTCCACGTAGGCTGCGACACTTCTGCGGCTCTCGTCCACGGCATCCTGGAAACCAGGAAACCCCTGTGTTCCGGCAGCCGCGGTGCCTCCATTCTGGTTGAGAATCGTGATGTCCCGGTTGTTGGTCCGCCCGTAGCTATACGAGACGAGCTCCCCGGGCTTGATTTCATAGCCTTCCCGGCGCCACTCTGTGCCGAAAGCAAGATTGAGAGGACCCGAGCCGACGCCCCAATCGACGGTGCCATGGAAATCTGCGTTGCCGCCGATCTGATCGTAGATCAGAGAGCCCGTGTCGGCGGCCCTCGGTGAGCTCTCATAGCGGGGACCGGTCGGGTTGTTCGGATCCAGCGGCTCGTACCACCAGCTCACGTTGACAGTATTCTCCTCCCGAAACTTGAACTCGTTCTTGCCCCAGTTCACGCTGAGGTCGTAACCCCAGGCATCGGACATGTGTCCGCGGTATCCGGCAACCAGCGAGGAGTCCTCCGGTTTGGTGATGATCGTGGGCAGGAACCCGCCTGAATAGATCGCGGGAACCGTCCGCCCGTCGCCGCTCGATCGGAAGAATCCGGAGGAGTTCGTCTCGCGCCGTGATACTCCGCCGAAGGCGTACACTTCTCCGCTGCCCGCCGGCACGGCCGCGTTGGCCCACACGTAGAGATCCTTGGCATCTGGATCGCCGATGCGCTGCGTGACTCTGGGAGGATCGACGCGCAGCGAATCCGGCCCGGACCTGTTGGTTTCCTGACGATCCCGATACTCAGCCGTCAGATTCAGGAATCCTCGTTCCCCGATCTTGAGGCCGTGGTTGACCGAGCCGGTGAACATGTCACCATCCCCTTCGTACGTCTGGCCACCCTCGAATGCACCGTCGGTCAGCTCGGTCCCACTCTTGAGAATCACGTTGACGACACCGGCGATGGCATCCGACCCGTACTGGGCTGCCGCGCCATCGCGCAGCACCTCGATGTGATCAATCGCGGATGCGGGGATGGCGTTGAAGTCGGATCCGGCAGATCCCCGGCCAACGGTCTGCTGGTAGTGAATCAGCCCCGTCTGGTGACGCCGCTTGCCATTGACCAGGAGCAACGTCTGGTCCGGTCCCAGCGCCCTGAGCGTCGCCGGACGAATGGCATCGGTACCGTCACTGATGAAGGTCGTCGAGAAGTTCGCCGATGGTTCGGCCAGTTGCAGGATCTTCCCGGTCTCACGCGTCCCGGAATTCGCGATTACCTCGCTGTCGATGTACGAGACAGGCGCAAGCGAGTCTGTCACTGCACGTCCCTCGGTGCGCGTGCCTGTGACCGTGATCTCGTCGATGACCAGAATGAAATCGACATTGATCTCGCCTGCGGTGAGCACGACCTCGGCGGTCCTGGTCTGCAGTCCTGTGAGCGTGGCGGTAATCGTCACGGTCTGTCCCTTCGCGATGTCGGACGGGATCGTCAGAGCATAGTGCCCGACGATATTGGTCTCCGTGCTGAGGTGGAGCGTGTCGATGGACATGATGACCCCTGGGACAGGCTGCCCGTCCATCGCGGTCGTGACGACGCCGGAAACGACAGTCGTGTCCTGGGCGATGGCAGGGATGCCCCATGCACAAGTGATCGCGAGCACCATGGCGCTCACCGCCACATACCCCCCGGCACCCGGTGCGCCCGCGCGCCGTGCCGTCGATCGGTCGCTCTCTTGCATTGCTGCCTCCTTAGGAACCAGACTCGACGGGAATCGCCGAGTGGGCTTGCTCCTCATTGATATGAAGCCGAGGAAAACGCCTGATATAAATGTGCAAGGGTAAGCGGAGCCGATGCATGAAATCCCCCCCATCCAAATTCTCGGCCAGCCCCGATGTTGTATGAAAGCCTAGCCCCGCCTTCTCGTTATGTCAAGCTTGGCGGCGCGCCCAGAGCAAGGCTACGGCAAAGTCCCGGAAACCGCAGATTGTGCAGATTGACTCGCAGATGTCGCCGATCGCTTCGCGCCGACGCGAGAGTGAGGAGCAAGTTGCTCGTCGGTTGAATGCTGGAAGAATCTGCGTAATCTGCGCGGAAATCTGCGCCATCTGCGGTTTCGCACGGAACGGCCTTGCCCGAGTCGGCGCCTCGACTTTGCCGCAGCTCTGCCTCACAGCGTGTCATCCTGAGGGCGCAGCCCGAAGGATCCCATGCATGACGACCGGAACATGTTTGAGATCCTTCGTCGCCCGCATCCGGCGGGCTCCTCAGGATGACGGGTTTTCGTGCTCGCGGGACGGGCGAGGAGGGCACCAGACGTGCCTGAGGCAATCAGAACAGGCTGAGCTGTCGCGATTCGTGGAGATCCTCGGTTCTCACTCCGAAGACCTCCAGGACGCGCAGGTAGCTATCGAGCAGCCGGTCGCGGTAGTAGGCGTAGTCCGGGGTGTATTTGAATTCGAGGCCGTCGAGGTAGGGTTCGACGCGCTGGGGAGCGGTACTCGAGTCCACCACGATCCAGCTCACCTTCATCCCCGGCGATATCTCCAAGCCTCTTTCCCTCGCCTTTTTCATCGCCTGCACGACGGGGAGGCTGTCGGCAACCCTTCTCTCCCTGACGGTCTTATCGCCGTAGAGCGACGATTCGCTTTCTTCGCGGATGACCTTGTAGCTGCTCTCGTCGGCGGCCGTTTTCGAGATGACGAGGTCCTCCAGATCCACTGTGCCTCGTTCGAGGTTCTTGAGAACTCCGCGGCAGTATTCGGTTGCGGCATCGGGATCGCGATTCAGAATGTATTCGAAAAGCGCCTCCAGGCTGCGCGTCTGCAAATTGAAGCTATCTCCTCGCCGCGTCTCGAACCCCCTCACCAGGATCTCCTGATTCGGATACACGATTCTTCCGAAATATCTCTTCTTGGCCCCGGAGAGGAAGAGCGGGTCCATGATCTTTTCCATCTCCAGCGAGATGTCGCCGTGGCTGAACCGCTTGACGATCTTCTCCCCGAACTCGACCGTCTCCTCGATGGTCTTGAACGGCGACACCAGAAAGAGTGAATCCGTGTCCGAGTAGACGATCTGGTAGCCCTCGTTCTGGAGAGTCTCGATCATCGACTTGGTGCCCTGGCGGGCGAAGGCTGTGATCGAGCCGCCGATGCGGACGTCGGTGAAGCGGTAGAACTTCGAGCTGAACACGCCGAAGTGAGCGTTGGCAAGGATTTTTTGCGCGCTCTGCAAGCGGTTGTAGTACTCGCGTTCCTCCTGGGTCTTCGCCTGCTTCATCAGCTTCTTGCTCTCGCGGCGCGCCTGCAGGAGCCCCCGCATGATGCGCGGCAGCATGCCCTCTTTCACCTCGCGTGACAGAAACTTCACGCCCAGGGGTGAAACGATCGTGCCTTCATCCGATAGCGTCGTCGTACAGATGTTGTTCTGGAGAATCACGCTCGGGTAGAGCGACGCGAAGTCGAAGACGACGACCCGGTCGTAGAGGCCGGCGATCGGCTGGTGTACGTACCCGCCCTCGATCGCCTCCGAGTCGTCGCCCGTGGTGCGCCGGGTGTTCGGGACGGCGACCTTGTTCGCGTCCGCCTCCCGGATGAAGAGCGAGTCGATGTAGACGCTGGTCCTGTCGGAGAAGATATCGAACAGCGGCAGACGCGCGACCGACGCCAGCGCTTCGTACTTATCCACCACGCGGATCTTCTCGAGGATCTCGTGGGAGAGCACCGTATCCTGGAGGCAGTACTCCTTCACTTTTTCGGCATTCTGGGCCCACTCCTGCTCGAGTTTCGTCGTATCCATCGGGAGCTTCTGCTTGCCCAGGATCATCTCGGCCATGGCGTTGAGCGTCTCGCGCTTGGGCCGCTTCTCCTTACGCGCGAAATACCAGCTATCGACGACGACCCGGCCGGTCACCTCCACCTGCTTGTTCGTCCCCTTGTCGACGACCTTCTTGTTGTCACCGTTTTTTCCGCCGCCCATCTGCCGGACGTTCAGCGGGCGGAAATTGCGACCAATGTCGAGAGTGATCCCGAGCTTCTTGGCGCGGTCCTCCATGTACGGGAAGTCGTAATTGCAGACGTTGTACCCCGAAAGAATGTCGTAGTCGCCTTCTTTGATCAGACGCGAGAAATCTTCCAGGATCTTGCGCTCACCCCCCTCGAGCATCTGCGTCTCGCGCTTGTCGCCAAACTGCGTCACGATCCCGATACAGAGGATCTCGCGACCAATGATGTTCTCGATATCGAACGAGAATATCTTCAGAGGCGACGCGAAATAGGGGACCTCCTTCGCCTCCTCCAGGACGGCAACGCGGTCGGTGAGGTATCTGCGCCCGCCCATCTGCTTGCTCGGAATGTCCGTGCCCGTTGCGTGCATGCAGTATCCGAGACCCATGTCATACAGAAAGCGAAATCGAAACAGGATGTCCGCGGCGATGCCGTGGTATCGATCGCGGAAGGCCGGCGTATCGCCCGGGACGTAGAGAGTCACCTTCACCGCCGGATGCTCGGCCCCCTCATGGAATAACTTCGTGTCCTCGACACTCTTGACCTTCGCGTCCGAGGAAAGCTGCTGGCGGACCTCCGCCGCCGGGTTCAGTATGTAGAAATACGGCAGGAATCTCGGATAGAGGAGCGTGATCGACTCTCCCTCACGCGTCCGACCGAAGATCTCGAGCACCGGGAATTTCTCTTCCTCGCCGTTCTTCTTCTGAGCATGGTTGTAGTAGGAAATATCAATGATCTTGACGTCGGCTTCGAACGTACTCATGCGCTTGAGAGGTGCCTCCTGCTAGATCGAGTGAAACTCTGGTCTGTTCCGCCGGCCAATCCCCGCCACCGGATCACCGCACCTCGGCCATCTTAGTCTCTTCGGGCTCCAGGTTCAACCGTGGACCTGGGGCCTGAATCCGCGCGCGAGCGGTTGACTTCTTTCGTTTCACTTGCGCTATTATGCCTGAGAATCGCATTTCTCGTGAGGAGCGAGTCCGCGGATGAGTGAGGGCGACCCGGGACGGCTTGGAGACACACTCCCGGCGACAGCGCGGGGCGGGCTTTCCCCGGGGCGCGGCCTGCTCACCTTGGACCCTGGGGACCTCGTGGTGGGCCGATACAAGATTCTGAAGTTCTTGGCCGAGGGCGGGATGGGCGAGGTGTATGAAGTCGAGGATGTGGAGCTGCATGAACGAATCGCCCTCAAGACGATCCGCCCCGAACACGCGCGAGACGAAGAATCCATCGCCCGCTTCAAGCGCGAGATCAACCTGGCGCGCAGGATCTCGCATCCGAACGTGTGCCGCGTCTTCGATCTCGGGCGGCATCGCGATGAGGGACCAGGGGAATTGACGAGAGAGATCGTGTTCATGACCATGGAGCTTCTCCACGGCGAGACGCTTGCCACCCGCCTACGGGATACGGGGAGAATGACCGAGGCGGAAGCGCTCCCGATTCTCGCGCAGCTCGTCGCGGCACTCGATGCCGCACACGACCAAGGGATTGTGCACCGCGACTTCAAGAGCTCGAACGTCTTCCTCGTCCCCGACGCTGCCGGCAGCGGCGGCGTGCGCGCCGTCATCACGGACTTCGGCATGGCACGCCGTGGCGGCGGCAGCTCAGATTCCGATACCGCGATCACGGCCACCGGACAAGCCATCGGCACCCCCGCCTACATGGCGCCCGAGCAGCTCGAAGGAGCCGACGTGACTCCTGCCGCAGATATCTATTCGCTCGGCATCGTGATGTACGAAATGCTCGCCGCTACTCGACCCTTCCAGGGTGACAATCCCATCACGATCGCCATCAAGAGGCTCAAGGAGCTCCCCGCCTCACCGCGGGTCCACGTCCCCGGCATCGACCCGCGCTGGGAGGCGGCGATCATGCGCTGTCTGGAGATCGAGCCGGCCGAAAGATTCGAACGGGCGTCGGATGTTCTGAAAGCCGTGCGGGGCGCGCGAGTCGAGCGTGCGGCCGGATCGAGACGGCGGAGAAGACGTGCGGCCACCGCCGCAAGCCTCGGAGTCATCGTCCTGGTGGGCGCCGGGCTGGCACTCATCCGGATCTGGACGCGACCGCCCCCAGCACCGCCCGCGCTCCAGCTCCGCCGATCCGTCGCGGTCTTCGGATTCAGGAATGTATCCGGCCACGCTGACACCCAGTGGCTCTCCACCGCGCTTTCGGAGATGCTCTCTACCGAGCTCGCCACAGGCGAGAAGCTCCGCTCGGTCCCCGGCGAGAAAGTCGCCCAGACCCAGCGAGGCCTCTCGATCGAGGATGCCGGCAGCCTCGCGCCCGACACCCTCGCCCGCCTCCGCTCAATCCTCGGCGCCGACCTTGTCGTCCTCGGCTCGTTTGTGGTGATCAGCGGCCAGGAAGGAGCTCGCATCCGAGTCGACACCCGCCTGCAAGACACTTCCACCGGCGACACAATCACCGTCCACTCCGAGACAGGTTCCCAGGCTGCGCTGTTCGATCTTGTCGGTCGAGTTGGCGAGCACCTGCGAGCCAGTCTGGGGCTCGGCAGCCTCACGGCCGAGGACGCCATGTGGGTGCGTGCGTCGGTACCGTCGAACGCCAAGGCGGCGGCGCTCTATGCGGAGGGACTCGAAAGGATGCACTTGTTCGACTGGCTGGCCGCGCGAGATCTCCTCGTGAAGGCCGCGGAGGTCGAGCCCGCGTTTCCGCTGGCGCACGCCGCGCTGGCTCAAGCCTGGTCCAAGCTCGGCTACGACCGCGAGTCCCGACAGGAGGCGAAGAAGGCGCTCGATCTGTCCGGTGGGCTTCGGCGCGAGGCCCGGCTGCTGGTTGAAGCGCGTCACTGGGAAGCGCTCGGAGACTGGAAGGCAGCAGCCGAGATCTGGAGGTCACTCTTCGTATTCTTCCCGGATGAGGTGGAGTACGGCCTCTCGCTCGTCATCGCCCTGATCAACTCCGGCGCGATGAAGGATGCTGCTGCGATCGTCGCGACCCTCCAGAATTTCCCCTCTCCGAGCCGCGAGGATCCACGGATCGCTCTCGCTGCCCTCTGGATCGAGATCACTGACGCCGACCGCAGGGCGCAAGCAGCCGACCAGGTTGCGAAGACAGCCGAAGCGATGGGAGCGCGCCTGATTGTGGCCGAGGCACGGTGGCAGCAGGGGATGACGTACTGGAGGATCGGGAAAAGCGCGAGGGCACGTGCGGCCTACGAAGAGGCGAGGAAGATTTACCAGAGCGCGGGCAATGACTCAGATGCGGCCCGGGTGACCAACGACATCGGAGTGCTCCTCGAGTACCAGGGAGATCTCGACGGGGCGAGGAAGATGTTCGAGGAGATGGCGGCCACAAGCCGGCGGATCGGAAGCATCTGGGGGACTGCCGTCGGAGAGGTGAACGCGAGCCGAGTCGCTCTTCAGCAGGCTGATCTCGATATCGCCTCTCGGGAGATGGAGGACGCGCTGAATACGCTCCGCATGCTCGGGAGCGAACGGCCGGTCGCCGGGCTGATGGAGTCCCTGGCGGAGCTGAGCCGGCTCCGCGGTGATCTCCACAATGCCCGACGAGTGCTCGCAGGACTCATCAAAGACCCTCTTGCCGAAGGGCAAGTCGATCCCTCGGAGACGGAGGCGTTGTTGCGACTTGCCTGGGTTGCCTTGGACGAGGGACAAGAGGAAGAGGCGGTGGCATTGGCGCAGCGGCTGCAGCGCGCATTCATCGCATGGGACGAAAACGATGGCGTGACCGAGGCGTCCGTGCTACTGGCACTCGCCTCGGAATCTCTTGGTCGCCACACCGAAGCGCGCCGATCCGCCGATCAGGCGCTGGCGCGGTCGACGGAGTCCGCCATGTCAAGTACTCGCCTCCTGGCCACCATCGCTGCCGCGCGGGTCAGAGCGGGTTCGAACAACCAGGCTGATCTTGAGGCGGCCGCCGGCGAGCTGAAGCGCGCACTGGCTGGCGCCGAGAGAATGAACCACGTGCTACTGCAGTTCCAGGCGAGGCTCGCTATGGGGGAGGTAGAGCTGAGAGCCGGGCGTGTGGAAGAGGGCAGAGCCATGTTCATGGCCCTCGAACGAGACGCCGCTGCCCGAGGTGTCGGTCTGTTTGCCCGGAAGGCGGCGACGGCACGCGCGGGAGGAACCCTCACTCCGGGACCGGGATCGGGATGGGGTACGGGGGGGAGGGGGCCAGGGCTGCGGCAAAGCCGAGGCGCGGATCCCGGCGAGGCCGTTCCGTGCGAAACCGCAGATCTCCGCGCAGACTACGCAGATTCTTCCAGCATTCAACCAACGAGCAACTTGCTTCTCACTCTCGGGTCGGCGCGAAGCAATCTACGACATCTGCGAGTCAAACTGTGACATCTGCGGTTTCCGGGACTTTGCCGTAGCCTTGTTACGCAGGGATTGATCCAGGACTTGACGGGCATAGTAAAATCTTGTGACGTTTTGAAGGAATAGAGTGATGAGTTTCGCACCGGCGTTGCTCCTGAACGCCACCTACGAGCCTCTCAAGGTGATCGCGTGGCAGAAGGCCATTCGTCTGCTCTGCATGGGAAAGGTCGAGGTCATAGAGGAGTACGACCAGGAGATTCGCTCGGTATCGATCACCTTCAAGCTGCCGGCCGTCCTGCGGCTTCTCCACTTCATCAAAGTGAAGCCGCCGGCGCGGTGGGTGAAGTTCTCGAGGGCCAACATCTATGGGAGGGACGACTATCGTTGCCAGTACTGCGGCCACAAGTATGTGTCGGAGGACCTGACGTTCGACCATGTCATCCCGGCTGCACTCGGTGGCCAGAAGCGCTGGGACAACATCGTGACCTGCTGCGTTGATTGCAACCGCAAGAAGGGGGGGCGGACGCCTGCCCAGGCGCGAATGAGGCTGGTGCGAAAACCTGAACGGCCCGGCTGGTTGCCGCAGGTCACATTCAAGCTCACGTTTCGCAGCACGCCCGATTGCTGGCGCGACTACCTCTATTGGAACATCGAGCTCGACAGCGACGAGGACGGCTGAAACGGTCGCGGATTCCCGCAAACGACTCTCGCAATGACCCCGCGCCGTGCCGGCATCCTGGCCGCGACCGCCGTTCTCATCGCCTCCCTGCTCATCGCGTTCGTCTGCTGGTTTCCTCTCTCGCTCGGCCCCCGGGTGGTCCTCGAGCCCTACCTGCTCACACAAGGCTTCTCACACTACACCGACATCGTTGACCAGCACGAGCCGGCTCTGACCGCCGTCGTCGTTCTGCTGATTCGAGCCGGGCTATCCCCGATCACTGCTGCCACGGCCGTTTTCCTGGCGATCCAGGGAGTCATTGTGGTTTCGCTGTTGCTCGTCGGGCGGAGGTTCGGTGAGTGGGTTGGCGTGTTGGCGGTTCTGCTCTACGCTGCGTCAGCCCCGGGTATCGTCCAGGGCAAGCTGTGGTACGACATGGCGATGGGACCGCTCCTGGTGGCGGCCGCGGCGCTCCTGATGGGACCATCACCTCCGTCGCGGCGGCGGTCCGTACTGTCCGGCCTCGCGCTCGGCCTCGCCTTCCTCGTCAAACAGCATGCCGTGATCGCGATCGGCCTGGTCCTGGTCTGGCTCGTCCTCGAGTGGGGCGTCCGGCACGGCCTGCCCGCCGCGATCCGTCTGCTGGCTGCCGCATCTGCTCTGCCTGCGGCTCACCTGCTCTGGCGTCTCTCCACCGGGTCGCTGCGGGACTATCTGCACTGGTGCTGGTTTATCAATGACAGGTATCTGAATCTTGCGGTGCTCTGGCCGACACGAGCTCAGCTTGTGGAGCTCATTCCGCTCGCCCTCCTGCTCTCTCTCTCGCTGACGCTGTGGCGAAACCGTTCCTACCGGCTGATGCTCCTGATGGCCGCCGGGGCTGCGGCGCTGGCGTTTCCACGATACGCGCATTTCCACCTCGCCGCCGCTCTTCCTCTTCTCTCCCTCCTCGCGGCGATGACCGTGCGGGAGTCGCTCCGTCGACACGGGATCGTCGCCGGCTTCCTCGATAGGATAACGATCCCCCGCCCCGCCGTCTCTCTCATCGTCATCGGCCTCGCCTTCGCCAGCGCCCATCCCTGGCTCAAGGCCGGTCAGGCGGTGCGAGTCGAGGAGTACGACCCTTTAGAGCCGCTCGGGCAGATCCTCGAGCAGCGGCTGCCCGAGGGAAGATCGATGGTCATTTTCCCAGAAGACGAAGCTGTCTCGAACCTGTACATCCAGGCCGGTCGCTATCCTCCCGGCCACTGGATGCTGACGTATCCGTGGTACATCGAGCCGGCAATCATCGAGCGCCTGATAGCTGATCTGTCCCGCGCCGACCTCGTCGTGTTCTTCCCCGGCCGCGAGCTTCAGGGCCGCCTCCCTGAGGACTACATGCGGCCGTACTACGAGGCGATCCTCGAGCAGTTCCCTGTGGTGGAAGAAAGTACGTGGGAACAGGGGCGAGTCATGCTGCGGACCCGCCGTCTCTGAGGCGCGCTCCCATCCTCGGTGGGCGGCAGCGTGTATCCGCGACCGCCTCGCTGAGTGCCTCCAGATACCGAGGGTCCCGGTTCTTGCCAAGCCGCGCGAGGTAGAACCAGTAGTAGCAGCGCACGAGGGCCGTGCGCGGCCGGTCAATGAGCGGCATCGGAGAGTATCGCCGGAGCACGACGATGTGATTCCGACAACTGTAGTATATTTCGTCCGCCGAAACCGCTGCCTTGTTGTGGACGACGGCCGCCGCCGATTCGACGGCGATTCCGAGGCCGCCCGCGCGGGCGCGGGCGCAGAGATCCACATCCTCGAAATAGCAGAAGAAGGATTCGTCGAATCCCCCAATCTTCTCGAAGCACGATTTCGTCACCATCATTGCAGTTCCGGTGACTGCCTGTGGTGATCGCGACGAGGAAACGACTCCCGGGCCGGGTTGAGCGCCGAATGCGACGAGCCTGTGGCGGCCGGTGAATCGGCTGATCGAGATGCCCGCGGATTCGATCCGGCCATCGGGGCGGACGATCAGGGGGGAGAGGATCCCGATCGAGGGATCGCGGGCAAGCCTCGCGACCAGGGTCCCGATACAGCCCGGCGTGACGATCGCGTCGTTGTTGAGAAGCAGGTAGCAGTCGCAGTCACTCTCGAGCAGCCTCTTCACCCCGGCATTGCAGCCGGCCGCGTAGCCGATGTTGCGCGGCGGCTCAACCAGCTCGCCGCGCAGATCGGCCGATGTCAAGCGTTCCCCAGATTGATCCGAGTTCTCGACGACAACGGGTTTGACAGCCGCATACCCGCTCGCCAGCACCGACTCGATACATCGCAGAGTGGAGCTTTTCCGGTTGTAATTCACGATCACCACGCCGACGTCGGGACGGATCATCGCAGGTACTCCTGGTAGATCTCCTCGAGCTCGCGAGCGTTCTCCGTGATCGCCTTCTGCTGCGGCGCGCCGCTCGCGAGCCGCCTGAGCAACGCGCGGTCACCGGTCAGCTCACGGATCCGGCGCGCGAGATCAGCCGGCGAGCCGGCGCTGAAGAGCAAGCCGTTCTTGCCATGTGAGACCAGCTCTTTCATTCCTCCGATGTCCGAGGCAATCACGGGGATGCCGGCTTCGAAGGCCTCTTGAATCGTCAGCGGTGAGTTCTCGTACCAGACCGACGGCACGACGAGGAGGTCCACGTCCGAGAGGATGCGCCCGAGCTCATCGTGGCGAAAGGGTCCTGCGAAGGTGACGCGCGGCTGTTGCAGCAGAGGTCTGGTGCGCGCTTCGTAGGTGGCGTCGCCATGGAACGGCTGGAAGGAGCCGTGCACGCTGAGTGAGACGTCCTCTCCGGGGAGCAGGCGCATCGCCTCGAGCAGCACATGAAGCCCTTTGGTGGCCATGATGCTTCCCACGTAAGCGAGGCGGAGAGTCGGCGAGCTCGTCCGGCGATACTGTGCCAGGAAGCTCTTGTCGAGGCCGAGCCTCAGGAATGAGATCTTTTCCGGCGGCACCCCGGCGCCGATGAAGAAGTCCCGGAGGAATCGTGATGGTGAGAAGAAGCAGTCGACGGCCTCGATCGCGCCGCGGATGCTGGCGGTGCGCTTTCGGATGGCGTCCTTTGCCTCCCGGCTGAATGCCAAGTTCATGCGTGCGTACCATTGGGCGAGGTGTCGGAGCGGAGGCGAGGTGGTGAAGCGCAGATATTTGCCGGCGAAGTGCGCCGCCTGCTTAGTGCGCGGGCCGACGGCGATCTGGTCGGCGAGGCATGTCGAGCAGCCGGCGGGTGTGGGGCCCGAGCAGATGGAGTAGTCGCGACGGACGAGCTGGCCGCGTTGGCAGAGGAGCCAGAAATCATGGAGTGTCATGAAGACGCGCGCTCCATGGCGGCGAGCGATCGCGGGGAGCTCCGTGGAGAGGCAGGTCACATGCCCGAAGTGGACGATTTCGGGGTTGAGATTCTGGATAAGATCGCCGACCCGTTCCTCGATCGCCACGTTTCGATATGTCATCTCGAAGGAGGTGCACTCTTTGAAAGTGTTGTTTATGGCGAACATTCGCGGTCCATGCTCGAGGCGCTCTCGGATCTGGTACTCGGGTGCGGCTGCGTCAGCCTCTCTGTAGATGATCGAGACCTCGTGGCGTTTGGACATGGCCTGAGCGAGTCTATACTGGTAGATTTCGCTTCCGGCAAAGCTGTCGGGTGGCAGAGTGTGGTGGACATAGAGAATGCGCATTGCTCAGACCCGCCAGCGAGGCAGCGGCCGGCCGGCACTTTCATCGGACGCGCCGGCATACTGGCCAAATGTCCCAGCTAGAGCGTACGCAGGGACCGCCGCCAGGCGACGCAGAGATCTGACCCGATTCCAGCGCTCCCTGAAGCCCCGCCTGCATTCAGAAACAAAAGCACGAACGAGATGACGGTGAGTCGGGATCGTCTGCAGGCCGAACAGGCGGTAGAGGCGCCGATGGCAGACGTATGTCCGCCGGTACTCGTACAGCGCCGTGCGCTCGTGTGAATGGATCACGGCCGCCCCCGGCTCGTACACGATCCGATGTCCGGCCAGAAGGACCTTCTTTCCCCACTCGCAGTCCTCGGCAAAATAGGCCTCCGGAAACGGCAGATCCTGCCAAACCGACCGCTTCAAGGCTGAACAGACATTGTCGAAGTAGGACCGGAGATACCTCTCCATCGGAGGGAGCAGCTCATACTCCCCCGGATCGAATTTCTGGATGCGGCGTTCAGCGGAGCCGGCGATCCAGCTCTCCAGCGACTTCTTCGTCTCCGGATCGGCATCGGGCCGGGCCACCTGCCTGCAATAGGCGCCGGCCACCCCTTCTTCTTCGAGGTTGCGGACCAAGGTGTCGAGCCATCTCGCGCCCAGCGGTGTAGCGTCCTGGGTGAGGAGCACGACGTAGCGCCCGGAGGATTTCTCGATGCCGAGATTCCGGGTCAGCCCATGATTGAACTGTTCTGGAGGAATCGTGTAGAGCTGCACCGACCGCGCGCGGAGCACGTCGAGTGATCCGTCGGTCGACCCCGAGTCGACCACAACGATCTCGAACCGATAGCGCGACTCCTGCGCCAGGATTGCATCGAGGGTCTCGACGAGATACTGCCCGCCGTTCTTGACAGGCATGACGACGGACACGTCAACCGTCATCGTCACGCCATGAGTGATCGATAGAGCTGTTCGAGCTCGCAGGCGTTCTCCTCGATCGTCTTGACGGGGTTCACTCTGTTGCGAAGATGGTGGACCAGGTCGGGGTTATCGCGCAGCGTCATCAGCTTCTCGGCAAGGTCGACCGCGCTTCCCGGTGTGAAGAGAAGCCCGTTGGTGCCCGGGCGAACCAGCTCCGGGAGTCCGCCGATTGCCGCGGCTACGACCGGGAGATGCGCCATAAATGCTTCGTGAATCGTCAGGGGCGAATTCTCCCACCAGATGGACGGAACGACGAGCACGTCGAGCTCGGCGAAGGCATCGGCCACTGCAGTGTTCTCGACCTTTCCCATGAATCGAACCGGGAGTCCCTCCGCCGCTCTTTCCAGCTCCTGGACATAATCCGGAAAGATCGTGGTCTCACCGAAAATCCGCACCTCAAACGCTTCCGACGGCAGGTGGCGGAGCGCTTCGATCAGCACGTGGACCCCCTTGTGGCGGGCAATCGTTCCGATGAAGCCCGCGCGGAAGACGGTGGACGGCCGGTGAATAGAGGTGCCGAACGGGGCGTGGCCGTTGGGCAGGCAGACGATTTTTTCGGCCGGGATGCCGAAGTCGATGAAGAGGTCGCGCGCGAACTGAGACGGCGTGACGAACAGGCTGACTTGTTGCGCCGCCTCGCGGATGGTGTCCAGGCGCCTGGCGAGCTGTGGAACCAGCGACGGACGTTCCGAATCTTGCATCGCCACGGCAGCCTTTGCGATAGCCGGCGCGTGGATCCGCGCGGCATTGAGACCCTTGTAGATCCCGGAGGCGGCGGCGGGGCCAAGTTTCTGTGCCAGACTGAACACGCGCCGCTCAATCCCGCTCGCCCAGAAATCCGACTTCTGAAAACATTCACTGCACGCGTTGAGATCCAGATCGGCACAGATCGTGGTTCCATCCCGGAATCGCTGCCCGCCAGTCGGACAGGTGAGCCAGTAGTCATGCAGCGTAAAAACGGTGGGGATCCCGCGCTTCCGCGCAACCCCGATCATGCCGGTCGAGAGATTCAAAAGGTGCTGGAAATGGATCACGTCCGGCCGGAGCTCGTCCAGGAGTTGCTCGAAGATCCCATCGATACGCGGGTTTGAGTAAGTCTCCTCGAACGACTCATAGTGGAAGTTGTTAGTGATTTCGCGGTAGGGGATTCCATCGTACTCACCGTCGACGACAGTGTACTGAGGAACCGAGAGGTTATGCTCGGCCAGGAGTAGCTTCACATCGTGGTTCTTCTGCAGTTCCTTGCAGAGGTAGTAGGTGTAGAGCTCAGAGCCCGCGTAGTGACGCGGGAGAAAGAAATGGACGGTCTGCAAGATACGAAGCCTCTGCGCGGCCTGTCCTCCGCTTGTCGAAACCGAGTGCCTGGTAGTTTCGGGCTCATACGAGCTCGGCGCCGGGCTCCCACTCGATCCGGCCGAATGACCCGGCGGTGAAGGCGGAGTCGCGCGGCCGAGAAGCTTGTCAAACGCGCGCAGGAGCCTCCAGGTGCGAGACGACCAGATCTCCGACAGCAGGGATTCGATACGGCGAATGTGATCGTCCTTCCGCGCCAACTCCTGCTCGCGACTCTCCGTAGCGGCACGGAGGCTTTCGACCTGCTCCTGCAGCGACTCCACTTCTCGCCGGCCCGCTCCGATGACCCGCGTCAGCTCGTCTCGAGCCTTCGCCAGGTCGGCGCCGGTCTCCTCGAGCCGGTCCGCGAGAACCCGCCGCGCCTCCTCGGATCTGCCCGCAGCCATGGCGCTCTCGGCCAGCCTGTCTTCCATCGATCGACGTGCGGCTTGCTCGTCAGCGGTCCGATCTCTCCACTGTTCCACCTCGGCCATCGAGCGCGCAATCTCGGCTTTCAGGCGGCCCTCAATCAGGATCCATTCGCTCCTGTCGGCCCGGCTCGCTTCGAGCTCCTGCTCATAGAGAGCAAGCCGTTCCGAGAGGCGCGCGGCTTCCTCGACCTTGCCCAGGTGAAGCTGTTCCAGCTCCTCTCGTTTTCGCCTAGTCTCAGCGAGCTCGTTTTGAATCTGTTCCAGACGCGCCTGATGCTCCTGGCGAATCGCGACGATCTGCTCGGTCAGCCGATCCCGGTCGGCCTCGATGCCGTTCGTGTGCATCTGCAGATCGTCTCTCTGGCTCGAGAGAGTCCGCACGACAGTCTGTGTTTCCTCGAGCACAGCGGCAAGTCTCTGCTGCTCAGATATCCTGTTTGCCTGGTCGGAGCGCAGCTCGGCGGCCGCACTTTCGGCACGCTCCAACGCCACCTCGACGTTGTGGATGTGCCCGATCTTCTGCACTCGATCGGCTTCCGCCTTCTCGTACAGGTCTCGCCAATTGGCCCTGTCCTTCTCGACTGATTCGAGATGCCGGCTGGCCTCGGACATGAGCGAGATGCGGCTAGCCTGGTCCTGCCGCAACAGATCAAGATCCCTGCGAGCGGCGGCCAGCGCCTCCTCCATGTTCCGCGTGTGCTCGGTCAGCTCCGCAATACGGGCAGAGAGCTGCTCCTGGTTGGCATGATGTGCGGCCTGAGCCGCGAGCAGATCGTCGAGTCCGGTCTTTGCCTTGTGCAGCTCGATCTCGACGTTCGAAATATGCGCGATCTTCGCCACCCGATCCGCCTCGGCCTCCGTGTACAATCGTTTCCAGTTTTCGCGATCCAGTTCGATCGACTCGATGCGCGCCGCTGCACTGCGGCCACTCTCCTCGGCCGAGGCGACGATCCTCTGCTTCTCCGCGATCCGGGACTGCTGGTCGGCGAGCAGAGCATCGATCTGCGCTCTGGCCTTCTCCAGCTCGCTCTCGATGTTCCCAATGTGGAGGACCTTGGCATTCCGGTCGGATTCCGTCCGCCTGAACAGCTCCTTCCAGTTGTCCCGATCTTCTGAGAGCTCGCGTATGAGACGCTCGATCTGCGCATTCCCTGCGTGCAGCTCGGCGATCCGATTCGAAAGCCTGCCGATCTCCGAATCCTTTTCGAGCAGGCGGCCCTGGAGGATGGTTTCGAGCAGAATCGGGAGTGTCTCATCGGGTACCGCCCCGACATCCGACGCGCGCCGGTCCAGCCGCTCCCTCAGTCCCTCCACAAATCGCGGTGGCAGTGGCGACCGGCTTGCGACGATCAGGGTCTCGTAGGCGTCGGCCGTTCGCTCCGTCCCCACGCACGGGAATCTGCGGTTGACGAACTCAAAGAATGCTTGTTCGAGAATCAGAAATTGAGGATCCCGATCCAGGTAGGTCGTGAGCGCCGACAGGAACGCCCAGGAGCTCAACTGAAAGAACCCCATTTCCGCACAGTGAAAGCCCTGTGAGCGGAGGAAAGAGATCGTGGCGGCGAGATCGGGCAGCCCGTACTCGCTGTGTTCCCGGAGGTGCGGATGTTCGCCGGCTGCGATGCGGCGGGAGAAGGAGGCGACGTACGCCTCGGCCTGATCCCGCTCGGGGCCGGCAAACGGGGCGCAAATGATGACGCTCCGGGTCGCAGCCTTGCACACCCTGCTCAACGCCTGCGGCCTGTCCCCGGCCGGCAGATGCTCGAGAGTGTCGATCAGGCACACCACGTCGCTCGCCGGGAGACCGGCTTCGAGCACGGATCCCGTCGTGTGGGAGCTCCGGTCGAGGAACTTCGGGTCCAGTGTGGCCACACCGGGGAGGAACGCGGCGAGCCCGCCGTCGCCTCCTCCGACATCGAGGCACCGCGCATCCGGCCCGGCGACCGCGAGCGCCGCCTCGGACGCGACTCTGAATCGGCGGTACTGATCCGGCGGCAGGCCTCGCGCGTGCTCCAGACCGGTCGATCGGATGGATTCGACTCTCACGGCTGTGATTCGCAGAGGGCTGCTGTCGGTGATCACCTGGATGTGATAGCCCCCGGGCAGGAGCGACACCGGAGACGTCGCGACCTCAAACCGGTCGGCCGTGGCCCCAACTTCCATCGGAATCCGGATGCCCGGGCAGGAAAGATTCAGCGGCCTCCCGCCCTCGCATTTCAGGCGCAGGGAGACGCGCGACGGGAGCGCCAGGTTCACCAGGTAGATGCTGTCGGGTGCGACGAGAAAGGCCGCGACCCCCCCTGAATTTGCCATCGACGGCGAAAATGAGAAGGACTTCCCCTTCTTGCGAAGCCTCAACCTCAGCCGCGCGTCTTCACATGTGATCTCAGCCTGCCATGCGAATGCCGCGGCCTCGACCAGAAGACGGTGAAGCGGCAGCCCGGGGAATTCGTATGTTCGCTCGGCCACCTCACCGTTCTTCAGCTTGCCGTAGATTGCCTTCCAACCGGTCGCGACGTTCCTGCCTTGCGACGTGGGCCTCAGCGGACGCCGCTCGCGGCTCTTTCTCCGGGGCCGGTCCTTCAAACGTCGATCTGCCATGTGCTTTCTATGTGCACCGTCCCGTGCTCCTCGATTGGACCCGGGAGAACGGTGAACTGGAGCGCGTTTTCGATGTGATCGATCGGCTGGGGAGCAGGAACGGAGTGATCGTAGCAATAGTAGGAGATGAAGTAGTTGCCGGGAAGAAGCGGGAGGGCGTCGATGGAGCATCTGACGCGGCCGGACTGCCCGGCGGCCATCCGTTCGATGGGACGCGGGTCCCGATGCCAGAGATGGTTGAACCCCGAAACGTAGGTGCCGTCGGTTCGGAAGATTCCGTTTCCGAACACGGGCATCCTGACCTCCTCCTTCACGCGAAAGGCGGCTTGGATGATCATCTTCTCGCCCGTCCTGAACGTGGATACCTTCTCGTCCCTTTCATTGTAGGCGCTGACAGCGGTGATCTCAATCCGGCCATCGCCCCAGCGCAACGCTGATCCGGCCTGCTGGGGGCGGATCTGCCTGCCCTCGAGCCTCAGCCGCATGCGTTCGATGTAGTCCATCGTCACCTCTTCCGGTGATCCACGACGCAGAATACGGCCTTCCTCCAGGATGATCACCGAGCTGCACAGGTTTCGCACGGATGCCATGTCGTGCGAGACGTAGACGATGGCCTTGCCTTCCTGGTGAAGTCGGTTGATCCGATTGAAGCACTTGCCCCGGAAGTACTCGTCCCCGACGGCGAGGACTTCATCGAAGACCAGCACCTCGGCGCGTGCGTGAATTGCAATGGAGAACCCCAGGCGGAGGAACATGCCCGTCGAGTAGGTCCGCATGGGGAGATCAATGGCCTCGCCGAGCTCACTGAAGTCGATGATCTGCGGGAGCATCTCCTGGATCTCGGCGTGGGAGAAGCCGTGAAACGCGGCGCTCATGAGGATATTGTCCCGCCCCGAGAAATCGGGATGAAAGCCGGCGCCAAGCTCGAGCACCCCTGCGACGCGCCCATCGATCTCCAGGCATCCCTCGGTCGGATCGCTGATCCCGGCCAGGAGCCGCGCCAGCGTCGATTTCCCCGACCCGTTCTCGCCGATGACTCCGAGCACCGATCCCGGCTCGACTTCGAAGTACAGGTTTCGGAGCGCCCACCTCTCGGTGTGTCTTCGCCGGCGTATGAGGAGCTCGAGGACGCGATCCGCCGGCTGCCGGTAGATAGCATAGCACTTGCCGAGATTCGTGGCGCGGATGACGGCCATCCTCAGACCAGGTCCGCGAAAGAACGCCCGCGCCTGCGGATGACGCCATATCCCCAGTAGAACAGCGCGAGGCTCGCGGTTGCGAAGAAAAGCACGGCTCGTGGTTGAGGCAGCTCGAACTCGACCAGCACGGATCTGTAGATCAGGAGCAGGTGGTGCAATGGATTTGCCTGCAACAGCAGCGAATATGCCGGGGGCATAGCATCCGGCGGGTAGAAGATCGGGGTCAGATACATCCACACCATCAGGACGACGCCCAGCAACTGGACCGTATCGCGGACATAGACCTGAAGGGTCGCGAGTATCCACCCGAGCCCGAGGCAGAACATCGCCTGCAGGACGAGGATTGGGATGATGAGGAGGAAGACGGGCGACAGCTCTCCCTGGCTGTACGCTGCCAAGGGCACCAGCACCACAAGGCCGATCGACTCGTTGATGATGCCGGAGATGACGAGGTAGAGGGGCAGGATGGACGCTGGAAACCTGATGGTCTTCACCAGCGAGCTGTTTTCCAGGATCGAGTTAGTCGAACGATACAGCGCCTCCTGGATCGTGAACCAAGGGAGGACGCCGCTGAAGACATAGAGGGCGAAGCTCCGGATGCCGGCCGGAGGTCTCACATTCAGTAGCAACGAAAAGAGAAACGTGAATAGCCCTACCATGATGAGGGGGTTGATCACCGACCAGAAGAACCCCATGACGGATGTGCGATAGCGTGCCTGCAAATCCTTGACGACAAGATCCTTCAGGAGCTTGGCGTGGGGCGACATGCCGCCGATTATATCGGCTGGCGGGTTGGGCGGACAAACCGCATGTCCCCCCAGGGCTGCGGCAAAGTCACATCCGCGACCCGTTCTAGTCAATTCGTACCCGTACCCGAAATGCCTGATTCCGGGTACGGGTACAGGTACGGGTACCGGCCTTCGGCCTTGGTACGGATCCGTACAGGGAGGATTTCGGGACTTTGCCGTAGCCTTGATCGGGGGGCACGTCCATCGAGTCGCCCCCGGCAACTTCCCGCGAAGGGCTTCTGGGGCGACACTCCGAAAGCCCGGGGCCAACGGTCAGAATCGTACAAGCTCACACTCGATCTGGCTCCACCGGTCCGAACAAACTCCAGTCGGGGATTGCCCAGATGTCCGAATCGAGCTGAAGCGTATCGCGTCCGCGGTTGACCAGCAAGCCGATCTTCCATCGAGGAGCCTGCCTGCCTGGCGCCCGCCAGGCATCCAGGAACCTCCTCACCCTCCTCGTGTCGCTCCGGTTGGAAATACGGCTCGCCTTTACCTCTATCGCGATCAGCCTCTCTGAATCCCTCACGATCAAATCGACCTCGGCGCCCGAGTGCGATCGGAAGAAGTGGATAGTCGGCGCCTCCACTTGCCACGATGCCCATCGGAGAAGCTCGTCGAGAACCGCAGTCTCAAATATTGCGCCATCCTCAGGTGAGGACCTCTCGGTGAGCAATCTCGCCAGACCCGGATCCGTCATGTAGAGCTTCGGGCTCTTGACCAGTCGCGAAATCAGGTTCGTGTGCAACGGGCGCAGCAGCACAGCTTGGTAGGAGAGCTCCAGGAAGCGCACATACTTCTTCACAGTGTTGACGGCGACGCCCAACTCCCTGGAGACCTCTGAGTACGAGAGAAGTTGTGCGGTTCTGGCCGCGAGCAGGTTCTGAGCCATGGCAAAGTTGTCCAGGTCGTCAACTCGCCCCAGATCGGCGAGATCACGCTCCAGGTATGTCCTGCGGAAGTCCCGAAGCCAGGGGGTACGTTCGGCCTCTGGGAGTTGCCCCAGCGCAGGATAACCGCCCCATCGCAGGTGATCCTCCTCGATCGCCCGCAGCCGCCTCTCGTCTTCGACGCGCCGGGGGTGCTCGGCAAGCCGCGAAAGACCTCCGCCGCCGTGGCGCCAGGCCAGATCCATCCCTGAGATCGGAAGCTCACCCTCAGCAGCCCTCTCGGACAGCGAGAGCGGCCATAGCTCAAGCAGCGCCGCCCGGCCCGCGAGCGTCTCCCTGACCTTGCTCAGCAAGAGGATCTGTGACGAGCCCAGGAGCAGGAATCGACGCCCTTTGCCTGAATCGGCCAGCAGCTTCACCGCGTCCAGAAGATCTGGCGCTTTCTGAATCTCATCGAGGACAACCAGTCGTGGTCCATGATCGAGCCGCCTGACCGGGTCCGCCGCCAGCCGCAGGCGCTCGTCAGGATCATCCAGAGAGTAATAGACAGGCGGTAGGCCCGTCGCCGCGGGGAGGAGCTCGCGAACCAGGGTTGTCTTCCCGGTCTGACGCGCTCCAGTGAGCACTGTCACGCGGCGATGTGCGCAACGCGCCAGAAGGACCGGCAGAATTCCTCTTGGATGCATCGACGAAAAACGATCCTATCATGCACGTTGCAAAATACCAAGGATATTTTGCACAATCTGTGCAATAGTCGGGTATACTCACCGGCTGGCCGGTCGCGGACGCGAGTGGTAGCCGAGCTACGAGCCAGGCAAGTTAGTTTCTTACAAGTTGCGTGTTGACAGGAAATGGCAAGACTCTCGAGGGGGCGAGATCCTCCGAACCCCCTCTCAGGAAAGCAGGAAGGGAGGAATGCAGGAACGGATAGAGGCGATGGAGTATGTGAAGAGCCTGGT
>JACPPM010000339.1 GCA_016191015.1 Acidobacteriota bacterium | reverse complement strand
GTATTGCGGATCTCGGCTGCGAGCGGAGCGAGCCCCTCAATCAAGGCGCAGCCGTCAAATGAGCATAGTGTCTTACAAGTTGCGTGTTGACACGAAATAGCAAGAAATGTGAGGCGGCTAGATCTTCCGAACTCCTCTCAGGAAAGCAGGAGGGGAGGAATGCAGGAACGGAGCGGTCGTCCCGGCCGATCGAGGTGGCTCGGAAGAACGCTCTCACTCTCCACGCTCCACGCTCTCACGCGCGGCGGAGACGCAACCAATCCAGGTTGCGGCTCGGCCGCGTTAGGGAGCGGTCATACCGCCATCCCAGCCGCCGCATGGCTTGGATGGACTCTCGCATGCAAGGCGTACTCCGAATCTCAGGCGGGACAAGCCCGATACCTAAGCGGACGGGAGCGCTTCTATCGTGGGAGGGAGCGTCACAGCACCGGCTCGCCTCTCCGTGCTCTACGACGAACCGGCCTCTCCGATCTGCTCGGCAATCTTCAGCGGCAGCTTGAACTCCTCACCGAGGAACGCGGTTCTGGCGACGGGGTTGGCGGCGATCTCCAGCGGGCTGCCCTCGATCAGGACCTTGCCTTCCGCAATGATGTAGGCCCGGTCGCAGATCTCGAACAGATCGTGGACGTTGTGATCGGAGATGACGACGCCTATGCCCTTGCTGCGCAGATGGACTGCAATCTGCTGGATTTCTGCGATCGTGATGGGCTCGATGCCGGCGAAGGGCTCGTCGAGCATCAGGAACTTCGGCTGGAGGATCAGCGCCCGGAGCACCTCGAGCTTGCGGCTTTCCCCTCCGGATAGTGTGTAGGCGGGCGCTTTCCGGACGTGCTGGAGCCCCAATTCGTCCAGAAGCTCATCGGCACGCTTCATCCGATCAGAGCGGCGGATTCCTCGCTCCTGAAGCACCAGCATCAGATTCTGCTCGACCGTCAGCTTCCGGAACGTGGAACGCTCCTGAGGCAGATACGAGATGCCGCTGAGGGCGCGGGCGTGGGAAGGAATGTTCGTGATCTCGGTCTCGTCCAGTCGGATCTGGCCGCTGTCGGGTCTGAGCTGTCCGGCGATCATCGAAAACGTCGTCGTCTTGCCCGCACCGTTGCGTCCAAGCAGACCGACGATCTCCCCTGTGGATATCGTCAAGCTGACGCGATCCACGACAGCCCGGCGACCGAAAACTTTGACGAGATCCTGCGCAACCAGCCGCGTCATGACGCCCTGCCACGCACATGTAATCCGCGCCCTCCCGAGGACGCGCCGCAACTCATCGACCGGTCCGACCGGGCGCACACTCCGAGACGCCGATTGCCCCCCTCACGCGCAAAGTTTCCTGACGGCGACGCGAGACTAGGTGTTCGGGCTGACCCGTGCCCGCGCTTCTTCGATCTTCTGCTGCAGTCCGTCGAGTGACTGGTTCTTTTGCTGATAGAGCCGTTCGAGCTCCTTCTGGGCCTGGTCCTTGGCCGGGCCGGCCAGCACAACGGCCTCGCAGAGCATCGCGATGGCGTCGTCGACCTTGCCGGACTTGGAGTAAACGATACCAAGCCAGAACGGAATCATCGGATTCTTCTGAATCGAATACGCCTGCTTCAGTGGCGCTTCGGCGCCGGCATAGTCCTTTCCCGCGAGTGCCTTCTTGCCGAGGACCAGCGCCTTCGTGTACGCAGCGCCGTTCTTTAACTTCTCGCACTGCCCGTGCCACTGCTCGGTCGTGACGTTAGCGGGCGGCGCGCCAGCTTCCTTCTTTTCCAACGCCTGGATGCATCGGTCGGAATACGCGATGGACTTTTCGAAGGTTGCGGCTTGATTCGAATATCGGTCTGCCAAAAGCAGGAGCACGTCGATGTTCTCGGCATCCAGCTTCAGCGTCTCCTCCCCCGCCTGCATCATCTTCTCCGGCTGATTCAGCTCCCGATACGCAAGGGTGAGAAAGTAATTCGACTGGATCTTGTACGCCCCCTCCGGATACTGCTGCAGATAGGACTCCAGCAGCGCTGCTCGCGCCGCGGCATCCTTCTCCGCCGTCGCTTTCGCGTAGAGGCTCGCCTCGTCCCCGCTGATCTCATTTGCGCTCACCTTCGGACCCGAAAAAACCACCACTCCGAGCACCGCCAAGGCGCTCACTAAACCCTCTCTCATGGTTGATCTCCTGACCAAAATCGGACCCTAGAATCTAACCACGGCCGGAGCCGCTGTCAACGGAAAATTTCGGAATCGTGTGATTCGCGTCACATGGGGGTGCGAAGATTGTCCTGGCCGACGGACACCGGCCCTCATCACGAACGACGCCGGGACCGTCTTGAAAGGCCCGGTTCTGCCTGCTCTCGCGCCACCAGATCGGTACATCCGCCGGCGCTCCCCTTCGGCTCGATCTCGGTCATGCAGGAGCACGGATCGTCAGGCCGGGAGACCGGGTACATCCTTAGTTGAAAATGTCTTTGACCTTTTCGAAAACCGTCTTGTCCTCGCCCTGTGCCTCCGAGAGCTCGGCGAACTCCTGCAACAATTTCTTCTGCTCCCTCGTCAGACGCCGCGGGACGGTAACGGTGACGGCCACGTATTGATCTCCGCGGCCGTAGCCATCGAGGCTCGGAATCCCTTTGCCCTCGAGACGGAAGACGGTCCCTGTCTGCGTCCCGTCCGGGATCTTCAGAATCTCCTCTCCGTGAAGCGTCGGCACCCGCAGGGTGTCTCCGAGGGCCGCCTGAGCGAAGCTGATCGGGATCGTGCAATAGACGTTGTTGTCCTCTCGCTTGAAGAACTCATGCTCCTGCACGTGGACGAAGACGTACAGATCTCCTCTGCGTCCGCCGTCGGGACCGGCATCTCCCTCGCCCTGCAGCCGCAGCCTGCTCCCATTGTCGACACCGGCGGGGATCTTGAGGGAGAGTGTCCTTTCTTTCTTGGTCCGTCCCTGGCCCCGGCAGGTGGGGCAGGCATCCTTCACGATCCGTCCCTCGCCCTGACAGTGCGAGCACGTCCGGCTGATCGAGAAGAAGCCCTGCTGGTACCGGACCTGCCCGCGCCCGTGGCAAGAGGGGCATGTGGCGCGGTTCCCGGTTGTGCTCCCGCTCCCACCGCACCCCTCGCAATTCTCCATCCTCGGAACCCGCACCTTCGTCTCATACCCGTGCGCCGCCTGCTCGAACGTCAGCTCCACGTCGAACCGGAGATCCTGACCCGGCTGCGGGCCGGAACGACGTCGGCGGCCGCCACCGAAGACGTCGCCGAACCCGAAGAAATCACCGAGGATGTCTTCGAACCCTGTGAAGACTGCCGGGTCGAAACCGCCGAACCCTCCTCCCGCTGCCCCCTGGTGCCCATAGGTGTCGTACTGCCGCCGTTTGTCCGAATCGCTCAGCACGCTGTAAGCCTCGGCGGCCTCCTTGAATCTTTCCTCGGCGTTCTTATCTCCGGGGTTCTTGTCCGGATGATACTTGACAGCGAGCTTCCGGTAGGCGCTCTTTATGTCCTGCTCGCCCGCGCTCCGCGCGACCCCGAGCACCTCGTAATAGTCTCGTTTGCTCACTCCTTCCGACACTCCTCCTCCGTACACGGCGCACGATTAACCCGAGAGATCACGGCCTCATCTCCACCAGACGGCTACGAAGGCTTGGGAATCTCGGCCTTCTTCTGCTCGGTTCCGAACTGCTGCATCAGGGCGTTGCTGACGTTTCTGGAGGCGAGGTCGAGGTGGTTGTAGGCGATCTTCAACTCCTCGGAGTCCGCTGTCTCCAGGGCCTTCTTCGCCTCGTCCATCGCCGTCTCGAACGTCTGCCTGTCCTGCGGCTTGATCAGGTTTTGCACCTCGTTGAACGCCGCCTGAGTCGCTGCGATCAGGCTCTCGAGCCTCGTCTGGTACTTGATCTTGTCCTTGCGCGCCTTGTCCTCATCCGAGTACTGCCGCGCCGATTCAATCATACGCTGGATCTCGCTTTCGGTCAGTCCGCTGCTGGCCGTAATCTGGACCTCCTGCTTGTTCCCGGAGGCGCGATCGACGGCGGTGACCTGCACGATTCCGTTGGCGTCAATCGTGAAACTGACGTCAATGTGCGGCGTGCCCGCCGGCGCGTCGGGGATGCCCGTGAGCATGAAGACTCCGAGCGACTTGTTGAGCTCCGAGATCTCACGTTCGCCCTGCAGCACGTGCACGCGCACCATCTTCTGGTTGTCCTGAACGGTGGTGAATGTCATCGTCTTGGTCGCCGGGATCGACGTGTTTCGCTCGATGATCTTCGTAAACGTGCCCCCCTTCGTCTCGATTCCGAGCGAGAGCGGCGTCACGTCCATGAGGATCAGATCCTGGACGTCGCCTTTGATGATGCTGCCTTGGATCGCCGCGCCGATGGCGACGACCTCGTCCGGGTTGATCGAGTTGTTCGGGATCTTCCCGAAAATCTTCTCGACCATCTGGCTGACCTTGGGCATGCGAGTCTGCCCGCCGACAAGAAGCACGGCATCGATCTTATCAGCAGTCAGCTTGGCATCGGCCAGCGCTTGCTCGCACGGACCCCTCGTCCGCTCGAGCAGCCCATCGCAGAGCTGTTCCAACTTGCTGCGAGTGAGCTTGGTGACGAGGTGCTTGGGGCCGGTCTTGTCGCCCGAGATGAACGGCAGGTTTAGTTCCGTCTCGACCGCCGTCGACAGTTCGCACTTCGCCTTCTCTGCCGCCTCTTTGACGCGCTGCAGCGCCATCTTGTCGTTCTTGAGCTCGATGCCAGTCGTCTCCTTGAACTCCGCGATGATGTGCTCCATGACGCGCTGGTCGAAATCCTCGCCGCCCAGATACGTGTCCCCTGCCGTCGACAGGACCTTGAAAACGCCCTCCTCGAACTCCATGATCGAGATGTCGAACGTGCCCCCCCCCAGGTCGAACACGGCGATGGTCTCAGCGTTCTTGCGATTGCGGCCGTAGGCGAGTGCTGCCGCCGTCGGCTCATTGATGATCCGCATCACGTTGAGGCCGGCGATGATGCCGGCGTCACGTGTGCCTTGCCGCTGGCTGTCGTTGAAATATGCAGGGCATGTCACGATGGCATCATCAACCTTCTCGTGGAGAAACGCCTCGGCAGCTTCCTTCAGCTTTTGCAGCACGATCGCCGAAACCTCCGGTGGAGACCAGTCCTTCTCGGCCACCTTGATGCGCACATCGCCGTTGGCGGCGGAGGAGAGCGAGTACGGCAGCCGCCTCGTCGCCTCCTCAACTTCGGCCGACTGGTACTTGCGCCCGATCAGCCGCTTGACCGCGTACAGCGTCCCCTTCGGGTTGATGATTGACTGGCGCTTCGCAAGCTGCCCAACAAGCCGCTCCCCCTTGTCGGTGAAGGCCACGATCGACGGAGTCGTCCGTGCCCCCTCCTGGTTCGGAATCACGTGGGGCTCGGACCCCTCCAGGTATGCGACGCAACTGTTGGTCGTCCCAAGATCAATACCGATTATCCGTCCCATTTTTTCCTCTAAGAAAAGCCGTTAGCCAGTAGCCAGTGACCGTTAGCCATGAGCCCGGGGCTCGTGACTGGCATGCGAACCCGGTTTGTCGTGCCGGCGAGGGACTCCTCGGATGAGGCCGGGCTCAGATTCTCGACTGTTGCGATCATCGTTAGTGCATGCAACGGGACGAGCGCTCCTCCGTCTTCATTCCTTCTCGGCGACAGGCATCGCCTCCGCCGCCGCCTCAGGGACACCCGCGGGCGCACGTGCAACCCGGACACTCGCCGGACGCAGCAACCTGTCATGCATCATGTATCCGGTCATGAGCTGCTCGGCGACATGCCCGTCGGGAACTTCCGACGTCTCAACGAACCCGATCGCCTGATGAAAATTCGGATCGAACGGAGTTCCGACCGTCTCCAGGCTCCGCACACCGTACCGGTTCAGCATCTCGCGGACCTGCCGGTAGATCAGCTCCACACCGTCGACAAACGCCTTGTTGCTTTCGTGGTTGGTGTGCGTGAGTGCACGCTCGAGGTTGTCGAGGAACGGGAGCAGATCGGTGACGAGCAGAGAATTGGAGTAGGACTGGAATTCCACCCGCTCACGTTCCATCCGCTTCTTGTAATTCTCGAAGTCCGCCATCTTGCGGCGTATCTGATCGGCCAGAACCATCTTTTCGTGCGCGAGCTTCTGGTTCTCCTGTGCGAGCGCCTGGTATTCGGCAAAGTCCTCGAGCCGCGGAACCGGCGGCGGCGGTTGAGCCGGTTTCGGGGTCGCTGCCGGCTCTCCTTCGGGCGGCGCCGGGGGCTCGAGCTGCAGAGCTCGATCGACCATGCTCTGTGGCACACTGCCGGTGTCTTCGAAGCTTATTTCGATATCCTCGTGCTTGATGGGAGGCAGCACCGCCCGATCCTTTTCCGAATCCGCCATCGTGCCTTCGCCTTCCTCCGTCCCTTCCCCAACCGGAATGATCAACTTCTTCCTCGAAGCCTTCTTGTCGTTCATCGCGCCTTCTCCGAGAGGCACCTCATTCAACAACCTCGATCAAGCCGGCGCGACATCCTCCGCCGCCGGCCGTTCTCTCAATCTGCCCCCCCGTCCTCGCGCCCAAACCTCCCCGGCACCTCGCCCTGTATCCCGGCATCGCCACTTCCCTATCACTCGAACCTGCAATGATTTACGTGTGCCAGTTTCCTCATACGAATAACACTGTTTGCCGTTCGAGTCAAGATTCCCCGAGCCGGTCGACAAGGCTACGGCAAAGTCCCGGAAACCGCAGATGTCTCCTAAGTCCTCGTCAAGGTGTTTTTTTGCGTTTTTCGAGGGTGTTTTTTCATACTTTTTCCCCAGGGTTTTGAACAGGGCTGGCGGGTGCGCTAGCGGGTTGGATTATGGGGTGTCTATGATGTACTGTGGTGTGAGGGACGTGATCCCGTTTGACTCGGTTGGTGG